>CAZYIV010000267.1:0-1511 GCA_964647615.1 uncultured Gemmatimonadaceae bacterium | reverse complement strand
TCCATCCGGAGCAGCGCCGTGGAGTAGACCTTGCCCTGCGCATCGGTCTTGAGCGAGATGGTCCCGCCGCCATCCAGCGCCCCGTGGAGCAGGAAGTTGAGCGCGTGGAGGTTGGGCAGCTCGAACCGCTCCACGCCCTTCACCATGCCGCGGAAGTGCCGGGCGACGCGGGCGCGGGTCACCTGCTTCACCAGCAACGGGTAGTCGGCCGGGTCGAGGGCGATCAGCCCCACATTCGCCGTGTCGCCCTTGTCGCCGGAGCGGACATGGGCGAGCCAGCGCAGCTGGACCCTAGGCATCGAGCACCTCCACCCGCACGTGCGGCTCGATCTCGGTGCGGTCAATGAGCGCGGGCCAGTACGCGACCACCTCCTGCACCTCGGGCCGGCCGCCCGCGAACCCGGTGACACTCGGCGGGCCGGTCAGCACCAGCGGCGCAATCTCGCGGGTAAACCGCTCCACCGCCGCCTTGTCGGGGCCGCGCACGCCGATGCGGAGCTGCACCTCGGGCGTGTCGGGATGTGGCGGGCCGGACAACGGGCCGTGGGTCGCGTCCACCCCCACGTATTCGGTGAGGACCTGCTCGAACTCGAGCCCCAGCTCCTTGAGCCGCTGGCGCAGGATCCCGTCGGCGGCGCGGGCCTTGTCGTAGGCCTCGGGCCAGCTGTACACCAGCGTACCGACCGCCTTGTAGCCGTAGAAGTAGGCGATCGACACCTTGAGCTTGTCGGTGCGGGGACCGCCCCGGATGCCGCTCACCCGGACCCGGTCCTTGCCCGCCTGCCGGAGCTGGATGGTGGTGAAATCGGCGACGCCGTCAGGGGTGATGTAGGTGTGCGGATCGCCCATCTCGTAGACCAGCTGCTCGGTGACACTCGCCACGTTCACGACACCGCCGGTGCCGGGGTGCTTGGTGATGGTGAAGCTGCCATCCGCCTTGGCTTCGGCGATCGGGAAGCCGGGATTGGCGAGGCCCTTCACCTTGCGCCAGTCGCGCAGCAGGTTGCCGCCGCTCGACTGGGCCCCGCACTCGATGATGTGCCCCGCAACTGTCCCCGCCGCGACCTTGTCCCAGTCGTCCGGCGCCCAGCCGAACTCGTGGAACAGCGGCCCCAGCGTGAGTCCGGTGTCGGTCACCCGGCCCGTGATGACCACGTGCGCGCCCTGGCGCAGCGCCTCGACGATGGGCGCCATGCCGAGGTAGGCATTGGCGGAGAGCACCTTGTCGCGGATACTGGCCAGCGGGCGGCCGGTGTCCATGTCGGTCATCGCGTGGCCGCGGGCCAGCAGGTCGTCCAGCCGGGGGAGGATGTCGTCGCCACTCACCAGGGCGATGCGCACCTTGCCCGAGAGGCCAAGCTTCCGTGCCGCCTCCCGCACCGCCTCGGCGCAGGCCCGCGGATTCACCCCGCCCGCGTTGCTGGTAACCCGGATGCCCTTCTCCGCGAGATCCGGGAGGATCCGCTCCATGAGCGGGACAAAGTCCCGGGCGTAGCCGTAGCGCGGATCGC
>CAZYIV010000266.1:0-1582 GCA_964647615.1 uncultured Gemmatimonadaceae bacterium | reverse complement strand
GGCGGACGGGTACCTGTTCGTCACCGAGGAGGTGCGGGGGCGGGGTGAGTCGGGCGGAACGTTCGAGGTGATGCGGCCGCTGGCGGATTCCGCGGATGCCGGCGCCACCGACGAGTCCACCGACGCCTGGGACACGATCGACTGGCTGGTGCAGCACCTGCCCGAGAACAACGGGAAGGTGGCGGTGATCGGCTACTCGCTCCCCGGCTGGTACACCGCGATGGCCGCGATCCGGCCGCACCCCGCCCTTGCCGCCATCTCGCCCCAGGCGCCGGTGACCGATGTCTGGCTGGGCGACGACTTCTTCCACAACGGCGCGCTGCGGCAGACGCAGCTGGTGAGCTACACCGCCTGGTTCGAGGGGAACGGCTTCGACGCCGGCGACGACGAGTACGGCTACTTCCTGCAGTACCCGACCCTCGCCGCGCTGGGCCACGCCACCGGAGTGGACACGCTCCCCACCTGGCGCGCCGCCAGCGCCCACCCCGCCTGGGACGAATACTGGCAGGCCCGCGCGCTGCAGCGGGCGCTGACCCGCCCCACCGTCCCGACGCTCACGGTGGGCGGCTGGTGGGACGCGGAGGACCTGTTCGGCCCGCAGCTGCTCTACCGCACCCTGGAGCCGCACGACACCGCGCACATGAGCAGCCTCGTGCTCGGGCCGTGGGTGCATGGCCAGTGGACCCGCCCCGGTGGCGATTCGGTGGGGCACCTGCGGCTCGGCGCGCCCACCAGCGACGAGTTCCGGCAGACGGTCCTCCGTCCGTGGCTGGCGTACTGGCTGCATGGAAAGGGAGACGGGCATTTCCCGGAGGCGCAGGCGTTCGAGACCGGCGGCAATGAGTGGCGCCGCTTTGATGCCTGGCCGCCGACGGAGGCGACGAGCCGGAAGCTGTACCTGGGTGACGGGGGCGCGCTGACGTTCGAGCCGCCGGCACCGGGCAGCCGCGCGCTCGCGACCTGGACCTCCGACCCCGCCGACCCGGTGCCCTACCTGCCGCGCACCGGGCCCGAGCGCGGCTGGGCGATCTGGATGCTGCACGACCAGCGCTTCCTCGCCGATCGGAAGGACGTGGTGTCCTGGACCTCCGCGCCGCTCACCGAGGATCTGGTGATCGGCGGCGACGTGGTGGCGCACCTGGTGGCCTCCACCAGCGGCACCGACGCCGACTGGGTGGTGAAGCTCATAGACGTCTGGCCCGACAGCGCCCCCGCCGAACCCGGCATGGCCGGCTTCCAACTGATGGTGAACGGCGAGATCTTCCGGGGCCGCTACTGGAAGGGATTCGACCACGCCACGCCGCTCCCCGCCAACACCCCCGTCAGCTACACCATCGACCTGCACGACCAGCTGTACCGCTTCCGCGCCGGGCACCGCCTGATGGTGCAGGTGCAGTCGAGCTGGTTCCCGCTGTATGACCGGAACCCGCAGCAGTTCGTGCCGAACCTGTTCGAGGCGAGGGAGGGGGATTTCCGGAGGGCGGAGGAGGGGGTGCTGGCAGGATCTTACCTTGAGGTGCCGGTGTTGTAGGACGGTCGGACGGTCGGACGGTCGGACGGTCGGACGGTCGGACGGTCGGAC
>CAZYIV010000265.1:0-1589 GCA_964647615.1 uncultured Gemmatimonadaceae bacterium | reverse complement strand
GGCCGGTTCATGGTCCTGCCCGGACTGTCAGAGGCGCCGACCGGAGTCGAACCGGTGATGGAGGTTTTGCAGACCTCTGCCTTACCACTTGGCTACGGCGCCGGGAGGGTGCGGAAGCTACCCATCGCGGGGCCCGGAAGGAAGGCGGGCGCCGGAGTCCCGTTAACCGCCGCCGCGCGGCGCCGTCCGAGGGGGTGCAGCACCCCTTTGCCCGGAGGTCCCGTGCGTTCCCGCATCCTGCTGGCGCTCAGCGCCCTGGTCCTTGCCGGCTCACTCCCCGCCCAGGGCTTCCGCGGCGGCCCCGGCGGCCCCGGCGGCCCGGGGGGCATGGCGCTCGACGACGCCAACTTCCCCCCCACCATCCCCATGCTGACCCAGATGCTGCAGCTGACCCCCGCCCAAGCGGCGCAGGCGGTGCCGCTACGTGACTTGATGCTGGCCGAGTCCCGCGAGGCCCGGACCCGTGCGGTGGCCCTGCGCGAGGCGCTCCGGAGCGCGCGCCAGACCGGCGCCCCCGCCGATTCGGTGGCCGCGCTGCAGCAGCAGCTGCAGGCCGCCATGATGGGGCTGATGCCCTACCGGCTCGCGTTTCACGCCAGCCTGCGCTCGCTGCTCACGCCGGAGCAGGTACAACGGATGGACGCGCGGCAGCAGGACCAGATGCAGCGGATGGGCCAGCGTCACCCGGGCTGATTACGGCTTGAGCTCCCGCCGCACGCTCGCGATGCCGCCGCCGTCGAGCACCTTGCGGTAGCCCAGCTGCCGCAGCTGCCCGGCCGCGGTGGCCGAGCGCGAGCCGCTCTGGCAGTAGACCAGGATGGTGCTGTCCTTCGCGATGTTGCGGCGGCGGGGCACCTCGGCCGCGACGGTGTCCACCGGAATGCAGACGGCGCCCTGGATGTGCCCGAGGATGAACTCGAGGCGGGACCGGACGTCGAGGATGACGTCCACCTTCTGGCCACGATAGGTCGGCATGCGGATCGGTGTTGGGGTGGTCAGTGGGCCTTGCCCACCATCCGGAGCATCCGGACGTTGAGCCAGACGAAGCGCAGCAGCTGCCACGGCAGGAAAGTCCGCATCCAGACGGTGCGGGGCGTGGGCAGCGGGGCGTCGGTCGGAAAGACATCGGTGTTGCGCATGGGCGTCGCTCCGGTCACTCGGGCAGCAGGGCCCAGCCGAAGCGGGCCCTGGCCTTGTAGATGAAGACGTGATGCAGCAGGTGCTTGAGCCAGTGGGCCGCCAGGCCAATCTCGCCGTAGGTGTCGTCCACCGAGCGGCCGAAGCGCGGGTACCGCTGGTAATCCGGCACCACCGGGAACATGGTCATCGCGGCGGCCGTTCCGGACAAGGTCCCCGCCCCCGCCGACGCAATGCACGCCGCCCCCATGTTGGCCATCGAGGCGTGGTGCACCGGCCCCGGCGCGCCGCGCTGGATCATGTCGGCCAGGTTCTGGGCCACCGTCCGCCCCATCACCCCGGAGGGCATCCCGGTGCGGGGCGGCGCCGGCGAGATCGGCGTGCCCTTCGGACTCTGCCGCGGCCGGCTGATGGCGTGCGGCGGCGCGAAGGCGATCCCGATCGCGAACAGG
>CAZYIV010000264.1:0-1591 GCA_964647615.1 uncultured Gemmatimonadaceae bacterium | reverse complement strand
TTGATGATCACGCCGCCCCCGGGCTGTGCCTGCAGCAGTTCCGCCGCCGCCCACGACGCCTCCATGGTGCCCCGGAGGTCCACCGCGAGCAGCAGGTCCAGCTTGGCGGCGCGCGAGAGTCCCGCGCCGTCGCCGGTGAGGACATCCGCGCCGGCATTGTTCACCCAGGCGTCCACCCCGCCCAGCTGCCGCCGCGCGTGGGCGGCGAGGGCCGCCACCTGCGCCGGGTCGGCGACGTCGGCCCGGGTGACGTGTGCCCGGCGGCCGAGCGCCGTGACCTCCGTGGCGACCGCCTCCGCCCCGCGGGCATTGGCGCGGTAGGTGAGCAGCACGTCGGCGCCGGCCCGCGCCGCCGCCAGGACGATCGCGCGGCCGATGCCGCTCGACCCCCCGGTGACGAGGACCCGCTTGCCCGCCAGCGCGGTGCCCGGCGGCGGAGGTACGTTGTCGGCGGTCATGGCAGCGCGTAACATACCGGGGCAGGCGGGGCGAACAAGGGAGCGGCGCGCGTGCGATTGCTGGTCAGTGTCCGGGATGCAGTCGAGGCGCGCGCGGCTATCGCCGGGGGCGCGGAGATCATTGACGCCAAGGAGCCGCTGCGCGGGTCGATCGGGCCCGTGGGCGCCGAGGCGCTGGCGGCGATCCGCGCCGCCGTCCCGGCCGAGCTGCGGCTCAGCGCCGCCCTGGGGGATGTCGGCACCTACGACGACATCAGCCAGGCGATGGACCGGGTCACCGTGCCGCTGGCGTACGTGAAGCTGGGGTTCCACGGCCTCCGCGATGCCGGCCAGGTGGAGGACCTGCTGCGCGAGGCAGTACGCCGCGCCGCGGCGCTGCCGGGAAAGCCCCGGGTCATCGCGGTGGCGTACGCCGACGCCGCCCGGGTCCACTCCCTCCCGCCGGATGCCTTCCAGTTCTTCGTCCCCGAAGCCGGCGCCGATGGGGTGCTGGTGGACACCTGCCTCAAGGACGGCCGCACCTTGTTCCAATTCCTGGAGCCCGCCGCGCTGGCCGCGCTCGCGAGTGCCCTGGCCAGTCACGAGCTGCCGCTGGCGGTCGGGGGCGGGCTGGGGCTGGGGGATGTGCGGGCGGCGAGCGAGGCGGGGGCGGCGATCTTCGGGGTGCGGAGCGCGGCCTGTCGCGGTGGACGGAACGGTATCGTGGACGACGGGCTGGTACAGGAACTGGCCCGCGCCGTCCGGGCCGAGCGGACCCGCGCGGTCTAGCCCGTCCCGCCATCCTCCACGGCGAATGCCGCCGCGGAGACGATCCGGACCCGCAGGTCCGGCGGCGCCACCCGGTCGAACCAGGCGTCGGCCAGGTCCCGCCCGCCGGCCACCGGCTTCACCAGCACCAGTTCCTCGGCCCCGAGCAACGTGGCCAGGTAGGCCGCGAGGCTGTCGCTGGTCACTTCCCAGGAGTGCGGCAGCTCGTCCGCGGCGCGCAACCAGCGGGACGGGGCCAGCACCGGCACCGCTCCCTCCCGATGGGCCTCGAGCATCCCGGGCCGGTCCTCCACCAGGCGCGCCCCGGGGATGGCGGCCGCGACCACCCAGGCGAACTGGTCCATCGCGAGGATCGCCATCCAGTG
>CAZYIV010000263.1:0-1598 GCA_964647615.1 uncultured Gemmatimonadaceae bacterium | reverse complement strand
TGCCGGAGGACGGGCAGCGGCACGAGCTGCTGGACGGGGTGCATGTCGTGACCCCGTCGCCGCGGTACCGGCACCAGCTGGCGCTGATCCGGCTGGCGGAGGCGCTCCTGGAAGGGCTGAAGAGCCGCGCCGAACTGCAGCTGTTCACCAGCCCCGCCGACATCATTCTGGGGCCCCGGACGCTGGTGCACCCGGACCTGTTCGTGATCCGGGTCGATCCGGCGCACCCGCCGGAATCCTGGGAGGAGGTGGGGGTGCCGGTGCTCGCGATCGAGATACTCTCGCCCACGACCGCGCCGCGGGACCGCGGCGCCAAGCGCCGGATCTACCAGGCCGCGGGGGTGGGGGAGTACTGGATCGTGGATCCGGACGCCCAGCTGGTGGAGCGCTGGCTCCCCACCGACACTCGGCCGGAGATCCTCACCGAGCGGCTGGACTGGTCAATAGAAGGAAGGGCGGTGCTCGACATGCCGCTGGAGCGGCTGTTCCGACGCTGACGCTCCCCAAGGTGGATGTCACCTCCGCGAAGTGTCTTGTTTCCGGCCGCCAAACCAGACCAACGGTGTTGCATGGTTTGGGTTCCGCTGGGTTCGAAGCCAGCTCGGCGCCCTGACTGTCCCACCCGCCGTCCTGCAGTAGACCCTCCCGTAATGCCAACCGGCCGCCTTCCCGTTCCCCCGGGACGACGGCCGGTCAGGTCTTTCTATTGCAGGACTGCCGCAGGGTCATGCCTGCACCCCTTCCGCCGGCCGGGGCACCGCCGGCTTCGCCGCCGGCACCAGCACCGGCCAGGCGACGTTGCGGGCGCTGGTCCACGCGCCCTGGAGCTCCGGCTTGTCGGCAAAGCGGTAACTCACGTGGCCATCCAGCTGCCGGGCCAGCCCCATGAGCGCGCGGCCCAGCACCTTGAGCTCCGCGCGGGCACCGGTGTGGGCCCGGAGCGCCACCTCCTTCTCATGGATGGCCTGCTCGTAGCTGCCGAGCAGCGCCGTGAGGTCGGCGGGGACCGCCGCCGACATCCCCGCGCCGCGCAACGGCTCGGCGTTGGCCTCCACCGCCTGCACCACCGACCGCACCGCCGCGAGGAACGGCTGCTGGGACATGCGTGCGCTCGGCAGGCGGACCGCCGCGGCGAGGGTGGGCTCCTCGACTTCGAGAGCGAGAGCCGCGGCCTCCAGGTGCCGGAGCGGACCCCGGCTCAGCCGCTTGCGCAGCTGGCGTGCCTGCCCCACCTGGGCCGCCCGGGTGGCGATGCCTTCCTGCTGCTGGGCCACGAGCACCCGGAACCGGGCCAGCTTCTCCGTGAACCGCGCCACCACCTGATCGGCCGGTTCGTCGCCGAACGGATACGCGCGGAGGAAGTCCTCCACCCGCACCAGCATGGCGAGCTTCAACTGCAGTTTCCCATCCATCGGATACACTCCTCTTCCCTGGGGGAAGATCGGGACGCCGCGCGGTCGAGGCGCGCCACGCCCATGTACCTGCACAGGGGACCGGCGCCGCACTCGACCAGCGACCGGTCAGGAGTGCCGGGAAGCAGCGGACGTGCCACGGCGTTGTCCTCGCCGACGAGGACGACGCGCGCTGCATAACACGCG
>CAZYIV010000262.1:0-1605 GCA_964647615.1 uncultured Gemmatimonadaceae bacterium | reverse complement strand
TACCTCCCGACGGTTTCACACCGTGGCGCTGGGCCTCCTGCCGGAAGAGGCACTCACCCTGGCGCGCGCCGGCGAGGTTGTCACCAGCATCGCCGGCCTGACGATGCGCCTCGATCCCGACGACCAGCACGCGCTGCGCTCGGTCCTGGTCTTTGCCCTGTGCGGCCCCGAGAAGCCACTGTGAGGCTGGAGCGTGGGGCGATGCGAGCGCTCGTGCTTCGACTCGCCCTGCTGCTCTCCGTGACCGCATCCCCGCGAGCCCTTCCGGCCCAGGCCGCGGCCGATACCACGCCCATCCTGCGTTCGTGGCGGAGGACGCCCCCCTACCGCCGCGGGGTGGTGATCTGGGTGGCGAACCAGGGGCAGGAGTCGGTGCGGATCCGCGCGGTGACGGTCAACCGGTGCCTGAACATCGGTGCCGGCTGCGGCACGACACCGCTGTCGCTCCTGCTCGCCCCGGGCGACTCGGCGACCGCCCTCATCATCCGGCCCAGGCTCTGGGGCGATCGCTATGTGTACACCCTCAGCTGGGAGTGGGAAACCGGCGCCGCCGCGGCGCCGGCGCCCTGAGGGAGCGGGAGCACCTACGAAACGGCTCCTGCGATCCGCCCGTTGGCGTCCGGAAGTGAAACCAGTGGCCGGCACACGGAGCGGATGATAAGTTAGGCTGGTGCTTCCGGTCTCCGCGGCGGCCCCAGGCGTTCCAGATTGAGGTATGTCCGCATGGCTTCACGGCTCTCCCTTGGCCTGCTGCCATTGCTGGTCTTCGCGCTCCCGGCCTGCGACGCCACCGGGCCATCGCAGACGCGTGCCACCATCGCCACCCTGTTTGCCTCCACGTCTTTCCACGACCAGCTGACCGGCGCGCGGTCCACGTGTGCGCTCAGTGGTGTCTGGCAACTGTCCCGCTGGCCCGCGACCACCCGGCCGGACACGGCCTTCCTGCACCTCTTCCGGCAATTCAGCCCGGATGACTCCACCAGCGTGCTGCAGGACACGGAGCTCTCGGCGGTCCCCATCGCGCTGGGGCGCACCGACTCCGTTCATGTCGAGATTGCCCTCGGGACACCGCTCGATCAGGTGATCGCGGGTACGCTCGATTCCGTGGGTGGCTGGCGACTCTCCGGGAACTGGCGCTGCCCGGCGTCGCCGCCCCTCGCCGCCGACTCTGCCCTGGTCGCGAAGGGGTACGCGGCCGACAGCCTGCCGGTCGGCAGCCTGCACGTGGATCGCCACATCCCGATCGACTGAGCGGAGCGGTACGCCGCGCGCGGCGTCCGAGGAAGAACGCCAGGGCACGAGATGATTCCATGCGAACCCTGACCGGCGGCATCGCCTCCGCGGTGATTGCCTTGGGCCCGGCCGCCCTGGGGACCCAGGCGCGCCACTTGATCGGCGCCGAGGTGGTCTTCGGCGTCGGCCAGCGGAGCGAGCACCCGCTCACCCTCCCGACCGACGGCGTCCAGGCCGCAGGCAGCGCTGGCTCCGCGGCCAACCGCCGCCGGCTCCGTCTCGGCATCGCTTTCCACTAGCCGGCCGCGTGCGGTGGACCGGTGCGCGCGCCCCGCGCATTGACCCGCTCGCGATTCGCGATCAGCTTGCGGC
>CAZYIV010000261.1:0-1611 GCA_964647615.1 uncultured Gemmatimonadaceae bacterium | reverse complement strand
GAGTGGCGCTGGGCGGGACCCGCACGGTGGCGAGCAACGCCTCCGGCGTGGTGACCTTCAGCGACCTCTCGCTGACCGGCGCGGCGGGGAGCTACTCGCTGACCTTCACCAGCACGGGCCTCAGCTCCGCCACGTCGGGCAATATCTCGCTCGTGGCCGGTGCGCCAGCCTTCGTGAGCGCCGCCAGCAGCACCAGCCAGGCCGGCCGTCTGGGGATCGCGGCGGGGACGGCACCCAAGGTCACGGTCACCGACGCGAGCGGGAACCCGGTGTCCGGCGCCACGGTGACCTTCGCCGTCACCGCCGGCGGCGGCACCGTCTCGGGCGCCACGCCCACCACCGACGCGCTGGGCCAGGCGACGGTCGGCGGCTGGACCTTCGGGAAGACGGTCACGACCAACAGCGTCACCGCGACGGTGGGCGCACTGCCCACGGTCACCTTCGACGCCACGGTGACCTTCGAGGTCGCCTCGGTATCGGCCGGTCTCGACCACGCCTGCGCCCTCACGGTGGACGGCGTCGCCTTCTGCTGGGGCAGCAACGCCGCCGGCGCGCTGGGCGACAGCAGCATCACCTCGATCGACGCCCCGGTGGCGGTGCACTCCAGCCAGCTCTGGGCCAGCCTGGTTGGCGGCACCGCGTACACCTGCGGCCTGCTCAGCGGTGGCAGCGCCTACTGCTGGGGCGCCAACGGCGCCGGCCAGCTGGGCGATGGCACCACTACCGCGCGGATCATCCCGACCGCGGTCTCCGGGGGGTTCAGCTACACCTCCCTCGCGGCGAGCTACGCCAGCGACTCGATCCAGACCTGCGGCCTGATCTCCGGCGGCACGCTCTACTGCTGGGGCGCCAACAACTACGGCCAGTTCGGCCGGGGCAACACCACGAGCGCGCACACGCCGCAGCTGGCGGGCGGCGGCAGCGTGTACACCAGCGTCGGCACCGGCACCTACTTCACCTGCGGGGTGCGCACCGGCAACCTCGGCTACTGCTGGGGCCTCAACGGCTTCGGCCAGCTGGGCGACAGCAGCACGAGCCAGCGGCTCAATCCGGTCGCGGTCAAGGGCGGGCTCGCCTTCAGCCAGGTGGTGTCCAGCCTGGTTCACAGCTGCGGCCGTACCACCGGCGGCGACGTGTACTGCTGGGGCCTCAACGCCAATGGCCGGATCGGGCAGGACTCGCTCACCGTGGTGGAGGAGCATGCCCCGGTGCAGGTCGCCGGCCTGACCAACGTGGTGGAGCTGGTGGCGGGGAACGCCCACACCTGCGCCCGCACCTCCGGCAACCAGGTCTACTGCTGGGGTCTCAACGACTCCGGCCAGCTGGGTGACGCGACCTTCAGCAACCGGCCGTCGCCGGTCGCCGTCTCCCTGCCCCTGGGCGTGACCGGCTTCACCCGGATCGAGGCCGGCGCCGCCTTCACCTGCGGCGTCACCTCGGCCAATGCCGCCTACTGCTGGGGCGAGGGCGGCAGCGGGCAACGGGGTGACGGTACCGCCGCCGACTCCAACATCCCGGTCCAGATCTCCAACCCGTAGGGCCGGGCGCGACCCCGCCCCGAAACGCCACGAGGGCCGAGCATCCGCTCGGCCCTCGTCGCGTGGTCCGGGT
>CAZYIV010000260.1:0-1616 GCA_964647615.1 uncultured Gemmatimonadaceae bacterium | reverse complement strand
CAGACCGACCGGGACCCCACCGCGGCCACCACGCGGCTCACCCCCCCCGGCGCGACGGCGCCGACGCTGAAGGAGCCGAGCACCTCCTCCAGCGCAAAGAACGCCCCGGCGAGCGGGGCATTGAACGCCGCCGAGATGCCGGCGGCCGCGCCGGCCCCGACCAGGATCCCCACCCGGTTGGGGGAGAACCGGAACAGCCGGCCCAGCTTGGAGGCGATCATTGCGCCGAACACCGCGACCGGGCCCTCGCTGCCGGCGGAGCCGCCGCTGCCGATCGTCACCGCGCTGGCCGCGGTCCGCGCGAGGGCCGGCTGGGTCGGGATGTAGCCCTGGCGGCGCACCACCGCGAGTTGCACGTCCGGCACCGTCAGGCCGTCGTGCCCGCGCGCGAATCGCTCCATCACCCACCACGCGGCCACCGCGCCCGCCCCGGTGAGCACCGGGCGGTAGGCCAGCAGCCCCAGCTCCGGCATCACCGACTCGGGCCAGTTGAAGAACGCCTCGTGGGCCAGGTCAATCAGTTTGTAGAACCCGATGACCCCGAACCCGCCGGCCAGCCCAATTACCACGGCGAAGCCGAGCAGGATGCTGTTCTCGCTCAGCTCCAGCCCGTTGAACCAGTCCACCAGGTCGTCCCAGGCGCCCTGCGCGGCGTTGACGGGACCGTAGGTGGTGCGGCGGGCCTGCAGCGCCAGGAACTGCAGCCGGTGGCGGATGAAGCGCAGGATGCGGTGAACGCGACTCGGGATCAGGGGACGGACATCCGGTGGCAAGAGGTTGACGCGACCCGTCAGGACAATAGTTTGATATGAATATATCCCGCTCACCACCCGGAGCCAACTCGGCATGCCCGCGTCGCCCCGCCGCGCCCGCGTCTCCCGCCCCCAGCCACCGCCCGCCCCACCCGACGACACCGCCGCGATCGTGGACGGGCTGCGCCGGATCGTGCGGGCGATCGAGCTGTACTCGCAGGAGGTCTACAAGACCTTCGGCCTGACGGGGCCGCAGCTGTGGGCGCTGAAGACGCTCAACCGGCGCGGGCCGCTGGTCCTGACCGACCTCGCCCGGGCCCTGGCGGTGCAGCCGAGCACGCTCTCGGTGCTGATGGACCGACTGGAGAAGCGGGGCTTCGTGCGGCGGGTGCGGCCCCGGGCGGACCGCCGGTTCGTGGAGATCGCCCTCACGCCGCAGGGGATGGCGCTCGCGGCGCGAGCTCCGGCGCCGGCGCAGGGCCGGCTGTTGCACGGCCTCCGGGCCCTCTCGCCGCGGGAGCGGCACGGCGTCCGCACCACGGTGGACCGGCTGGTCCAGATGATGGAAGCCGCCGATGTCGAGGCGCGCTTCTTCTTCTCCGACGACTAGGCCGCCACTGCCTCAGGGCGCCGGAACTCCGCCGCCGGGGCGGACCCGGTAACGCGGATCGCCGGCGGACCGATCCGCGGGCGTGGCCACCGCCGGGTTGAGCCACTCGATCACCGCGGCATGGCCCAGGCTCTCCGGATCGTGCCGCAGGTAGCCCGGGACCACCGCCAGGACGCGGAATCCCCGCCGCAGCTGGAAGGTGAGCGTCGGATCCGAGAGCTCCCCGCGGACCACCCGCTCCACGTAGTCCTCCG
>CAZYIV010000259.1:0-1639 GCA_964647615.1 uncultured Gemmatimonadaceae bacterium | reverse complement strand
CACCGCCCACTCGACGATAAGGGCCACGACCCGCGGGGACAACGGTAGGGCGGTAGGGCGGTAAGGCGGTAGGGACGGTAGGCGCAGGACGGCCTGAGAGTTCTTGTCGCTTCAGCGACAGATGCCGAGTCGCGGCTTCAGCCGCGCGTCGCCCGGTCCTCCGCCTGCGCCGATTTGCCTCCTCGGCCGCGCCGAGCGTATCGTAGGTTGGGTGCCTCACGAACCCTCCTGGGGTGCCCATGCCCGCCCGGCTCAGCCGCCGGTTCTACGAGACCTTCGGGGACGAGATCGCCAACGATCTCGTGGAGTGGTTCAACGCCGTGGACACCACCTACCGGCAGGAGCTGCGGGAACAGAACGACCTCAACTGGGGTCGGGTGGAAGCGCGGATGGGGCAGAGCGAGGCGCGCTTCGAGGCACGGCTGGGCCAGGTCGAGGCGCGGATCAGCCAGGCGGAGACACGCTTCGAGGCCCGCCTCGCCGAATCGGAGGCTCGGCTCCGGGCCGAGTTTCACCAGGAGATGACCGGCCTCCGGGCGGACATGGACGTGGGCTTCGAGCGGATCCGGTCGGACATGGTGAAGTGGATGTTCCTGTTCTGGGCCGGGTCGGCGCTGACGGTGGTGGGGCTGAGCCTGCGGTAAGACCCTCTCGCACCCGACACTCCGATCCCAGGCACCCTCTGGCGGGGAACGCTTGCCGAAATACACGCCTCCCTGGGCCACGCTGGCCGCCCTCCTCGCCGCCACCGCCCCGGCAACACCGCTCGCGGCGCAGGCCGCGCACCCCTCCCCCTGGTCGGTGCACCTCACCGCGGGCTACGCCCGCGCCACGCGCAACGCGGCTCTCGACGGCGGGCTGGCGCTCGGTGCCGGCCTCTACCACGGGCGGGGAACGGCGCGGCTCGGGGTCGAGGTGACCTTCGCGAGCCTCGGCGACGAATCCCGGACGATCGCGGGATTCATCCCGATCCCGGTGTTCACCCCGACGGTCATCTCCACCCACTATCGCCAGCGGATGCTGGCCGCGACGCTCGGGCTGGCGGTGGGCCCCGCCACCGGCCGAGTGCGGCCGGCGCTGCTGCTCGGCGCCGGACTCTACGGAGTCGACCAGCTCGATGCGCGCACCGTGCGTGACAGCGTCACCTCCCAGGTACTGCAGCACGGCTCCAGCTCGGGATGGAGCTGGGGCGGCGGGGCGTCCGCCGGGATCGGGGTGACGCTCCCGCGCGTGGCCGGCGTCGCGGCGCCGCGGCTGGAGATCCGGCTGCACGGCTTCCTGGTGCACACGGGCGACGCATGGACGGCGTGGCCGGTGGTGGCGGCGGGAGTGGGGGTGGGGTGGTAGGGCCCTGAAGGACTCCCTCGCGCCCGAGTCGCGGCTTCGCCGCTCCTGAAGGGCGCTCGGTCGCGGTAGGGACGGTAGACTCAGCGCGGAAGGAGGGTGCAGCGCCCGAAGCGGGGGTGTCCCGGAGCGCGCGTCAGCGCGCAGGGCGCCCTGTCGCGGGCCTTCCCGGATGAGCGCGGTGCAGCGCGCGGAGGGATCGCCCCCGCGAGGGCGCCACGGGCGACGCCCCACCCGCAGAGATGCCCCCGAGCGGGGCGCCGCCGGGGTGCACCACGGGGGGGTATGGGGCCGA
>CAZYIV010000258.1:0-1644 GCA_964647615.1 uncultured Gemmatimonadaceae bacterium | reverse complement strand
CGGACACCCCTGCGCTGCCCCTGCTGCCCCCACGATCCTGCCTACCGTCTTACCGTCCTACCGTCCCTTAACTGCCCCACCTACCGCCCTACCGCCCATCTCGTCATCTTCACCGTCCCACATACCGAGGCCCGTCCCGTGACCCCCCCGCACCTCACGCCCTACGATTCCGTCCTCCCCACCATCGGCTGGACGCCGCTGATCCGGCTCGGCCGCGTGGGCGCGGGGATCCGGACGCCGGTGTACGGCAAGGCGGAGTACGCCAACCCCGGCGGCTCGGTGAAGGACCGGATCGGGCTCCGGATCATCGAGGACGCGGAGCGGCGGGGCGAGCTGAAACCGGGCGGGGTGATCGTCGAGGGCACCAGCGGCAACACCGGCGTCGGCCTGGCGCTGGCGGCGGCGCTCAAGGGCTACCGCTGCATCTTCACCCTGCCGGACAAGATGTCGCAGGAGAAGGTCCGCCTGCTCAAGGCCTACGGCGCGGAGGTCGTGATCACTCCCACCGCGGTGCCGCCGGACCACCCCGACAACTACGTCAACAAGGCCAAGCAGATCGTGAAGGACACGCCGGGCGCCATCCTGGCCAACCAGTTCTACAACCAGGTCAACCCGCAGGCGCACTACGAGACCACCGGCCCCGAGATCTGGGCCCAGACCAGCGGCAAGGTCACCCACTTCGTGGCGGGGGCCGGCACCGGCGGCACCGTGAGCGGCACCGGCAAGTTCCTGAAGGAGAAGAACTCGAAGATCCGGGTCATCGCCGGCGATCCGCAGGGCTCGCTCTACACCGGCTACGCCCGCACGAAGACGCTGGGCGAGGGCTACCCCTACAAGGTCGAGGGCATCGGCGGCGACAAGGTGCCGAGCACGATCTGGTTCGACTGCATCGACGAATTCCGCCAGGTTCCCGACCGCGACGCCTTCGTCATGGCGCGGCGGCTGGCGCGCGAGGAGGGGATGCTGCTGGGCGGCTCCGCCGGCCTCAACGTGGCGCTCGCGTTCGACATCGCCCGCGAGGTGGACGACCCCGATGCCTGCGTGGTCACCATCCTGTGCGACACCGGCGAACGCTATCTCTCCAAGGTCTTCAACGACGAGTGGATGCAGGAGAACCAGCTGCTCGATGCCCCCCGCATCACGGTGGAGCAGCTGCTGCAGCGGCGGCCGGCGAGCGCGCCGGCGCTGGTGAGCGTGGCGCCCGCCGCCGCGGTGCGCCAGGCGCTCAACCTGATGAGTACCTGGGGGGTCAGCCAGATCCCGGTGCTCGAGGCCGGCCAGTGCGTCGGCGGGCTCAACGAGAACAACCTCATGACCCGCGCCCTGGGCCAGCCCGCCCTGCTCGACCGCCCGGTCCGCGAGGTCATGGACGGCCCCTTCCCGGTGGTGGACGCCCTCACCCAGACCGACCGCCTCGCCACCCTGCTCACCCGCGAGAGCCCCGCCGCGCTGGTGCAGAAGGACAACGCGCTGATCGGCATCGTGAGCCGGTATGACGTGCTGCAGCAGATGATTGGGACACGGTAGGGCGGTAGGTGAAGCAGCGGTAGAGACGGTCAGACGGTCAGACGGTCAGACGGTACGGACGGTAGGGGCGGCGCGGGGGTGTCGGCGCAGCGGCGGCGCGCCCGCCGCTCGGCGGGC
>CAZYIV010000257.1:0-1660 GCA_964647615.1 uncultured Gemmatimonadaceae bacterium | reverse complement strand
CCCACCCGGTGGCGCGGCTGGCCTACATGCTCAGCCTGGCGATCAATCCCAACAATCACGCCCTCGATGGCGGCCGCGCCAGCTCGCGGATGGAGCGCGAGGCCGTGGCCGCACTCGCCCGGCTGGCCGGCTGGGAGGCACACCTGGGCCACCTCACCGGGGGCGGCACCATGGCCAACCTCGAGGCGCTGTGGGTGGCGGGGCAGCTCCGCCCGGGCGAGCTGATCGTCGCCTCGTCGCAGGCGCACTACACCCATGCGCGGATCTCGGCGGTGCTGGGGCTCCGCTTCGCGACGGTGCCGGTCGACCGGCTGGGCCGCATCGACCTCGAGGCCCTCAAGGCCCTGCTGGCGCGCGAGCGGGTCGGGACCGTGGTCGTGAACATGGGCACCACCGCCCTGGGCGCCGTGGACCCGCTGCCGGCGCTGGTCACACTGCAGCGGGAGGCCGGGTTCCGGCTCCACGCCGATGCCGCCTACGGCGGCTACTTCGGCCTGGCGGCGGGGCTCGCGGCGCCGGCGCGCGCCGCCTTCGACGCGCTGGGTGCGGTGGACAGCCTGGTGATCGACCCGCACAAGCACGGGCTGCAGCCCTACGGCTGCGGGGCGGTGCTCTTCCGTGACCCCGGCGTCGGCCGGCTGTACCAGCACGAGTCGCCCTACACCTACTTCAGCTCGGCGGAGCTGCACCTCGGGGAGATCAGCCTGGAGTGCTCCCGGGCCGGCGCGTCCGCGGTGGCGCTGTGGGCCACCCAGCGGTTGCTGCCGCCGGTCCCCGGCGGGGCGTTCGCGGCCGGCCTGGACCGCTCGCTCGTCGCCGCCCGACAGCTCCATGCGCGCCTCGCCGCCGACCCGCGCTTCCTGGCCGGACCCCCGCCGGAGCTGGACATCGTGGTGTGGGCCGTAGCAAGCCCGGGCGTGGCCGAGTCCAGCCGGCGGGCCCGGGCGCTGTTCGAGGCCGCGGCGGCACACGACCTGCACCTGGCCCTCGCCGAGCTGCCGCCGGACCTGGTGGACCCGGGGCGAACGCTCGCCCGGGATCGCGAGAGCCTCACCTGCCTGCGCTCCGTGCTGCTCAAGCCGGAGCACCTGGAGTGGCTGCCGCGGATCTGGGAGCGGCTCGACGCCGCCGCGGGGCCGGCCTAGCCGCCCAGCACCCGGAAGGACCACACCTCCCGCGGCCCCAGCTCGAAGCGCAGGGCGTTCCCCGTCAGCTCCAGCGCGCCGACCGGGCTCTCGTCGAGGCGCACCCGCAGCACCCGCTCGGGGCGGACCGCCCAGCGCCAGCGCCCCGCCGCGGCGTGATCGCGGAGGTTGGCGCAGCGCAGGATGTAGCCGTCGCCGTCCTCGGCCGGCTTCATCGCCGTGAGCACCAGGCCTTCACCCTCCAGCGCCACCGCGCCGTGCCGCGGCGGCGCCACGGGGGCGGTGCAGGCGCGGATGCCGACCGTGAGCGGCGGCAGGAAGGCATCCTCCCACCAGCGCTCCAGGCGGTCGGGCGCCGCCAGGTCGGTGGCCCGGACCGGCGCCAGCCCCAGCTCGATCACCTCGCGGCCCTGGCACTGCGCCTCGGGCGTGGGCGTGGGCCAGCCCGCGTGCCCCGGGCGGGTGCGCAGGTCGGCGCGGGAGAGCTCGCCCACGGCGCGGAGCAGCGTCAGCAG
>CAZYIV010000256.1:0-1722 GCA_964647615.1 uncultured Gemmatimonadaceae bacterium | reverse complement strand
GTGGGTGCCGCTGGCGGTGGGGCCGGGCCGGGCGATCTGGATGCCCACGACCTGGGCCAGGTCGCCGGGGTCGCGGCCGGCCGCGACGTAGGCGAGCACCGAATCGGCGGTCACCCCTTCATCCAGCTGGCCCAGGGCCATCTCGTGCATGACCCGGCCGTGGTTGGCGAACTGGAATCGTGCCGCGCCCGCCGGCAGCGTCGGCGGTACCTCGAAGGCATAGTCGGTCCCGGCGACGACGACGTCCTGGGTAACCGCCGCCCGCGGCTGGCAGCCGAGGCACAGGGCGACCATCAGGCAGGTGGCGAGCAGGGGGGCGGAGGGGCGGGGCGGTGCCGTGCGGCGGTCCATGGGGATTCTCGTGGGAGGGGAAAGGGCGGCAGCGAAACGACCGGGGACTACGGCCGCCGCAGGCAGAAGAAGGCGAGGACATATCCGTCCCGGTCGCGGACCTCGAACCCCCAGAGCCCGTCGTCAATGAAGCAGAGCTCCTGCACGAAGCTCGCCCCCCGCTGACGGAACTCGGCGTAGAGCGGGTCGGGGTCCGGGGTGTAGACGTACGCATCCCAGCGGGCCGACGGATGCCGCAGGGGGTTGGGGCCGGGCGGCACGTCCGGCCCGACGACCTTGAGCATCGCCGCCGCACCTTCCCGCCGCACCCGGGCGTAGTACGCGTCGCCGGGCGGGCCCTGGAATTCCAGCGTGAAGCCCAGGCGCTCGACATAGTGCGCGATCGACGCCTGCAGGTCGGCCACGATGAAGAATGGCGTGATCGAGACGAGGTTGCGGTGCGCGAGCTCGGGAGCCAGCGGATCCGGCGCGGCGGCGGGCTGTGTCACGGGCGCGGTCCTCTCCCTGGTCGTCGCTCGAGTGGGGTCGCTGGTCCGGCGGCACCGGCGTGCTGCCGCGCGTCACGCCTCGTTGTCGGCCCGGTCGCTGGCCTCGATATCCCGGATGTAGAGCACGGTCGGTACCGGCTCACGCGCCGGGGGCATGCTCTGGAGGTACCCCTCGGGATTCAGCCCCAGCTCGGCCTCCATCGGGCCGAACAGCCCGGCGAAGCCGGGACACTCTTCCGGGATCGTGATCACCGGGTCGCCGGACACCTCTGCCTCCACCAGCAGGACGATGCGGGTAGAAGTGCCGAGATCGTACTTGAGTGCGGTGATCCTGGAGACCGTCCGCCACGGCACCGCGCGCGAGCGGCGGCCATGGGTCAGGGTGATCCCCGTCTGGTCCGCCGCGACCGACGGCGGGGCGGAGCGGCCTCCCCAGGCCAGCAGCCTACGCAGCCAGGCCAGCATCGGTACGCATCGGTCGGCACATGGAATGGTCCGGGGGCTAGCGGGAAGAGCGCCGCACGAGCCGGACCGCCGATCCGACCGCATACAGCGAGAGGGCAGCACCGAGCAGGCCCATCAGCAGGTACCCCAGGGCCGCGGACCCGGAGGCTCGCGTCCGGAGTCCGTGGATCGCCGACTGAATGAAGACGGCTCCCGCCAGCATCCAGAGGGCGCGCCGTCCCAGCACCAGGCCCAGCGCAACCTTCTCGAGCCGGTCCTTCGGACCGGCTGGCGGATCGTCCGCTCCCGATGAACCCACACGGCCCCCGCACGGTGGCGACTGGTCCGGGAAGGTAGGCCGAGCGGAGAGACCGTGCCAGCCGTGATCAGAACCGTGGGTGGGGATTCACCTGCTCCTTCGGCGGACCCGCCACCACGT
>CAZYIV010000255.1:0-1730 GCA_964647615.1 uncultured Gemmatimonadaceae bacterium | reverse complement strand
ATCTCCATTCCGCCGCTCACCGCCCACCCCCCGACGCCAGCGCGTCGAACCAGTGGTCCACCTGTACCACGGCGCGGGCCCGCGGTTCCGCGCCGGTGGTCCGCGGCCAGTAGAACAGGAACCCCCCGCCGGGGAGCACATCGTAGAACTGGTGGAAGCCCGGCTGGGAGTACTCCTGGATGTCGAACAGTGGCTCGAGCTCGGTGACCTCGAAGCCCGGCTGGGTCCGCACATGCGCCGAAACCAGCTGCCGCAGCGTGCTGAAGAAGAGCTCGTGCCCATCGGGAGACCAGCGCGGCGAGTAGCCGCCCCCGTTCGAGACCTGCCACCGGGCCCCGTTGGTCTCGGGGAAGGGCCGGACGTACACCTCGTTGGTGCCCGACTCGTCGGACACGTACGCCAGCCACCGGCTGTCGGGCGAGACCGCCGGCATCATCTCGGTGAAGCTGCTGGCGACCATCGGGACCGGCGTGGTGTCGCCGGTCACCCGCACCCCGACGATGTCGCCGGAGCCGGCGGTGGCGTTGTCGGTCCGGAGCAGCAGCCACCGCCCGTCGGGGCTCCACTCCACCTCCTGCACCTGCCGGTCAATGCGGGCCAGGAGGGCGGCGGGCGTGCTGCCGTCGGCCGGCCGTGCATAGACGCTGCTGCTGCTGCCCGAGTCCCGGATGAACGCCACCGTCCGGCCATCGGGGGACCAGGCGGGGCGCCGGTCGTCGCCGCCGAACGTCAGGCGGGTGAACGGGCCCCGGTCCAGCCGCTTGATCCAGATGCCGAGGGTGCCGCTCGCCAGCCCGACCCCGACGGCGACCCGGTGGCCGTCGGGCGAGGTGGCGAGCGAATTGAACCCGCCGTGCCAGGCGGTGTCGATCGGCGCGGCGACCCCGGTCCGGCTCACCCGCACGATCTCGAAGTCGCTGCTCGCCGCATCACCCTGCATGTAGACCAGGGTGCCATTCCGGGCCACAGTGATGATGGGCAGCCCGTCCACGATCCGGACCCGCTGCAGCACCGGGACCGCCTCGCCGGTGAGCTGCAGCGTCTTGAGATCGAACGGCGCCAGCAGGGCCACGCCGTCCCGGCGCAGGTAGAGCAGCTGGCCCGTCGGCAGGTACCAGGCGGCGGCGACGCCATCAAGCAGGCGCCGCTCCTCCCCCGTCCGCAGGTCGAGCAGGTGCATGCTCACTGTCACGCAGCCGGAGGTGCAGGCGGAGAAGAGGAGCCCCCGTCCGCCGGGGAGCGCCTGCAGGGCACTGACCCCCATGCCCGCGACCGCGGGTGCGTTGAGCACCACGGTGGGGCGGCCCCCCATCCCGCTGATCCGGGAGATCCGGTCCAGGGTCGGCCCGATGTAGACGATCGAGCCGTCGTCGGTCCAGGCTACCCCGCCGAAGTTCTGCAGGGTGGAGTCGGCGAGGGTGACGACGCCGCTCTCGCCCAGCCGGGCCTTCCGCAGCTGGCCCCCCTGGGCAAAGGCGACCCAATGCCCGTCGGGGGATACGGCGGGAAACTCCGCGCCCTCGGTGCCGGGAATGGGCGTGGCGTCGAGCTCCCCCCGGCGCTTGATCCACAGCCGCCCCTGCCCGCCCGACTCCACGATGACCAGGGTCTGCCCATCCGGCGAGAGCACCAGGGAGGAGGTGTTCTCCTCCGGCCGCGGGGCATCGCCGAAGGTGATGTACTGCCGCTGCACCGCGGGGCGCGGGGCTCGGCCCAGCCAGCCCCACGCC
>CAZYIV010000254.1:0-1738 GCA_964647615.1 uncultured Gemmatimonadaceae bacterium | reverse complement strand
CATCTCGCGCCAGCGGTACTGGGGCCCGCCGATCCCCATCATCTACTGCGACAAGTGCGGCCCGGTGCCGGTGCCCGAGAAGGACCTGCCCGTCATCCTCCCGCCGATCGAGGACTTCCGTCCCGACGACTCGGGCGTCTCCCCGCTCGCGCGGCACGAGGAGTGGTACTACGTGGCCTGCCCCGCGTGCGGTGCCCGCGCGCGGCGGGAGACCGACGTCTCGGACACCTTCCTCGACAGCGCCTGGTACTACCTGCGCTACCCGAGCACGGAGTTCCACGACCGGCCGTTCGACCGGGCGCGCACCGACCGCTGGTGCCCCGTCACCACCTACATCGGCGGCAACGAGCACGCGGTGCTGCACCTGCTCTACTCGCGCTTCCTGGCCATGGTGCTCCACGACCTGGGCCACGTGCGGTTCGAGGAGCCGTTCACCAGGTTCCGCGCGCACGGCCTCATCGTGAAGGACGGCGCCAAGATGTCCAAGTCCCGCGGCAACGTGGTCATCCCCGATGACTACATCGCGCAGTGGGGCGCCGACACCTTCCGCATGTACCTGATGTTCCTGGGCCCGCTGGAGCAGGGCGGGGACTTCCGCGACGCCGGCATCAGCGGCCCGCGCCGCTTCCTGGACCGCGTCTGGGGCATGGTGGACACCTGCGAGGACGGCGGCGAGCTCACCAAGGACGTGGTGGTGCGCTGGCACGCCACCAAGAAGAAGTGCGCCGAGGACATCGAGGGGCTGCGCTACAACACCGCGATCGCGGCGCTGATGGAGCTGGTGAACCACCTGAAGGAGGCCGGCTGCCGCGACCGGATGATCGTCCGGGACCTGGTGGTGATGCTGGCGCCCTTCGCGCCCCACTTCGCCGAGGAGTGCTGGGAGCGGCTGGGCGGCAACGGCAGCGTCTTCGATGCCGGCTGGCCGGCCTGGGACGAGGCGCTCACCAGGGCCGACGAGATCGAGCTGCCGGTGCAGGTGAGCGGGAAGACCCGGGCCAAGGTCATGGTCCCGCGCGAGGCCACCGAGGCGATGGCGCTCGCCGCCGCCCAGGCCGACCCGGCGGTGCAGAAGTTCACCGCCGGCAAGCAGGTGGTGAAGGTGGTGTTCGTGAAGGGCCGGCTGCTCAACATCGTGGTGGCCGGGTGAGGCGAGCGGGGCTCGCGCTGGCGCTGCTGGCGGCGGCCCCCGCCGCCGGCGCCGCGCAGGCCACCGCTGCCCCGCCGCTCGACGAGGTCATCGCCACCGTCCGGCGCCAGATCACCGACACCATGGCCCAGCTCCGGATTCCGGGCGCACAGATTGCCGTGGTGCGCGACGGGCGGCTCCTCTGGAGCGAGGGCTTCGGCCTGGCGGATGTGGAGCAGCAGGTGCCGGTCACCCCGTTCACCCGCTTCCGCATCGCGAGCATCTCCAAGGCGGTCACCGCCGTCGGGCTCGGGCTGCTGCTGCAGCAGGGCAAGGTGGACCTCGACAGCGAGGTGCAGCGCTACGTCCCCTACTTCCCCCGGAAGCGCTGGCCCATCACCGTGCGGCAGGTCGCCGGGCACATCGCCGGGATCCGTCATTACCAGGGTGACGAGTTCGCGAGCATGGCCCGCTACCCCACCGTGCGGGACGGCATCACGATCTTCGCCGATGACACCCTGCTGTTCGAGCCCGGGACCCGGTACAGCTACTCGTCCTACGGCTGGAACCTGGTCAGCGCCGTGATCGAGGGCGCCAGCGGTGAGCCCT
>CAZYIV010000253.1:0-1743 GCA_964647615.1 uncultured Gemmatimonadaceae bacterium | reverse complement strand
GCGCTCGCGGCGACCGGCGACTTTGCGGTCTATGCCGCCCAGGAGGGCGACTCGACCGTCGTCTGGTACCGCAGCCTCCGGGATGGGGAGGCGCACGCCATCCCCGGCACCATCGGGGCCACGGCCCCGCGGGTCTCCCCCGACGGCCGCCAGCTGGCGTTCCTCCGGGGGGACAAGGTGTACCTCGTGCCCATCACCGGGGGCGAGCCGCGCCTGCTGCTCGATGCGCAGAATGCCACCGCGATCGCGTGGCTGTCGGCCACGGAGCTGCTGGCCAGCGACCAGGACGGCACCCGCCTGAGCTATATCGACCCTGCGGGAGGCACCGCCCGACAGGCGACGGTGCCGCGCTGCTACATATGGAACTGGTTGCCAGGGCCCCGGCAGCTGATCTGCTATGGCATTGGGATCGGGGTGCAGGTGGACCCCGCGACCGGCGCCCAGCGGGTGCTGGAGCGGGCCGGCCCCGACGGCCGGGCGACCGGCACCCAGCAGGGCACGGGGTACCGGCTGGTGGACGACCACTACCTGGTCTTCCTGTCGTGGGACGGGGACCTCTCCGCCGCGCGGTACGATGCGTCGACCAACCTGGTCGGCCGGCCGGTGACCCTGCTCCACGGGGTGCGCCGCGAGCCGGTTGGCGAGGGCCAGTTCGACCTCTCCCCGGGGGGCACGCTGGTCTACGCGCCCGGGGTGGACGCCACGATCGGCCGCATGGTCGTGCAGCTGCCGGGACAGGCGCCGCGGCCACTGCCGATCGAGCCGGCCAGCTTCCAGCGCTACGACCTGAGCCGGGATGGGCGCTGGTTCGTGGCTGCGGTGCAGGGGGCGGAGGGCAATGAGCTCCGGATCTACGACCTGCAGAACGGGCAGCACTTCACCTGGCTCAAGGGCGAGTACATCCGCCACCCGCTGTGGAGCGCCGACGGCCAGCAGCTGCTGCTGAGCGTGCGGGACAGCACGCGCTGGTCAATCCTGCGCGGGGCGCCCAGCTCCGGCCGGCCGCCCGACACGGTGTTCACCTCGACCTACAGCGCCGCCAGTCCCGACCCCATCGACTGGCACGATGACCACCTGGCCATCGCCCAGGACTGGCGCGGCGCCGTGGTGATGCGCTTCGATCCCTCCGCCAGCCACCCGGTCTTCGACACGGTGGTGACCAACGGCCGGTTCAGTTCCCTCTCACCCAACGGCAAGCTGCTGCTCTACCAGGCCACCGACGCCAACCGTGTCGTCGTCACCAGCTTTCCCACCCCCGGCCGGCGCTGGCAGCTCGGGTCCGACGGGATCGAGCCGCTATGGCTCTCCAGCAATGAGGTGCTCTACCGGGTCGGGGTCTCGTGGTACCTGGTGCGGGTGAACCCCGACACCGGCGAGCCGCTGGGACCGCCGGTGCTGTACGCGCGCGATCCCCGGTTCTCCGACACCTCCGGCTGGTCCCAGCGCCCGGCGCACGACGGCGGGATCATTTACGTGCAGGGCCCCGGGGAGACCAGCGCCCGCTACCTGCGGGTGGTGCCCGGCTGGGTGGCGCGGATGAAGGCGGCCGTGGACAGCGCCCGGCGCTGAGCGGTCTGGCCCCGGGCCTCGGCCGCCCCTAGGTTACCACCCAACACCACCCGGGATTCCCTCATCTCCTCCGATCTCGAACCACGGCTGCAGGCGGCACTCGGCGAGACCTATCGCGTCCAGAAGGAACTGGGCGGCGGGGGGATGAGCCGCGTCTTCCTGGCCGAGGAGCCG
>CAZYIV010000252.1:0-1761 GCA_964647615.1 uncultured Gemmatimonadaceae bacterium | reverse complement strand
CGGACGGTCGGACGGTCGGACGGTCGGACGGTCGGGCGGTAAAGACGGTAGGGACGGTACAGACGGTAGAGGGCCTCGTGAGGGAAAGCCGATCGGGCGCCCGAAGCGGGGGTGTCCCGAAGCGCGCGTCAGCGCGCTGGTGGCCTGCCGACGCCCCTCCACGGAGAGCGCGGTGCAGCGCGTGGAGGGATCGCCCCCGCGAGGGCGGCTGTCGCCAGATGTCGCTTCAGCGACAGTTGCCGAGTCGCGGCTTCAGCCGCGGGTCGAGAGGCCCGCGCGAGGGAGAGCAGGCTTCAGCCGCGCTCCGCGCGCCGCTTGCCCCTGCCGTCGGGGACCGTACCTTCCGCCCATGCTCTCCCGACGCGACCTGCTCGGCCTCACCGCCTCGCTCCCGCTCCTCCGCCTCCCCGACTGGCGCTTCGCGCCGGCCGCCGCCGAACTCACCGCCCGGCCGTTCCCGCTCGGCCAGGTCCGCCTCGGCCCCGGCGAATGGCGCGATGCCCTGGAGACCAACCGCCGCTACCTCCTCTCGCTCGACCCCGACCGCCTGCTCCACAGCTTCCGCACCACCGCCGGCCTGCCGTCCGGCGCCGAGCCCTACGGCGGCTGGGAGGCGCCCGACAACGAGCTCCGCGGACACTTCGTCGGCCACTACCTGAGCGCCTGCGCCCTCATGGCCGCCCGCACCGGCGAGCCGGCGCTGGCCCGGCGCGGCGCCCTGCTGGTGACGGAACTGGCGAAGTGCCAGCAGGCCCACGGCGACGGCTACCTCAGCGCCTTCCCGCAGGAATTCTTCGACCGGCTCCGCACCACCCGCCGGGTCTGGGCCCCGTTCTACACCTGGCACAAGGTCATGGCGGGCCTGCTCGACAGGGCCACCCTGGCGGGTGACCGGACCGCGCTGGGCGTGGTGGAAGGCATGGCGGGGTGGACCGGCCGCTGGATGGCGGCGCTCGACACCGACGCCCAGCAGAAGATGCTGAACGTGGAGCACGGAGGAATGGTCGCCACGCTGTACGACCTGGCCGAGGCGACGGGGAAGGGGGAATACCGTACCCTGGGCGACCAGTTCCGGCACCAGCGGATCATCGACCCGATGGCGCAGGACCGCGACGAGCTGGCGGGCGTCCACGGCAACACCACCATCCCCAAGGTCATCGGCGAGGGCTGCCGCCATGATGCCACCGGCGACACCGAGTCGCGGCACATCTGCGAGTACTTCTGGGACGACGTGGCGGGCCACCGGTCCTATGCCACCGGCGGCACCACCACCGGCGAGGGCTGGGTGGGAAAGCCGGACGAGCTGGCCGCCACGCTGAGCCAGGAGACCGAGGAGACCTGCGTCAGCTACAACATGCTCAAGCTGACGCGGCAGCTCTTCGGCTGGTCGCCGGAGGCGCGCTACGCCGACTTCTACGAGCGGACGCTGCTGAACGGCATCCTGGGTACCCAGCACCCCGGCGACGGGGAGAAGCTCTACTACACCCCCCTCGCCACCGGCTACTGGAAGCTGTTCGGCACCCCGGACCAGGGCTTCTGGTGCTGCCACGGCACCGGGGTGGAGAACTTCGCCAAGGCGGGCGACAGCATCTACTTCCACGACGACGCCGGGATCTGGGTCAACCTCTTCATCCCCTCGGCGCTGCGCTGGCCCGAGCGGGGGCTGGTGCTCACCCAGCAGACCCGCTTCCCGGAGGGCGACCGGGTGAGCCTCTCGGTGCAGGCCGCGAAGCCGGTCCGGCTCGCGCTCCGGCTCCGGAT
>CAZYIV010000251.1:0-1778 GCA_964647615.1 uncultured Gemmatimonadaceae bacterium | reverse complement strand
GCACGCCAGCCGCATCCGGCGCCAGGTGGTGGAGCCGTTCGGCTGGGCGGGGATGGCGCTGGGCGAAGACGGCGACTGGGTGCGTGAGGAGCGGATCTCCGCGCCGGAGAGCCGAGTCGGGGTGTGGGTGATCCCGACCCGGGAGGAGGAGCTCATCGCCCGCGAGACGGCGCGCCGGCTCGAGGGCGCGGGCGACCGCTGACTACGGTGCGGGCGCCGCGGCCACCTGCACCGTGAGCGCGGCGGTGGTCCCGGTGCCGGACGGCGCCGAGGCCGCGCCGTCGCGGGTGGTGGCGTAGGTCTCGCCCAGCAGCCGCGCCAGCGGATGATCCCCGCCGCCGCGGGTCGGCTGCCGGCGGGTCAGCACCGGCTGGAAGTCCACCCGGGTACGGGTCGCAAACAGCTTGAAGACTTCGGTGCCGAGCGGTTCGGTGGCCCAGTAGCAGAGCGTCGAGGTGTAGCTCGCCCCCGCCGGCAGCAGGTTGTCCTCGCCCGAGAGATCGGGCCGGGGAAAGAGCTGCCCGATCTCGCCGTCCGGCATCAGGTCCAGCACCGCGATGTAGGCCGGGTCGGTTCCCTCGTTCACGAACCGGAGCAGGAACCCGTCCTGCGGCGCGAGCAGCCACTGATTCCCGGCCGAGAGGTGGGCGCGCGCGTGCAGGGTGTCGGAGCGCTGCGCCTCGCAGGAACCGTCGCTCGCGAAGTGATGGGTCGCCGGAACCAGCTCGATCCGGACCCGGATCTTCGGGTCCTGCATCGTCACCTGCTTGAGGTACGCGCTCCGGGCCAGCGCGCGGACCCGCTCGGTGATCTGCGCCCGGCCGGCCGGGGTGCTCCCGTCCACCGGCGGCAGCAGCGCCTGGCTGGTGTCACCGGTCCAGGTCAGGGTGAGTGGCGCGCTGCCACGCACGGCACCGGGCACGGGGCGGATCATCAGCTCCCCGAGCGAGTCGGCCAGCTGGATGACGCCGCTCCGCGCAATCTCGGCCCGGAGCGCCTCCCGCACCGGGGCGGGAATGCCCGCGTCGAGCCGCACCCGGACCCGGAACTCGGCGAAGGCATACTCCTCGACGAAGGCCCAGCTGCGCCGGAGCGCCGCCGCCGGGACGTCCACGCGCACCAGGGCGCGCAGCTCGTCCGCCCGCGTGACGGTGCCGTGGCCCAGGGGGGTCGCTTTCGACGGGTCGGTGGTGCCCACAGGGTAGAAGGCGACCTTCGTGCCCGGCAGCAGCCCCACCAGGGCGCCGCCCTCGAGCGGCACCAGGGAATCCGCCAGGGTGTCGACCACCCGGACGTAGGGCTGCTGGGTGACGGCGCGGCCGCTGAATACCTCGACGTCGGCGTCGCCCTCGAGCTGCGGCGTCTGCAGCGGCACCTCGCCCTGCATCCACGCCTTGAGCTGGTCGAACAGGGTCCGGTACGTCACGTGGCCGTCCGCGCCATCGAGCGTCGAGAGCACCCGTGACAGCCCGGCCGACAGCGACCCGGCGGTCTCGTCCAGATCTTTCAGCTCCACCTCGCTCGCCAGCTGGTCGTGCCGGGCGGCCGAGAAGACCACCATCGGGGCGAGGCCGGCGTCGGCGGGACTCCCGCCGCGGGTCCGGGCGGGCGCGCGCATCCAGTCGGCGCCATCAGTGGCACCGCGGGTGGCGGTGCGGGCCGGCGGGCCGATGGGCGGCAGGCCGCCACGAACCGGCAGCGCGCTCCGGGTCGCGGAGCCGGAATGGCAGGCGTCCATGAACACCACAATTTTTCCGGCAATAGAAGCTACGGTGCTT
>CAZYIV010000250.1:0-1850 GCA_964647615.1 uncultured Gemmatimonadaceae bacterium | reverse complement strand
CGGCTTGGTGTTCCCGAGGTCGATGGCAACATCCAGCTCCTCGGCCAGCGCCTGTTCGGCCCGGCGCTCCAGTAGCACGGTCCGGAGGTCGCGGCCCCGGAGTGCGGCGATGCGCGTCAGGCTGTTGACGCCGGCCGCCACTTCCTTGAGGTCGGCGGCGATGTCCTTCTCCGGGTCCACGTACTCGAACCCGCGCGGCTCCCACTCGTGGTCCGTGTACTGTGCCACCGGGCCGGGGAGCCGGACCTGCTGCCAGATCACCGCCTGCCGGAGCCACATCACGAACACCGGCGCGCACAGCGCCTCCGCGAGCCATTGCTGGTCGATCCGCCAGCGGTCGCGCTCGCCGTTGAGCGCGAGGCGGCTGCTGCTGTAGTTCGATTGCGACATGTCGCCGGTCAGGCTGGCGTAGGCCACGTTGAGGCCGTTGGCCACCTGCGCCTTGATCTCGCGCACGAATGCGGGCAGGACCGCATTGGGATGGTTCGAGTCCCAGGACTGGAACGTCTCGCCGATCGCCAGTTCCTGCACCGTGCCCTTCGCCGTCTGGAACTCGCGCGATCCCGCCGTGGGGTCGTCCGTGTCCGGGCCCGGCGCATCAGGGCTTTTCTGGATGAACCCGAGGTTTTCGCTCGCGGTGCGTGCCGCCACCAGTTCGGCGTTCAAGTACTCGTCCAACATCCGGAGCGGGACCAGCACCGGCGTGAGCCACGGCTCATAGCGCACCTGTCCGACCCGCCGCGGGCGGCCCAGGTGCAGGATGCGACTGGCGGGGATGCGCTCGCGCTTCCGGTCCCCCGTCGCCATCTGCGCCATCGGGTGCCGCGTCCACAGGTGGTAGGCCACCGGCCGGCCCCACTTGTCCAGCTCCACGCCCTGTGCGATCCGGTTCTGGCCGTCGCGCGCCGGCTCGTTGTAGTTCTCATCCAGCAGATCCACGTCGAGCAGCCGCACCGCGAAGCCGAACGCATTCGGGAAGCCGGGCAGCAGTTCCACCAACGCCTCGCCATCCCGTGCCACCGCCTCGAGCGCCGCCCCGACGAACTCCCGCCAGCACATCCGGCCATCGGCCGTGCAGGTCGCCCGCTCACCCCAGTCGCCCCAGGCCAGCTCGATCTGCTGGTTCGTCTCCTCGTCCGGCGTCCCGGCCGCGAGCATGACCCGCGCCTGCAGCTGCAGGCCCTTGGGTCCGAGGATGTTCTCGTCGCAGAGGCCGAGGAACCGGCGGGCCAAGGGGTTGTTGCGGCTCTGCTCGCGGGACCGGTTCCGGAGGAGGCGCAGCTCGTACCGGTTCTCGTCCTCCGCCGACATCCACGACGCCACCCAGTCCTCGAACAGCCGACCGCCCTGCGCGCCGGCGAACACCGACCGGGGCAGCAGGCGCCGCTTGGGCTCCGCCGCCTGCTTGGGCCGGAACCAGTCGCGCCAGCTCACTTGAGGAACGCCACCACGCGCACGGGGCCCACCTTGCCGGGGTTCCGCTCGAGCCACACCTCCTGCCGGAACTTGGTCCGGAGGGCGTACAACTCGTTGACGGGGATGGCCGTGACCGACCGGCCGCCGATGCTATAGCTCTGCATGTCCGCCGTGAGGCGCCCGGCCAGCGCCGCCTCGACCAGCGCCAGGTTCTTGACCGCGCTCGAGAGGGTGTCGCCGGCGGCGAGGTTGGCCGGGTTCGCCACGACGGTGAACACGCCGGCCTCGGGCGTTGCCCGCTCACCGCTGTAGCCCGATCCGCCCGTCAGGATGGCGGACCAGCGGTAGGTGCCGGCGGTGAGGTTGGCGGTGGAGGCGGCGGGGATGGTGACGGTCCAGTCGGCGGTGCCCGCGACGGACCAACCGGCGGTCCA
>CAZYIV010000249.1:0-1880 GCA_964647615.1 uncultured Gemmatimonadaceae bacterium | reverse complement strand
GGCCTGCACCTTCTTCCGCGCCATGGGGCTCGAGACCGGCACCTCGCTGGTCGAGACCGACCGGGTGGAGATGGCGAAGGGCCTGATGGTCAAGGCAGGCGACAAGCTGGTGCTGCCCAGGGGGGCGGTGATCGCCCAGAAGCTCGAGGCCGGCGTGCCGACACGGGCCGTCCCCCGGGACCAGATCCCCGCCGGCTGGGCGATGTTCGACGTCTGCCCCGAGACCGAGCGCGACTTTGCGGCCCGGATCACCGGGGCGAAGACCGTGGTCTGGAACGGCCCGATGGGTGTCTTCGAGACGCCGCCGTTCGATCACGGCACCCTGGCGATCGCCCACGCCATGGCGGCAGCGACGAAGCAGGGCACGATCACGGTCGTCGGCGGCGGTGATTCGGCGGCGGCGGTGGCGCAGGCGGGGCTCGACGCCAGGATGAGCCACGTGAGCACCGGGGGCGGGGCGTCGCTCGAATTCCTCGAGGGGAAGGTGCTGCCCGGTGTGGCGGCCCTGGACGAGGCCTGAGCCCCATGCGCCCCCTGATCTTCGCCGCCAACTGGAAGATGCACCTGCCGCCGGCCGACGCCCGGTCGTACGCGGAACGGTTCCTCGCGCTCACCGCGCCCATGGCGGGGCGCTCGCTGTGGTTCTTCCCGTCGGCGGTCTCGCTCGAGGCCACGGCGCAGGCGCTCGCGGGGCGGCCCGACGTGGCCGTCGGGGCCCAGGACGTCCACTGGGAGCCCAAGGGCGCCTTCACCGGCGCCACGTCGGTACCGCTCGCGGTCGGGGCGGGGGCGCGGGGGGCGCTGGTGGGCCACTCCGAGCGGCGGCATGTCTTCGGCGAGACCGACGCCGAGACCGGGAATAAGGTGCGTGCGCTGCTCGATGCGGGACTGGTGGCCATGCTCTGCGTGGGAGAGAAGCTGGAACAGCGGGAGGCGGGGCAGACGGAGGCGGTATGCCTGCGGCAGTTGCGGGCCGGGCTCGAGGGCATTCCGGCCTCCGCGTGGCCCCGGATCGTCATCGCCTATGAGCCGGTCTGGGCCATCGGGACCGGCAAGAACGCCACCCCGGCCGACGCGGCGCAGGTCCACCGGGCCATCCGGGCCGAGCTCACCCGTCTTGGCGCGCCGGGCCGGGTCCCGGTGCTCTACGGCGGCAGCGTCAACCAGGGCAACGCCGCCGCGCTCGTGGCGGAGCCGGAGGTTGACGGGGTGCTTGTCGGGGGGGCGAGCCTGGACCCGGAGGGCTGGGCGACGATCGTCGGAAGGGCCTGAAACCGCTCGGCTTCCCTTCGGGCGCTCGTCAGTTTAGACTTTTCCGGCTTTCACCGGACCGGACATGTACTACTTCCTGCTGACACTGCTGATCGTCGACGGCCTGCTCCTCGCGGTCGTGGTTCTGCTCCAGGCGGGGCAGGGCGGCGGCCTGGCCGCGATGGGCGGCGGGACCACGGACTTCGTGGTCGGCGGCCGCCAGGCCACGACCCTGCTCACCAAGGCGACCTGGGTCTGCGGCGGCCTGTTCCTGTTCCTCGCCCTGGTCATCTCCCTGGTGACCCCGAGCCGCGGCGGCGCCGGCAGCGAGGTGCTGGAGCGGCTGCGCCAGGGTCAGCAGGCGGCGCCGGCGCCCAGCTCCCTTCCCATCGAAGCGGTTCCAGCGGCGCCGGCCGATTCCGGCGCGGCGAAGGCCCCGGCGCCCGCGCAGTGACGGGGCGGCTGCTGCGGTCCGTACGCGGGGGGTCGGCGTGACCGACCGCCCCGCGTTTGTGTTGCTGGAGGACGGGACCTGGTACCCGGGGACCGCGGCGCGCCCCCTGGAGGCGGCGTATGGCGAGGTGGTCTTCACCACCAACCTGAGCGGCTACCAGGAGGTCTTCACCGAC
>CAZYIV010000248.1:0-1892 GCA_964647615.1 uncultured Gemmatimonadaceae bacterium | reverse complement strand
TCACTCGCTGCTGTACGTCCCGTCCCCCAGTGCCCGCCAGCAGGCCGGCACCCGCACCTCGATCACCGCGCCGTTCGGCGCCAGCGCCGGCGCCCCCTCGTAGATGCCGCAGGTGAGCGCCGGCTCCTCGTCGCTGCTCAGCGTCGCGGACCAGCCGCGGCCCGGCACGGTGCGCATGGTGATCCGCCGGTCGAACCCCAGCTCGTAGCGCAGGTCCACCGCGGTCGCCGCCCACGCATTGGTGGCCGCATGGCGCTCGGCCTGGAGCGCCGCCAGCCGCCGCAGTTCGGCCTTGAGGTTCCGCACCAGCTGGGCATGGGCGACATCGCCCGGACGCGGGGTGGCCTGGGCGGTGATCCCGACGGGAACCGTCAGGCAGGCGATGAGCAGGGCGCGACGAAGCATGGGGCCTCTCGAGGTGCGTAGACGCCCCCCAGGACAGCAAGGCTCAGGCCCCCCGACCCTCCCCGCCAAGTCATTACCCGGCAACCAGTTGGCTGGCCAGCCCAAGGCCGCCTCCGTGACGGTGGCCAGAGTCGGGGCGGAATGCGGGGTGGCCCCGCCGGGCTCACGCCCGGCGCAGGCGCTGGAACAGGAGCAGGTGGCTGGCCAGCAGGATCGGCACCAGGAAGGTCGGCAGCAGGCTGAGCGGCAGCCGGAGCAGGGCGCTCATGGAGGTGAAGTCGGTCAGCGCCAGGCGGCTCGCCGTGGCGATGACCGCGACCAGGTCGGCGAGGCCGAGCCAGTTCCAGACCGAGAGCCAGCGGCGGTTGGCGGCGAGGTCCGGCACCAGCAGCACCAGCCCGAGCGCACCGGTCGCCACCGCGATGTCGCCCCAGCCCCCCGGCACCGCGAACGCCCAGGGGAGTTCGCCCCGGCCGTAGAGGACCAGGAACCAGGCGCCGACAAACCGGGTCAGGTGCAGCGCCACGATCTGCCGCAGGTTGAGCCCCGCCAGCCACACCCGGAACCCCGGCAGGAACGCCCCCGCCAGGACGAGCAGGATGGTGAGCCCCGCGAGGACGAGCTGCGGCTCCGGCGGGCGGAGCAGCGCCACCCGCCCGGTGGCGGAGAGCAGGATCGCCGCGGCCAGCCAGGCGAGGGCCACGCCAAGGTAGAGCGCGCCGTGGGTGCGGGTGGTGGTCATCATGCCTCCGTGCACAGGTGGTCCATCAGGCAACGTGGCGCCGGCCGCGGGGCACCGGTGCCGCGAGGAGGTTATCTTTCCCCGCGCAGCATTCCCCCGACGGAAGGAGCCCAGTGGCCCGGCCCAACTACGGATTCCAGAAGCGGCAGAAGGAAATTGCCAAGCAGCAGAAGCGCGAGGCCAAGGCCCAGCGCAAGCGGGAGCGCGCCGCCGGCCAGGACCAGGACGAGGCGAATCCCGACCTCCCGACCGACAGCGCCCCATCGGACCACCAGCCGGAGTAGCCGCACTCCCGATTTCCTGTCGCACTGACCCGCTGCAGGCGCCATCCCTGGCCAGCTCCGGCTCGGTTTCACCAGTTGCCGGAGGTCCCATGGGCGGCTTCAAGCCCGAGCAGCGCCGGTTCGTCGTTGACGGCCGCACCTTCCACTTCGTCGCCTACGAGGCGAGCCCCGAGAGCCGGGCGCAGCACCGCGCGGCCGAACCGGCGATGTGGTGCCTGATGGTCGAGGGCCGCCGCTGCCCCGTCGCGCCCTGGCTGCCCGACCAGGCCGAGGAATCGGTGGACCGGTTGCTGCTGCAGTGGCTCCGCACCAACGTGGTGACCGGCTTCACCCGCCGGACGGTGGTGACCAAGCTCTCCTGACCGCCGCCGCCGCGCTCAGCGCTGCCGCGGCGGCAGCTCCCGTCCCTTCCAGTTCCACCACTTGAGCAGCTCCGGCTTCGGCCGGGGCGTGCGCGCGGC
>CAZYIV010000247.1:0-1894 GCA_964647615.1 uncultured Gemmatimonadaceae bacterium | reverse complement strand
CACGGCCGCGGTGTCGGTCGAGAAGTACGGGTTGCCAGTGCCACCCGCAAAGATAACCAGCCGCCCCTTCTCCATGTGCCGCAGCGCCCGCCGCCGGATGTACGGCTCCGCGAGCGACTCCATCCGGATGGCGGTCATGACCCGTGTCTGGACGCCCTTCCGCTCCAGGATGTCCTGCACGGCGAGCGCGTTGATCACGGTCGCCAGCATGCCCATGTAGTCGGCGGAGACCCGGTCCAGCCCTTCCTTGCTGGCGGCGGTGCCGCGGAGGATGTTGCCCCCGCCGACCACCAGGGAGAGCTGGACCCCGCGGGCGTGCACCCGGAGCAGTTCCTCGGCGAAGGCGTCCACCACCTTGTAGTCGAGGCCGTAGCCCCGCTCCCCGGCGAGAGCCTCGCCGGAGAGCTTGAGCAGCGCGCGGGTGTACGCGCGGCGCATCAGCCCTCCCCGACCTTGAACCGGGCCAGGCGGACGACGCTCAGCGCGCCCCCGGCCTGCTTGGCGACCTCCGTGACCAGCTCGGCGACGGTCTTGCTGTCGTCCTTGACGAAGAGCTGCCCCAGCAGGGTCCGCTCGGCGACGAACTTCTTCATCTTGCCGTCGACGATCTTGGCCCGGATGTTCTCGGGCTTCCCCTCCTGGGCGACCTGCTCCTCGGCGATGCGCCGCTCGCTGGCCAGCAGTTCGGGCGCGATGTCGGCCTCGCTGACCCCGATGGGGTCGGCCGAGGTCACGTGCAGGGCCAGCTCACGGCCCAGCGCGGTCACCGCCTCGCCGCGGACGCCGTCGAGCTCCACCAGCCCGCCGCTCTGCGAATTGTGGTGCAGATAGTGGCCCACAGTGCCCTGGTCGGTGCGGAAGTGCGCCACCCGCTTCAGGGACATGGCCTCGCCGGTCTTGCCGGAGACCTCCTTCACGGCCTCGCCGACGGTGGCGCCGCGGAACGGCTGGCCCTCGATGGCGCTGCCCGGGTGCACCCCCAGCGGGGCGTGGGCCAGGGCGTGCTTCGCCAGGTCGCGCGCCAGCGCGACGAAGTCGTCGTTCTTGGCGACGAAGTCGGTCTCGCAGTTGAGCTCGATCATCGCGGCGTCGTGGCCGCTGCTCGAGGACTCGATCACCACGAGGCCCTGGGAGGCGCTGCGATCGCCGCGCTTGTCGGCCTTGGCCATGCCCTTCTTCCGCAGGATCTCCACCGCCTTGTCCATGTCGCCGTCGGACTCCTGCAGCGCGGCCTTGCAGTCCATCATCCCCGCGCCGGTGCGGGCCCGCAGCTCTGCCACCATCTTCGCCGAAATCGGCTGACTCATTGCCCGATCCTTGTTCGTGATGCGTGAATGGCGCCCCTCGGGGAGGCGCCCCTGCCGGTTCATCTATAGGAAGCCGCCGTCCGGGGCCCAGGGGCCGGGGACGGCGGCAGCTGCCTGCAACCGGGCCACGAGGGCCCGGGCGGGTTACTCCTCGCTCTCGGGCGCCGCGGCCGCGTCCCCACCCTCTTCGTCGCCGTGCTTGATGCGGGCGGCGATCGCCTCCGGCTTCGGCCGGCGCTTGCGCCGGGTCCGGCGCTTCTTGCGGTCTTCCGGGTCGCCCTCGGAGCCGCCGTCGGTGCTGTAGGTCTCCGCCTCGGTGTCCTCGACGACCTCGCGCAGCGGGCTCTGGGCCCGGGCCTCGCGGATCACCTCGGCCAGCGCCGCGGTGATCAGGGAGACCGACCGGATGGCATCGTCGTTGCCCGGAATCGGCACCGTGATGACGTCCGGATCGGCGTTGGTGTCCACGATGGCCACCACCGGGATCCCCAGCTTGTTGGCCTCCTGGACCGCGATCTTCTCCTTCTTGGCGTCCACCACGAAGAGCGCGCCGGGCAGCCGGCCCATCTGCTTGATGCCCTCGAGGT
>CAZYIV010000246.1:0-1901 GCA_964647615.1 uncultured Gemmatimonadaceae bacterium | reverse complement strand
GCGGTGGGGCTGGAACTCGGGGCGCGTGCCGCGGAGGCCGGCGTCTCGGCGCTGCTGGTGCTCGATCTGGCGGTGGTGGGGACGGGGGTGGGCCCGAAGAACCTGGACCTGCTGGCGGGGCTCAAGCGGCTGGTGGGCCTCCCGGTCTATGCCGGGGGCGGGGTCCGCTCGACGGAAGACCTCGCGGTGCTGGAGGAAGCCGGGTGCGATGCGGCGCTGGTCGGCTCGGCGATTCACAACGGCGCCATCACCCCGCCCGGCTGACCTCAGACCGCCAGCCGGTAGGTGGCGGACTGGCCGAAGCTCTCCTCCACTTCCATCTCGATCGCGGTGAGGTTGCGGATCCCCATCGCGGCCAGCTCCTCCCGGGTCCGCTGCGCGAAGTACTGCGCGATCATCTCCGCCGTGGTGTTCTCGATCGGCATCATGGCGCAGTCGACCTGCGGGAAGGTGTAGGTGTGCTCGCCGAAGTAGTCCACCAGGCGGTGCTTGCCGTCGTCCCGGAAGCGAAGCTTCGGGTTCTTGAGCGGCAGCAGGACCTTGTGGTCGATCTCGTCGGTCAGCGAGCGCACGATCTTCTTGAGGATCGAGAAGTCCACGACGAACATCGTCTCGTCGTCCACGCTCCCCTCGACCGTCACCCCCACCCGGTAGTTGTGGCCGTGCAGGGTCTCGCACTGGTGCCCGCGGAAGGTGATGAAATGGGCCGAGCTGAAGACCAGGTAGTCCTTGCTGACGCTGACCTTGAAGTCACTGCGCACGGGCGTTCCTCGAATGCTCGGGCACCCACCCGTCCTCCAGCAGCGCCGCGAACAGCGCGGCCGCGGTGAGGTCGGCGGTGGTGCCGGGGTTGCGTGAATTCTGCGCGTCGCGAAGGCTCGCGTCAAACACCGCCAGCGCCCCGCGTCCCGCCTCGGTGCGGAGCCCGCCGGCGTCCCGCACCGCCCCCGCGCGGGCGGAGACGTCGGCGGCGGCCTCGGATCCCAGCTTGCGGGCGATGAGGCTGTCGGGCCCCGCCGCCAGCAGCGCCAGGAAGGTCTCCACGGTGGCCTCCTCCCAGCCCAGCCCGGCGGCGCGCGCCGCCCGGAGCGCCGGCAGTCCCACGCCGAAGGTCGTGGCGTAGCCGGCGGCGTACTCCCCGGCGATCGCGTCCCGCTCCGCGGCCAGCCGCATCGCCTCCACCAGGGGGACGGTGGGGGTGGCCGCCAGGTCCTGCTCGGGGGCGGCGCCCAGGCCGCCCGGCCGGGCCGCCCGGATGGCGCGGTAGGCCTCGACCGCGTCCGCGACGGTGGTGTGGGCCAGCACCTGCCGGACCGCCTCGGTGAGCGGGCCGTCGAGCGCCGCGGCCTTGGCCAGCGGCGTGAGCAACAGGATGATCCCGAGGTTGGTGTTGGCCCCGGTCCACCGGCGGGTCGCCCGCACCGCGTCGTGGATGGTCTCGCCCAGCGGACGCTGCCCCGCCTGTCCCAGCACCGGCCCGATCGCCAGCGCGCTCACCACGAAGTCCTCGTAGCGCATGTCGCGGAACGGCCGCCCCGGCGTCACGTTGCCGGGCTTCGGCGCGCTCGCCTCCAGGACGCAGGCCAGGGTCGCCAGCGCCGCGACCTCGCCCGGGGTGCGCTCAGGCACCGAGCAGCTGCTCCACGACGGCGCCGGCGACGTCGAGTCCCGTCGCCTGCTGGAGCCCTTCCCAGCCGGGGATGCCGTTCACCTCGAGCACGTAGGTCGTGCCGTCCTCGGCCGGCAGCAGGTCCACCCCGGCGTACTCGGCCCCGACCGCGCGGGCCGCGCCCAGCGCCAGCTCGGCCCACGCCGGTGGCAGGGCTAAGGCGGTCGGCCGCCCGCCGCGGGAGAAGTTGGTGCGCCAGCCGTCGGCCCGGCGCTCGATGGCGCCGAGCACC
>CAZYIV010000245.1:0-1949 GCA_964647615.1 uncultured Gemmatimonadaceae bacterium | reverse complement strand
AATACTCGCGGGGTGACTTCGAGTCACCCCGCGAGTTACCCCTCGGTGTGAACTAATTTTTTTGTAAGTATTTTACATTAGGTGCTGTGTTTATTATGTAGTTCATTGACATAAAAAATCAGTAATTTAGCTACCTGAAGCAAGAAGCACAAACGCTTCTATGCAGCGTAGGCAGGGCTTAGGTCTTGCCTACTTTTTTTGGGCAAGCTCGGCTTTTTTATCTTCAAACTTTGGATCATAGGGTTCGTTTTTCTTGTAAAGGGTGTAGATGAGCACGAGTATTTTTCGCTGGACAGCCACGGCGCCAATCATCTTGACCTTGGGATTTTTCTCATGGATTCGTTCGTAGAGTTCTTGGAGTTTTGGTTCGTGCCTGGCTGCGGACAAAGCCGGGAAGTAAAGGGCTCGTCGAATATGGGCATTTCCTTTTTTGGAGATTCGGGTTTTGCCTTTTAGCGAAGTTCCGCTTTGGTTTTCTACCACGTCGTAACCAGCATAAGAGACGAGTTGGGCTTTATTTTCGATGAGGTCAAAACCATTGGTTTCGGCAATGACGACCAAGGCAGTCATGATTCCAACCCCTTTAATTTTGCAGATGTTCTCCACCCTTTGTTGGAGTTGGATATCGCTGGCACAGATGGCTTGGGCTTCGGCCTCGGTTTCCTGGATATGCTTGTCCAAAAATTCAAGGTGTTGATGCATTTGCTTAACGATTGACTTCAGGGGGCTGTACGCGTAGGTATGGGCATGGAGTTGGTTGGACACTGCCGTACGGGCTTGTTGCAAAGTGTAGCGTTGGCGGCACAACTGCTTGATTTTCCGCATAGTGGGAGTCATACCCTTCCATACTGACAGGTGGCGTTCCAGGCCCATTTGAGCCAATAAGCGGGCATCCACTTCATCATTTTTGGTTTTGATGTTCAGGCTTTTGGCGTAATGCTTGGACTTGTTGGGCAATACTACATGAAGATCAAAACCTTGTTCCTTGAAATAATAAGCAAAGCCTTCGTAGTACACGCCGGTGGCTTCCACAACAATTACAAATGGAACTTCAGCGTGCTTACGAAATCGCTCGATCCAACTTTGAAGGGCTTTCCAGCCCCGAAGATTATTGCCAAATTTGTGGGTACCCTTGATCGAGACGCGCTGTTGCCCTTCCAGTTGTGAAAAACAAACGCTCATCTCATCTTTGCTTATGTCGTTTCCAAGGCAGTATTTCAGGGGAGCGGCGTTGGTACTTTGCTTTGCCATTTTGAATCAGATAAAGGTGAAAAATAGCCTGGCCCTCCCATCGTCCTGTCTCGTGTTTTACCCTATCTCGATGCTACTTATGCCCAATACAAAAAGGCCAAAGTGCAACGGATTTAAGTGCTGTTCGGACTCTAAAAGAACCGAAAAAGGGAGGAATCTCTAATGTTGTACATGGCCTATCGACCTGTTTGAAATTGCTTCCTCTTCCCTTTCCCCGGCTCCACTAATTACTGATTTCTTAGCATGTCAATGAACTGGCAATTTTCACTTCACCTTTAACGTACGAGAAATCGCTGCAATGTTAGGGGCCGTTTTTGATACAGCCCAAGCCGCCAGGGCTGTTGTGTTGTGTTACAGATAAAACAGCCTGAACCAACAGTGTCGATATCTTTCCACTCAGGCATCTCTTTCTACTGACAACAAAAAGGCGCCTGAAAAAAGGGAATTCCCTGGATACTCAAACAAAACTGGTCCAATTTCAATAGCGCGATACGGTTCCATGGTTAAACAGCAATAATTCCGCAACTTTTTCAAATTCTTTCACGATTAAATGGAAATGCTGCTCAAATTGTTTGATTAGTATAATGTTACTGATATTTCCAAATCCAATAGCAGCACTTTAGGTGGCGCTCCTTTAATGAGATAATAATCAAAAAAGTCGGTATCTTTTGTAACGATTATGCGGTTCTCGATGCTAG
>CAZYIV010000244.1:0-1961 GCA_964647615.1 uncultured Gemmatimonadaceae bacterium | reverse complement strand
CCGACCGTCCGACCGTCCGACCGTCCGACCGTCCGGCCACCCTACCGCCCCGGCCTGTACTCCGCCATCCGATACAGCATCTCCGCGTCGTCGGGGCCGCGGACGAAGCCGGTGCCCTCGGGCCCGCCGTAGGAGCGGACCCAGGCGCCGGCGAGGCGCCAGTCGTCCCAGGCGAGGACGGTGATGCCGGCCTGCGGGGCGACGGACCAGCCGTCGCGCCAGTGGCCCTCGAGGCCCCAGCGTTCGCCGTCGGCGCTCGGAGTATTCATGCGGCGGTCGAAGATGGCGTCGCGGGTGTCCATGCCGAGCAGCTTGCCGGGCGCGTCCCAGCTGAAGGCACCCAGGCCGCCGTCGGGCCGCTTGCCCGACTCGGGATCGCGGGGGAAGAGGAGCGGCGGCTGCCGGTCCCAGACGACCTTGCCGCCGTGCTCGAGGTACTGCCGGAAGATGGACCGGGCGAAGGGCGCGGTGATCGCCGCCGGCGGCAGCTGTTCCATGGCGAAGACGACCACACTGGAGGCGCGGTCGCGGGCGTGCTCCGAGAGGAAGCGGACGAGGGCGGAGTCGCCCACGACCCGGTAGCCGCGGGCGGCGAGGCTCTTCGCGGTCTCGAGTTCCGGGGGCGCCGCCTTCACGACGCCGGAGGTGTCGAAGTAGACCACCCGGTCCACCGGGTTCTCGCCGGTGCGGAGGGCGTAGACCCCGCCGTCGCCGCTGCCCGCGATCACCAGGTTGCCGGCGACGACGGGCGAGGACCAGACCTGGGCGCCGGTGTAGAAGCTCCAGCGGACGGCGCCGGTACGGCAGTCGAGGGCGGAGATGCGGCCGCTGCCGTCGCCGATCACGAGCTGGTCGCCGCTCACGGTGGCGGATGACCAGACGGTCGCGCCGAGCTTCGTGCGCCAGCGCTCGGTGCCGTCGGCGAGGTTCACCGCCTGCACGAACTGCCCGTCGGAGCTGCCGACATACACCACCCCGCCGGCGATGGCCGGCGAGCCGTTCACCCACGAGATCTCGTGGTCCACCTTCCACTTCAGGCTGCCATCGGCGGTGTTCACGGCGTAGAGGAAGCCGTCGCGCGCCCCGACCACCACGGTGCTGCCGTTCACCGCGGGGCTCGACTGGATGGTGCGGCGGTCGTAGCCGAAGTCGCCGCTGTTGAGCGAGGCGCCGAGCGTGGCGAAGCGCCAGCGTTCCTGCCCGCTGGCGAGGTCGTAGGCGTAGAGGATCCCGTCGCCGGAGCCGACGTAGACCGTCCCGGCGACCACCGCGGGCGAGGAGCGGACCCGGCCCCCGGTCATGGCCCGCCACCGGAGGCGGCCGCTGGTGGCCTCCCAGGCGGTCACGCTGCCGTCGCCCGAACCGATGATCACCACCGGCCCGGCGATCACGGGCGAGCTGGTGTAGACATCGCCGCTCTCGTGGCCCCAGGGGAGCGGCCGGTCGGGGCCCAGAGGGGCGCTCCAGGCCGGGTGGCCGTCGTGGCTGGAGAGGGCGTGCAGCCGCCCGTCCCGGGTGCCGACGAAGACCAGGCCGCCGGCCACCGCCGGGGTGGAGCTGACGGGACCGCTGAGCGTCGCTTCCCACCGGGTGGCGCCGGTCAGCCGGTCCAGGGCGAGGAGCAGGCCGCTGCTGCTGCCGATCCAGACGGTATCGCCCGCCACCGCCCCGCTGCCGGTGACGCTGGCCCCGGTGGCGCGGCGCCACTGCAGGCCCTGCAGCTCGGGGCCGAGGGTGGGCGGGGCGATGGTCCCGGAGTGGGCAGGATCGGCGCGGAACATCGGGGACTGGGCGGCGAGCGGGGCGGCGACGGCCGCCAGGAGGAGCGGCAGGCGCGCGGCGCGGGCGAGGTGTGATGGCATGGATGCTGGGACGGTCCGGGCGCGGGGGAGGTTTCGCCGTCTGGCTGGCGGGAGACGAACGAGGGGAGACGGGCGACGGGTGGTGCACTGGCGGGGACG
>CAZYIV010000243.1:0-2033 GCA_964647615.1 uncultured Gemmatimonadaceae bacterium | reverse complement strand
GGTGCAGGCCTTCCTGGAGCACCTGGAGAAGGAACGCCAGGTCTCGGCCCATACCGTGCGCGCCTACGGGCGCGACCTCGACACCTTCACCGCCTTCCTGGACCGGCACGAGGGCGGCGCCTGGGATTTCGGCGGGGTGGACCGGCTCGGCATCCGCGGCTTCCTGGGGGAGCTGCAGCGGAAGGGGCTCGCCAAGCGCTCGCTGGCGCGGGCGCTGTCGGCGGTGCGCTCGCTGTACCGCTTCCTGCAGGCCCACCACGGGCTGGACCGGAGCCCGGTGCGGGCCGCTCGCGCGCCGCGGCTGGGGCGCTCGCTGCCGAGCTACCTCGACCGGGAACGTACCGAGCAGGTCTTCGCCGCGGCGGAGGTGCGGGCCACCGGCGAGGCGTCGGCGGGGGTCCGTGACCTCGCGATCCTCGAACTGTTCTATTCCAGCGGGCTCCGCCTGTCGGAGCTGGTGGGGCTCAATCTGCTGGACCTCGACCTGCTGAGCGACCAGGTGAAGGTCCGCGGCAAGGGGCGGAAGGAGCGGCTGGTGCCGGTCGGGAGCCGCGCCAGCCGGGCACTGCGCGGCTGGCTGGCCGCGCGCGCGGGGCTGGCGCGGCTCCCCGGCGCCGACCGGCAGGCGGTGTTCCTGGGCCGCCGGGGGCGGCGACTCACCCCGCGGACGGTGCAGCGCCTGGTGCACCGGGCGCTGGACGTGGTGGGCGGGGACGGGCTCAAGACCCACTCGCTCCGGCACACCTTCGCCACCCACATGCTCGATGCCGGCGCCGACCTGCGCGCGGTGCAGGAGCTGCTGGGGCACGCCAGCCTGAGCACCACCCAGATCTACACCCATACCAGCGTCGAGCGGCTCAAGAAGGTCTACCAGCAGGCGCATCCCCGCGCGTAGCGCGGGACAGGGAGCGGCGGATGAGCGGGTACCACGGCACCACGATCCTCGCGGTGCGGAAGGACGGGCGGGTCGCGCTGGGCGGCGACGGGCAGGTGAGCATCGGCGACACGGTGGTGAAGTCCACCGCCACCAAGGTGCGGGCCCTCAAGGGCGGCAAGGTGCTGGCCGGCTTCGCCGGCTCGGTTGCCGATGCGATCACCCTCTACGAGAAGTTCGAGGAGAAGCTCGACCGCCATCCCGGCAACCTCCCCCGCGCCGCGGTGGAGCTGGCCAAGGACTGGCGCAGCGACCGGGTGCTGCGCCGGCTGGAGGCGCTGCTGGTGGTCACCGACCAGTCGCACACCTTCCTGCTCTCGGGCGGTGGCGAGCTGATCGAGCCGGACGACGGCATTCTCGCCGTCGGCTCCGGGGGCAACTACGCCCTGGCCGCGGCGCGGGCGCTGCTCCCCGACGACCGGCTCACCGCCCGCGACATCGTCGAACGGGCGCTCGGCATTGCCGCCGAGATCTGCGTCTTCACCAACCGCCACCTGACCATCCTCGAGCTGTGAGCCGCCGGGCCCCGATGGTCGTGCTCGGTACCGTCGCCCTCGGGTTCGCGCTGCTGGTCAGCTTCTACCTGGCGTTCGCCTGGGGAGAGGTGGCCGGCATCCCGGTGGGCGGCGACAAGACCGCCCTCGGCGGGCTGGCATTTGTGCTGCTCTTCATGGCCTGCCGCTGGCTGGCGCTGGCCGTCGCGCTGGCCACCGCCACCGGCACCGGGGCGTTCGACGCGCTGCTGCCCTCCCGCGGCCTCCAGTACCTGGTGGTGCTTGGCGCGCATGCCCTGCTGGGCCTGGCCGGCTACGCCGGGTTCAACTGGATCGCCAACGGGCTCACCCGCGACGTGATGGAGCCGCAGCGGCTGGCCTGGGTGTTCGGGATCCTGCTGCCGCTGCCGGCCTTCCTGCTGGCGGGCTGGGGGCTGTGGCGGGGCTGGCTGGTGCGCCATCCGTGGGCCGCGGCAGGGCTGGTGCTGGGGCTCCTCCTGCTGCACCTGCTGCCATTCCGGAGCGCCCGGGCCGACATGCTCCGCACCAGCGAGCGGCTGCGGGAGATCCGCGCCCGTGAGGCGGCGGCGCCCGACGGGCCGACC
>CAZYIV010000242.1:0-2059 GCA_964647615.1 uncultured Gemmatimonadaceae bacterium | reverse complement strand
CGCCCCGTAGTTCTTGTTCCAGCCGAAGTAGCGCGGCACGAGGTACGCACCGAGCACCTGGTTCACCAGGAAGTACACCAGGGTGAAGAGACTCGGGACGAACAGGTGGCGGGCTGCGTTGGCACGGCGCAGCAGGTAGGGCAGGAACGTGACGGCCTGGAAGCCGTACAGCCAGTAGGCGTGCAGCTTGAGCCATTCGTTGGGGAGCACGATGGCCAGTGCCGCCGCCAGGAGGTTCAGGACCAGGACGGAGATCACGTGAAGCGGAGCAGTTGGAGAACGATGAGCGCCGTGAACAGCGTGAGGCTCACGAGGAACCACCGGTCAACCAGCATCCGCGGGGGCACCACCCCGCTCCGGGCGAGGATCGGAAGCGTCAGGCCGAGCCGGCACACGTAGGACAACACATAGGCGAGGGCCAACCCCACCACGCCGTGCTCGAGCAGGAGATATCCCCCGGCCACCAGGGACACGCCCTCGACCAGGTTGGAGAGAAACCCGTACCACATCGAGCCACTCAGGGCGATCATCCGGGTCACCCCCTGGGCGAACATCATCAGGCCGCAGTAGGCCAGCAGCAGGACACTCACCGCGTAGAAGCGCGCCGAGCCAAACTCACGTCCGAAGAGCAGGGTCAGCGCCTCCGGCACGAGCACCAACGGCAGCGCGAGGCACAGGAAGAGATACCAGGACCCGAACAGGGTGAGGTGCTGCTTCCGTCCCGACTGCTCCGAGGGATGGAGGTTCGCCATCAGGGAGATGATCGGGGCATTGAGCGTCGACACCAGGGCGATCAGCGTATTGACGATCACCATCGCCGCGTACAGGAATCCCAGCTCACCGAACCCGCCCTGTCGCGCCAGCATTCCCTCGGCCAGCCACTTCAGCGGGGCGATCGCCATGCCGGCAAGCACCAGCGGCAGGCTGAACTTCCAGAACAGCGGAATCGTCGCGCGGATCTGGTGGAAGTCGACCCGGATCCCCCGTACCGCCAGCTCGGCCCGGATGCTCAGCTGGTAGACCACCGTGCCACCGAGACCGTACACGACCAGTCCGGCCAGGGCCCCGCGGAGCCCATACAGCCAGGCCCCACCGACCAGCGCAACGATGGCCAGGCCTCCCTGCACCAGGCTCACCGCCGCCAGCCGTCGGTAAGCCTCCAAGCCCTGCAGGACGCCGAGCTGCGCCCCATTCAAGGCGCCGACGATCAGGAGCAGCGCCGCGATCCGGAGCCCGGGTGCGAGGGCCGGGGCACGCAGGTACGAGGTGGCCAGCCAATCCGAGAGGAAGAACAGCACCGCTGCCACCACCAGGCCGGCCCCGGCCGCCAGCAGGTAGGTCGACCCGATCACGCTCCCGGAGAAGGCCTTGTCCCCGTCCCGGTGCTCGGCGACGAACCGGTTGGCCGTGAGACCAAGCCCCATGCCGCCGACAACCGCGAACATGTTCATCGTCGTCCGGATCACCCCGAACTGGCCATACGCCTCCGCTCCGAGCAGGCGGGCGACGAAGACCAGCGCAACCATCAGGAAGCCGCGCGAACAGGCTTCTGCCAGCGCCGCCCAGAAAGTCGCCGAGATCAGGCGCCGGCCAAGCGCCGAGTTGCCTCCGGCATGGAGACGCGCGACGAGCTGGCGCATCATCCCCCGCGTCAGGCCCAGGGACGACTGCGGCTCATCGCGGCGGTCGGAGATTGCGGACCTCGGCGGCGAGCAAGGCGGCGTGGCGGTCCCCACCCTCGGGTAGTCCCGTCAGGATGTCACGCCCCAGCACCAGGGTGCACCCGAGGAGACACCCGAGCGAACATCCGGCGAACAGGATCAGGAGACGCTTGCGCGGATCCGGGCGGGCGGCGGCCGTGGGTCGCTCCACCACGGCGAGGACCGGCGTGTCACGCACTTCGCGAATGCGAGCGTCCTCGTACTGCTGGGCCAGGCCCGTCACCAGCTGCTGCTGCAGGTCCACCTCCCGCTGCAGCCGCTCCATCCGGAACGTCAGCTCGGGGGAGTTGGCCACCTGCCGGTTCTGTTGCAGGAAGCCCTGCAGGGCGTCCTCGGCG
>CAZYIV010000241.1:0-2059 GCA_964647615.1 uncultured Gemmatimonadaceae bacterium | reverse complement strand
GAGCACGGCATTGATATCGGCAGCGTTCCCGGCAGCGGGCACGGCGGCCGGGTGACCAAGAACGACATCATGGGCTTCATCGAGGGTGGCCCGGCGCCGGCCGCGGCCGCACCGCCGCCTGCCGCGCCCGCCTACCGCGCCCCCGAGCCGGCGGCGGCCGCGGCGCCGAGCGGTCCCGGGGCCGAGCCGTGGCCCGGTGACCGGACCGAGCCCTGGTCCCGGATCCGGACCCTGACCGCCGAGCACATGATCATGTCGCGGCGGGTCTCGGCCCACGTGCAGACGCTGTTCGAGATCGACTACACCCGGGTCTCGCAGGTCCGCGCGAAGCGCAAGAAGGACTTCGCCGAGCGGGGCGTGAACCTGACCTACCTGGCGTTCATCGCCAAGGCGATCGCGGACAATCTCCGGCGCCACCCCGGCCTCAACGCCGCCGTGGCCCAGCACGCCACGATCTTCCGCCGGGACATCAACCTCGGTATCGCAGTCGCCCTCGACTGGGGGCTCATCGTTCCCGTGATCAGGCACGCCGACGAGCTCTCGCTCATGGGCATTGCCCGGGCGATCAACGACCTCGGCGAGCGGGCCCGGACCAAGAAGCTGGCCCCGGACGAGGTGCAGCGCGGCACCTTCACGATCACCAACCCCGGGGTGTTCGGCTCCCGGGCGGGGCTGCCAATCATCAACCAGCCCCAGGTGGCGATCCTCGGCGTCGGTTCCATCGAGAAGCGGCCGGCGGTGGTGACCATGCCGGATGGCACCGAGGGCATCGCCCCGCGGCTGCAGGGCCTGCTGACGATGTCGTTCGACCACCGGGTGGTGGACGGGGCGGACGCCGACCGGTTCCTGGCCGACGTCAAGAAGACCCTGGAGAACTTCCCCGAGGATCCGGCCTGACCATGGGCCGGGTGCTGACCATCTCCCGCGTGACGGTGGCCCCCGCCAACGAGGCGGAGTACGTGCGCACGGTGCACCTCCTGGCCGAGCTGGGGGCCCAGCGCGGGCAGCACCTCTGGCTCTTCCGGCAGCCGGACGAGGTGGGCCGCTTCATCGAGTTCAGCGAGAGCCGCACCGCCCTCGCGCACCGCGCCCGCGCCTCCCGCACCGACGTGGAGCAGAAGCTCGAGCGCAAGCTGCGCGAGTTGGCGCAGTACGAGCCGGACGCCTGGAAGCTCTGGGAGGAAGTCCCGCCCGAGCTCGCCGAGGAGCCGGACCAGGAAGGTTGACCGCGCCGCCGCCAGGCCGCGCCCGCATCATCCCGTCGAGGATTCCATGCCCCGCTTGCAGATCACCGTGGATGGCCAGTCGTGGGAGGTGAGCCCCACCGGCCGGGTCACGCAATACAATCGTGACGAGGTCGGCGTACGCTTCCGCCAGGTGGGTGGGGCGGGGGAGGTCCGCATCGCCCGCTTCGCGCCGCTCGGCTCCCGGCACGCCGACGAGGCGCTGCAGGAACTCTCCCAGGCCGACTTGCAGACGCTGTTCCAGCGCTCCATGCCCTCGTGGACCGCCCCCGAAACGGGGTACCGCGCCTGACCGGGGATCGCGCCGCGGGCTTCGTGGACCTGCACGCCCACTCCACCGCGTCGGACGGCGCCCTGCCGCCGGCCGCGGTGGTGCGGCACGCTGCGGAGGCCGGGCTCGTCGCGATGGCCCTGACCGACCACGACACCCTGGCGGGCCTCCCCGAGGCGCTGGCCGCCGGCGAGGCGGCCGGCATCCGGGTGATCGCCGGCTGCGAGTTCTCGGTCCGCGTCGCGTGGGGCGAGATGCACCTGCTGGGCTACTTCCTCCCCGTGGACTGGGAGCCGCTGGAGCGTTTCCTCGCCCGCTGCCGGGACGATCGTGAGCGCCGCGGCGGCGAGATGGTGCGCAAGCTGCGCGCGCTCGGCGTGGAGATCACCCTCGACGACATTGTCACCGAGGCCGCCGGCGGCGCCATCGGCCGGCCCCACGTCGCGCGGGCGTTGGTGCGCGTGGGCGCCGCCCGCACGGTGCAGGATGCCGTCGACCGGTACGTCGGCGGGGGCCGGCCGGGCGTCGAGGAGAAGCGGCTGCC
>CAZYIV010000240.1:0-2064 GCA_964647615.1 uncultured Gemmatimonadaceae bacterium | reverse complement strand
GCTCGGGTGCGGGCCGAAATCATCTCCGGGGCAATGGCGAACTCGGGGGCTTGAGCGTCGTACTCCTCGCGGGTCTCCGAGTCCTCCAGTAGGCGGGTCTTCAGTGCTGCCAAGTCAGGCATCGGTGAGTCTCCCCAAGCGGATGTGTGCGATCTCCAGCGCTTGGCGCGGCGTTCTCTGGGTCTTCTTGATGAAGATGTGCAGTACGGCCAACCGCTGCCCCGTACACGCCACGTAGACGGCACGGGCAATGCCGTCACACCCACGCAGGCGCATCTCCCATAGCTTGCCATCAAGGTGCCGGACGTGGGGCATACCTACCTGCTGAGGTCCGAAGGACTCCAGTAGCTCCGCGACGTGCAGGAATCGGGCGCGAATGTCGGCGGGCATCGCCAGCAACTCCACCTCGGCCTCGGGGCATAGATCGACCGTCCAAGCCATGAGTATATCTCTTTTTTGCTATGCCCGGGTCGGCTACTTCACCCGCCGCAACCCTGGCGTCCCCTCGGCCTCGGCCGGTTGCTTAATCCCCGCCTCCTCCAGAATCCATGCCTCTAGCTTGGTATGCCACAGGCGCAGCAGATCCAACGGCCGTCGTCGATAATGCTTCTCGACCAGCGCTGAAGGCTTGTGCCCTTGGATCTGCGCCACGACCCCGGTAGGCATCTCCACCCACTCGGCCAGGGTCCCGAAGGAGCGGCGTAGGCCATGCAGGGTCACCAGCGGCAACCCCGCCGTCTTGAGGGCACGAACGTGGAAGATCCGGGGCTCTTGCAATCGCCCCGACTGGGCGGTCGGACTGGAGAACACCCAGTGATTGCGGCGAGGCAGGGCGGCCAGCAGAGCCGCGACGTAGGGGGTCAAGGGAACGGTGCGCTCACCTTCTACCTTGTCCTTGATGGTGAGGCTACGCCACTGGAAATCGACGTGATCCCACATTAGCCCCGCCAGCTCCTCACGGCGGGCGCCGGTCAGGAGGAGGGCCTGAAGATAGGCGGGAATCACTGGGTTGACGCTCTGCCGCACCGCCTCAAACCACGGCCTAAGCTGCTCGCGTTGTAGACAATCATTTCTCACTCCAGCGGTGGGCACGGACTCACGTACTCCTCGGGTGAGCACCACGGCAGGGTCTACCAACCCCTGGTATGGCGGCTGCTCGGCGCACCAGCGCAAGAACGCCCGCAGCAGTCGATAGCTCCGCGCCGCGGAAGTCGGGCGCACGGCCGCCTCTGTCTCCAGCCAGTCTTGCAGGGTCGCGGCGGTCAAGTCGCTGAGCCGCTTCCTGAGCAGTGCGGCCAAGGGGCCGGCAGTAGAGATTCTACCGTTGCGCAGAGGCTCGCCCCCGATCTTCGCGAGGGCCTGGTGGTCATGGAGGTGCCAAGCGCTCCAGCGATTCTGACGGGCGGTCACGTAGGTCTCCCACGCCTCCCGCGCCAGGGTTTCGCGCCTAACCGCCTCGGCCTCTTGTGCCGCCCTTACCTTCCGCTTAGCCTCGGCGGCTTCGACCTGCTCTGCCTTCGCCTCGCGAGGGTCGATTCCCTGATCCACCAAGGTTTGCAAGCGCCGCGCTTCCTCCCGTGCATGGGAGATATCCCACGCCTCTACTTCCCCGATCTTCAGGCGCATAGACTTTCCAGCAAGCCGGGTCTGGAAGATGTAGACCTTGGTGCCTGCCGTCGCTCGTACCGCTAGCCAAGGCACCTCAGAATCCCAAAGAAAGGATTGCTGCTGCCCCGGACGCAACCCGAACTCCCGTATCCGTCCCGCCGTCAGTTTGATTCTTGCCATGATCCCCGGGTCTCCGTGTAAGCATTGGTGTAAGCAAATTTTGTAACGCCGACTAACGCAAGTCAATCAATGGATATTCTGATGACACGAATGTTACACGTAAAAACAAGCAGATACAGGAATTGTGAAATGCGGATAAATGCTAAAAAATGGCCACTTGTGGGGACTGAAAATCCCCGTGTCGGCAGTTCGATTCTGTCCCTGGCCACCAGTCAAATCAAAGGCTTGCAGAGATGCAGGCCTTTTTTGTTTTGAACGGTGCTAGGCCGGTGCTAG
>CAZYIV010000239.1:0-2071 GCA_964647615.1 uncultured Gemmatimonadaceae bacterium | reverse complement strand
CGGTGCGGGCGCTGGACGCGCTGGTGGGGGTGGTGGACGTGGAGGAGGTGCTGGGCAGGGTGTTTGCGAGTTTCTGCGTGGGGAAGTAGGACGGTCGGACGGTCGGACGGCGACCGAGCGCCCTCAGGAGCCGCGCAGCGGCGACTCGGCGCGAAGGGAGTGACGGTAGGGACTTCGGCTCGGGCCGAGGACTGCCTCGCGATTTGAGCATCCGCACCCGCGCCACTAGCTTCGACTGCTTCGGGATCCATCCACTCCTTCTCCCCTCGGCGACGCATGCATCTCTCCGCGCTCAACGTCTATCCCGTGAAGTCCTGTGCCGGCATCGGCGTCGAGCGGTGGCCGCTGGATGCGCTGGGGCTGCGCTACGACCGCCGCTGGATGGTGCTCACGCCCGAGGGGCGGCCGGTGAGCCAGCGGGAGTGCCCGGCGCTGGCGCTGGTGGTCCCCGAGATCCGTCCGCCGCACCTGGTGCTCCGCGCGCCGGGACGGAAGGAGCTCATCGTGGCGCTGGAGCCGATGGGCGGCCGGCCGGTCCACGGCGAGATCTGGGGCGATGCGATCACCGGCGCCGCGCCCGACCACCTGGCCGACGCCTGGTTCAGCGACGTGGTGGAACAGGAGGTGGTGTTCGCCTGGCTGCCGAACGACCAGGGGCGGCCGCTCAACCCGCACTGGGCGCCGAAGGGCGGGCGCACCTCCTTCACCGACGGCTACCCGATGCTGCTCATCGGCGAGGGCTCGCTGGCGGACCTCAACTCCCGGCTGCCGGCGCCGCTCCCGATGAACCGGTTCCGCCCCAGCCTGGTGGTGGCGGGCTCGGCGCCGTTCGCGGAGGATGGCTGGAGCAGCTTCCGGATCGGCGGGATCCCGATGGAAGGGGTGAAGCCCTGCCCGCGCTGCGTGATGACCACGGTGGACCAGGCGGCGGGGCGCCGCGACGGCGATGAGCCGCTCCGCACCCTCGCGACGTTCCGGAAGCAGGAAGGCGGCGTGATGTTCGGGCAGAACGTGGTGCACTACGGGACCGGGGAGCTGGCGGTGGGGCAGGCGGTGGAAGCCCCGCGGTAAGGCCATGCCCATCGCCCTCCTCGGCGTCCCCTGGGATGCCACCTCCTCGTACCAGCGCGGCCCCGCGCAGGCCCCCGCCGCCATCCGCGCCGCGCTCCGCAACGACTCCACCAACGGCTGGAACGAGGCCGGCCAGGACGTGCGCGCGCTGCTCCAGGATGCCGGCGACCTGACCCTCCCCGCCGACGGCCCGCTGCCGCTCGACGCCATCACCACCGGCCTTTCCCGCCTGCTCGATGCCGGCACCACGCCCATCTCGCTCGGCGGCGACCATGCGATCACCTGGCCGCTGGTGCGCGCCGTGCGCCCGAGGCACGAACGGCTCACGGTCTTCCACCTCGACGCCCACCCCGACCTCTACGACGAGCTCGACGGACGGAAGGACAGCCACGCCTGCCCGATGGCCCGGCTGCTGGAGGAGGGGAATGCCAGCCACCTGGTGCAGTGCGGCATCCGGACCATGAACGGCCACCAGCGGGCGCAGGCGCGGCGGTTCGGGGTGGAGGTGGTGGAGATGCGGCAGGGGCTGGAGGCGATGGTGACGGCGGCGCGACGGCTGGCGGGGGCGGTGTACCTCTCGGTGGACCTCGATGCCCTCGACCCGGCGTGCGCGCCGGGGCTGAGTCACCCGGAGCCGGGCGGGCTCACCACCCGGGAGCTGCTCACGATCCTGCAGGCGATCCCGAAGGGCCGGCTGGTGGCGGCGGATGTGGTGGAGCTGAACCCGGCGAATGACCTGCGGGACCTGACCGCGCGGGTGGCGGCGAAGGTGATCGGGGAGATCGTGGGGCGGATGTAGTGTGGGGAGAACCTCGGCGGTACAGACGGTAAAGACGGTAGGGACGGTAGGCTCCAGGCGCGCCGTCCCTACCGTCTTCTACCGTCACTACCGTCCCTACCGTCTTTTCGCTCTACCGCCCCTCATTGTGCGACCCGTCGCAGAAGGGCTTGCTCTTCGACCGGCCGCAGCCGCAGAACTTGGTGATCCCCGGCTTCTTGT
>CAZYIV010000238.1:0-2076 GCA_964647615.1 uncultured Gemmatimonadaceae bacterium | reverse complement strand
GGGCGAGGAGCACGCCTGGTCGCCGCCGGTGGTGGTGGCGCTGCAGAAGGCGGTGAAGCCCGGCACCGAGCACGCCGCCGGGTACGCGAAGTTCCGCGAGTATGTGGAGCGGGTGGAGGAGCGCCGGCCCACCAGCCCGCGCGACCTGCTCGACTTCCGCCGCGGCACCCCGGTGCCGCTGTCGGAGGTGGAACCGGTCGAGGCGATCATGAAGCGATTCGTCTCCTCGGCGATGTCGCTCGGGGCGCTCTCGCCCGAGGCACATGCCACGCTGTCGATCGGCATGAACCGGATCGGCGCCCGCTCCAACTCGGGCGAGGGAGGCGAGGACCCGTTCAACTACACCCACCTGCCGAATGGCGACCGGGTGGACAACCGCATCAAGCAGGTGGCATCGGGACGCTTCGGGGTGACGGCGGAGTACCTGATCCGCGCCGAGGAGCTGGAGATCAAGGTGGTCCAGGGCGCCAAGCCGGGGGAGGGTGGCCAGCTCCCGGGGCACAAGGTGACGGAGCTGATCGCGCGGCTGCGGCACTCGGTGCCGGGGATCCCGCTCATCTCGCCGCCGCCGCACCACGACATCTACAGCATCGAGGACCTGGCCCAGCTGATCCTCGACCTGAAGACGATCAATCCGTACGCACGGGTGGGCGTGAAACTGGTCGCGGAGTCCGGTGTGGGGACGGTCGCGGCCGGCGTGGCCAAGGCCTACGCCGACTACGTGCTGATCGCCGGGCACAGCGGCGGGACCGGCGCGTCGCCGCTCTCGTCCATCAAGCACGTGGGAAGCCCGTGGGAACTCGGCCTCGCGGAGGCGCAGGCCACCCTCGTGGCCAACGGGCTCCGGCACCGGATCGAGGTGCGGACCGACGGCGGCTTCCGGAGCGGGCGCGACGTCGTCATCGCCGCGCTGCTCGGCGCCGAGTCCTATGGCTTCGGCACCGCGCCCCTGGTGGCCATCGGCTGCGCGATGGCCCGGCAGTGCCACCTGAACACCTGCCCCACGGGCGTCGCGACCCAGCGCCCCGACCTGCGGGCCAAGTTCAAGGGCACCCCGGACCAGGTGGTCACCCTCTTCAGCTTCGTGGCCGAGCAGGTGCGGGAGCTGCTGGCGGCGATGGGCCTGCACTCACTGGATGAAGCAATCGGCCGGGCCGACCTCCTGGTCCGGGTGGAACGGCCGGAAACCCCGCGGGCCCAGATGCTGGACCTCTCGATGCTGCTCGCCCCGGTGCATGCCGGCGAGGGGACGGCGCCGCGCCGCACCCTGGAGCGGAACGACCGGCCGGGCGTGATCTGCCTCGACGACGAGATCCTGGAGGAGTGCGCCAGCCACCTGGACCAGCGGCTCCCGTTCTCCGGGTTCTACGACCTGCGCAACCACCACCTCGCCGTCGGCGCGAGGGTGGCCGGCGCGATCGCCGGCCGCCACGGGGACGCCGGGCTCCCGACCGGATCGGTGCACCTCCGCTTCCGCGGGAGCGCGGGCCAGAGCTTCGGCGCCTTCGCGATCCGCGGGATGCACCTGGACCTCGAGGGCGAGGCCAACGACTACGTGGGCAAGGGACTCTCCGGCGGGGAGATCAGCATCCGGCCGTTCCGCCAGGCGGCGTACGCGCAGGACTGCCACGTCAACACCATCGTGGGTAACACCTGCCTGTACGGCGCGACCGGCGGGCGGCTCTTCGCCGCCGGCCAGGCGGGAAGTCGCTTCGCGGTCCGGAACTCCGGCGCCACCGCGGTGGTGGAGGGCGCGGGCAACCATTGCTGCGAGTACATGACCGGCGGCCTGGTCGTGGTGCTGGGCCCGACGGGGCGCAACTTCGGCGCGGGCATGTCGAACGGCAGCGCCTTCGTCCTGGATGAGACCGGCGCCTTCCCCACCCGGGTCAACATGGACATGGTGCGGGTGGACAGCTGCTCCGCCGAGGACGAGGAGATGCTGCTGGCGCTGGTGCACGAGCACCAGGAGCGCACAGGGAGTGCGCGGGCGCGGCAGCTGATCGAGCGGTGGGAGGAGTACCGCCCGCTGTTCCGGAAGGTGGTGCCCAATACCACCCCGGCAGCGCCCCGGGC
>CAZYIV010000237.1:0-2091 GCA_964647615.1 uncultured Gemmatimonadaceae bacterium | reverse complement strand
GCACCGGCCCCACCAGGCTCAGCACCCGCAGCAGCCCGTAGATCCCTACCTTCAGCATCACCCCCGACAGCACCGCCGAGACATGGGAGGGCTCCGCCGCGTCCGCGCCCGGCACCCAGACATGCAGCGGTACGAGCCCGGCCTTGCCGCCGAAGCCCAGCAGCGCCAGAAGGAGGATGCCGGTGCCATGCCACCGCAGGCGCGGCGCCACCCGAGCCAGGTGGGCGAAGGTCAGATCGGGGCTGCCGTCGCCCCAGGCCAGGAACATCGCGATCAGCAGCAGCGCGCCCACATGGGTGATGGCCAGGTACAGCAGGCCGTCCCGGCGCACCTGTGGTTGCTCCGCCTCGTACATGATCAGCAGGTAGCCGCTGAGCGCCATGGTCTCCCAGGCGAGCATGAACGGCAGCACCGCCTGCGCCGCCAGGACCAGGATCATCGCGGCGAGCAGGAGCGCGAGCAGGGCGTGGGACACCGCGACGGGCCGACGGCCGCGGTCCGGCGCGAGGAACCGGGTGCCGTAGCTGGCGGCCACGCCGCCGACCCCGGAGACCAGGAGCAGAAACCAGGCGGACAGCGGGTCGAGCCCCAGGGCCCACGGTCCGCCAGGCACGGGCGCGGTGACGAGCACCGCCGCCGACTGGCGGTGCCGCAGCACGCCCAGCGCCGCGGCGCCGCAGGCGGCGAGGCCGCTGAGGAGCAGGCCCCGCAGCAGCCCGTCGGCAACGCGGGGGTGCCGGGCGAACAGCAGACTGCCTGCGCCTCCCGCCAGCACCGCCGCCACCCCCGCGAGCAGCCAGGCGAGGGGGCTCACCGTCCCGGGCGCCTCAGGGTGGGAAAGGAACCGGTGCTGTGCCCCTCCAGGAAGCGGATGCGTTCGATGATCTCGGCCGGCGGCGCCTGCCGGGCCAGCAAATCGCGCAGCGCCGCGTCCCGCAGCACGAATCCGAGCTGGGCCAGGATCCGGAGATGCATGGGCACACTCGGGCCCACCACCAGGAACAGGGCGTGGACCGGCTTCCCGTCAATCGCCCCGAACTCCACCGGCCGGCGGAGCAGGCAGAGACTCACGAACGGGTGGTCCACGTGGAGGAGAATCGGATTGCGGACGTGGGGAATCGCGATCCCGTCCCCGATGCCGGTGGAGCCCATCGCCTCCCGCGCGTCGAGCACCGTCAGCAGGAACTCCCGGTCCACTTCCGGGGAGAGCGGCAGCCGCCGGACGATCTCGGCCAGGACCGCGCTCTTGTCATCGCCCGCCACGTCGAGATGCACGCCGCCGGCCTCGAGGAGGGCCGAGAGCGGCGGCACCTGCTCGGGGCTCCGCTGGGCCTCCTCGAGGAGGCCGCGGGAGGCGGGGATCCCGTGTTCCACGGCCCATTCCCAGACCTCAATCGCGTTGAGGTGCAGTCGCTCATTGACGCGGTGGACGGGCAACCCGCGGTCCCGGATCCAGCGGCGGAGGGTGGCCTCGTCGACGCCGAGGTAGGTGGCCGCCTGACGGACGGTGATCTGCATCGGGGCTACAATTGTGAGTTGGGCACGGGGGCGAGTGGCCTCACGGACAACCGGGAAGCCCCGGGCGCGGGAGCAGCTCGGTGAGACACGTGCGGGCGGGACGAACGGTCACGGAAGCAGGCAATTGTTGACCATGCGGTCAACAAAACAATAGAAACCGCGCTGGGGGCTGTCAATCACCGCGCACGACGCTGCGCCTGTTGGTGCCAAGCGGGCCCCTCCCACAGCGGCGGCCCGCGTGCCAGCGCCGCCGACCCACCGACGGGCGCGCGCGGAGCCCGGTCCGGCGCCGATCAGGCCCAGTCCCGGGCTCGCGCGCTTCACTCCGGGCCCACCCCGGGCCAGTCCGGCATTGCCGCGCCCTGCTCCACCGCCAACCAGCCGTGGTCCGGCATTCGCGCGCCCAAGTCCGGCCCCAACCAGGGCCACTCCGGCATTCGCGCGCCCCACTCCGGCGCCAACCAGCCGTGCTCCGGCATTCGCGCGCCTCACTCCGGCGTCCCCGCGCGCTACTCCGAGACTTTTGCGCCTCACTCCACCGTCCCAGCGCACTACTCCGCGACTTTTGCGCCT
>CAZYIV010000236.1:0-2105 GCA_964647615.1 uncultured Gemmatimonadaceae bacterium | reverse complement strand
CCGCGCTGCCGATCATCGAGACCCAGGCGGGCGACGTCTCGGCCTACATCCCGACCAACGTCATCTCGATCACCGACGGCCAGATCTTCCTCACCACCGACCTGTTCTACTCCAACGTCCGCCCCGCGGTGGACGCCGGCATCAGCGTGAGCCGGGTGGGGGGCAACGCGCAGATCAAGGCGATGAAGCAGGTGGCCGGCCCGCTGCGGCTCTCGCTGGCGCAGTACCGCGAGCTGGAGGCCTTCGCCCAGTTCGGCTCGGAGCTCGACGCCGCGACCCAGCGGCAGCTGGCCCGGGGCGCCCGGACGGTGGAGGTGCTCAAGCAGCCGCAGTACGCGCCGGTCCCGGTGGAGCAGCAGGTCGCCATCATCTACGCGGTGACCAACGGCTACCTGGACGACGTGGACGTGAAGCACATCCGGAAGTGGGAGGCCGACTTCCTGGCCTACCTCGGCGCCAGCCACCCGGCGGTGTTCGAGGGGCTCCGGACCAAGCGGGCGCTGGATGACGACCTGACCGGCAAGCTCAAGGCCGCCATCACCGCGTTCAAGCCCCTGTTCAAGGCCGAGTAGGCATGCCGGCCTCCAACAAGGCGCTGCGTGGGCGGATGCGCTCGGTCCAGAACACGCGGAAGATCACCCGGACGATGGAGCTGGTCTCTACGTCCAAGCTGAAGCGGGCCCAGGACCGGGTGGTTGCCGCCCGGCCCTACGCGGCGGCGCTGGCCGAGGTGATTGCGGACCTGGTGAGCCCGGAGCTGGCGGAGCGGTTCCCGCTGCTGCGGCGGCCGGCGCCGCCCGAGAAGGGCGGGCCCCGGCGGGCGGCGGTGCTGCTGGTGACCAGCAACCGCGGGCTGTGCGGCGGCTTCAACTCCAACCTGATCAAGGAAGCCCGGCGCCGGATGGAGGCGCTGGAGGCCCGCGGGTACGAGGTGGAGCTGCACGCGGTGGGCCGGAAGGGCATCGGCTTCTTCAAGTACATCGGGCGGGCCATCGCCTCGCAGCGGCAGGACATCGGCGACAAGCCCACGAGCGAGCACGCCGCGGAGCTGGTGGCGCCGCTGATCGCGGACTTCGCGGCGGGGCGGCTGGCCAGCCTCGACGTGGTCTACGCCCGCTTCATCACCCCCATCTCGACCCCGCCGACCACCCTCGGCGTGTTGCCGGTGCAGACGCCGGCCGCGGCGAAGGGCGGGGTGCGGGCCGACTACATCCTCAAGCCCGGGGCGGACGCGATCCTGGCGGAGCTGCTCCCGCTCTACGTCCGCAACCAGGTGTACCGCGGACTGGTGGAGACGGCGGCGGCCGAGCATGGCGCGCGCCGCACCGCGATGAAGAACGCCACCGACAACGCCGGTGAGATCTACGAGATCCTCAAGCGCACCTATAACCGCCAGCGGCAGGCCGCGATCACGCAGGAGATCGCGGAGATCGTCGGCGGCGCCGCGGCGCTCGAGGGCTGACCCGACTTCCGGAGCCGCGCCCCCCGGCGCGCCCACGCACCCAGGAGAGAGACGCAGTCATGGCAACGGCTACGGCGACGCACAATATCGGCAGGGTGGTCCAGGTCATCGGCCCGGTGCTGGACGTGGAGTTCGAGCCCGAGCACCTGCCCGAGATCTACAACGCGCTGACCCTCGAGGACGCGAGCGGCGCGCTGCCGATCAAGCTCACGGCCGAGGTGCAGCAGCACATCGGCCAGAACCAGGTGCGCGCGGTGGCGATGTCCTCCACCGACGGCGTGACCCGGGGCATGTCGGTCACCGACACCGGCGGCCCGATCAAGGTGCCGGTGGGCGCGGCGCCGCTGGGCCGGATCCTCAACGTGCTCGGCGATCCGGTGGACGGCGGCGCGCCGATCCCGGCCAGCAATGAACGGTGGCCGATCCACCGCGAGACCCCGAAGTTCGTGGACCTCGAGCCCAAGACCACGATCTTCGAGACCGGCATCAAGGTCATCGACCTGATCGCCCCGTTCGTGAAGGGCGGCAAGATCGGCCTCTTCGGGGGCGCCGGCGTGGGCAAGACCGTCGTCATCATGGAGCTGATCAACAACGTGGCCAAGGGCCACGGCGGCAAGTCGGTGTTCTGCGGCGTGGGCGAGCG
>CAZYIV010000235.1:0-2195 GCA_964647615.1 uncultured Gemmatimonadaceae bacterium | reverse complement strand
GCGATCGCCGCCCCGATGCCCACCGGCGCGAACTTCATCACCAGCCCGGTGAACTTGAACATCACCTCCGACACCCCCTCCATGAAGGAGAGCACCGTCTCCTTGTGGCGGCTCTGCACCTGGGCCAGCCCGATGCCGAACAGGATCGCGAAGAACACGATCTGCAGCACCTCGTTCTTCGCGGCCGCGTCGAAGAAGCTGGCGGGGACGGTGTGCTCCAGCACCCCGGCGAGGGTCGGGTGGTTGCTGGCCATCTGCGCCACCTGGGTCGAGTCGGCGCCGGCCGTCAGCACCACGCCCACCCCGGGGCGGGAGAGGTTCACCGCCACCAGCCCCACCACCAGCGCCACCGTCGTCACCACCTCGAAGTAGAGGATGGAGCGGAACGCCAGCCGCCCGACCCGCTTGAGGTCGTCGCCGTGGCCGGCGATCCCCACCACCAGGCAGGTGAACACCAGCGGCGCCACGATGGACTTGATCATCCGCAGGAAGATGGACGACAGCGGCTGCAGGTACGGGGTGAGGTCGTCGCTGGTCCAGACCGAATGGTCCAGCCAACCGAGGACGACCCCGACGACCATGCCGATGATGATCCACCACGTGAGCGAAATGCGCCGGAGGAGGGCGAGCATGGGGATCCGGGACGGAAGGAGACTGGGAAGGGGAGGAGGGAGACGGAAACCCCGCTCCCCGCTTCGGGTTGGGGAAGTATGCTGCGACGGCTCGCCGACCGCTACCGCTGGTGCGCATCTCCCGGCTACGCTTCAGGCAGGTCCCCTGAGTCTTCTCCCGTCGCCTGCAGGCCCCATGCCCACCGACTACCTGCGCCGCATCCTGAACGCCCGGGTGTACGACGTGGCCATCGAGACGCCGCTCGACCCGGCGCCGGGGCTCAGCGCCCGGCTGGGCCACCGGGTGCTGCTCAAGCGGGAGGACCTGCAGCCGGTCTTCTCGTTCAAGCTGCGCGGCGCCTACAACAAGATGAGCGGCCTGACCCGCGCCCAGCTCCGTCGCGGGGTCATCGCCGCGTCGGCGGGGAACCACGCCCAGGGGGTGGCGCTCGCCGCGCAACGACTCCGCTGCCGCGCCGTGATCGTGATGCCGGTGACCACGCCGCGGATCAAGGTGGAGGCGGTGCGGGCCCGGGGGGCGCGCGTGGTGCTGGCGGGCGACACCTACGACGAGGCATCCGCGGAGGCCCGGCGGCTGGAGCGGGAACGGGGCTACACCTACGTCCATCCGTACGACGATCCCGACGTCATCGCGGGGCAGGGCACCGTGGGCCTCGAGATCCTGCGGCAGGCCCCGCGCGACCTGCACGCGGTGTTCGTCGCGGTGGGGGGCGGCGGGCTGATCGCCGGGGTGGGGGCGTGCCTCAAGGCGCTCCGGCCCGAGGTGCAGGTGATCGGGGTAGAGCCCACCGACGCCGATGCGATGGCCCGCTCGCTCCGCGCCCGGCGCCGGGTGCGGCTGGAGCATGTCGGCCTGTTCGCCGACGGGGTCGCGGTGCGGCAGGTGGGGGCGGAGACCTTCCGCCTGGCCCGGAAGGTGGTGGACGGGATGATCCTGGTGGACACCGACGCCATCTGCGCCGCGATCAAGGATGTCTTCGAGGAGACCCGGACGGTACTGGAGCCGGCGGGGGCGCTGGCGATCGCGGGGGCCAAGGCGTGGGCGGCGCGGCAGCGCGGCCCCGCGCGGACCATCGCGGCGATCGCCTGCGGGGCCAACACCAACTTCGACCGGCTGCGCTTCGTGGCGGAGCGCGCCGAGATGGGCGAGCAGCGCGAGGCGATCCTCGGCGTCACCATCCCGGAGCGGCCCGGCAGCTTCCGCCGCTTCTGCGCCGCGATCGGGCCGCGCAACATCACCGAGTTCAACTACCGCATGGCCGATCCCGACCAGGCCCACGTCTTCGTGGGGCTCGAGGTGAGCGGCCGGGCGGAGGCCCGCGCCATCGCGACCCGGCTCCGGCGCCGCGGCTTCCCCACCCTGGACCTCACCGCCAACGAGATGGCCAAGCTGCACGTGCGCCACCTGGTGGGCGGGCACGCGGCGCTCGCCAGCCACGAATTGCTCTATCGCTTCGAGTTCCCCGAACGGCCGGGTGCGCTGCTCCGCTTCCTCGACGCGATGCGCTCCGACTGGAACATCAGCCTGTTCCACTACCGCAACCACGGCGCCGACTACGGCCG
>CAZYIV010000234.1:0-2218 GCA_964647615.1 uncultured Gemmatimonadaceae bacterium | reverse complement strand
AGCCCGGCAAGGGCAACAAGGGCATCACCAGCTTCATCCTGACCAAGGACACCTGCGACCTGGAGCGCTGCCGGGCCCTGGGGGTGGGCCATGCGGCGGACCTGCCCCGCGTCCCCGGCTTCAAGGCCGGCAAGAAAGAAGACAAGATGGGCTGGCGGGCCAGCGACACCCGTGAGCTGGTGTTCGAGGATGCGGTGGTCCCGAAGGAGAACATCCTCGGGGCGCCGGGGCAGGGCTTCATCAACTTCCTGAAGACCCTGGACGCCGGCCGCATCGGCATCGCGGCGCTCTCTCTGGGCATCGCGGAAGGCGCCTACGAGGAGGCCCTCCGCTACGCCGGCATCCGGAAGCAGTTCGGCCAGGCGATCGGCAGCTTCCAGGGGATCCACTTCCAGCTGGCCGACATGGCGCTCGAGATCGAGGCCGGCACCCACCTGCTGTACCACGCCGCGTGGCTCAAGCAGAACGGCCGTCCGTTCAAGAAGGAAGCGGCCATGGCCAAGCTGTTCTGCTCCGAGCTGGCCATGCGGGTGACCACCAAGGCGGTCCAGGTCTTCGGGGGGTATGGCTACACCACCGAGTATCCGGTGGAGCGCATGATGCGGGACGCCAAGGTCTGCGAGATCGGCGAGGGCACCAGCGAGATCCAGCGGATCGTGATCGCCCGCCACATTCTGGGCGACGTCGTTCGGTAGCCTGGTCCGGGCTGCCCGGAATTCGGGCTGCCTGGCGTGCAATCCGGGTCAGTAACGCCCCCGATGGTTGCCCTAACCATCGGTCAATCCTATCTTTAGGCCATGCCTTTGACATGGCTGGGCCTGGTGGTGCTGGTGGCCGCCCTCATGCTCCCACGGAGCAGGGGAAGCCGCATGGCCCGGCAGCAACTGGCGGGGCGGGTCCCGTTCCGGGCCGTCCCGCGGCAGGTCCCATTCTCCATCCTCCCGGTCCCGCGGCTGGCGCGTGCATCGCGCCATGCCCTGCGGGCGGGAGGGCTCCCCTCTTCATCCAGAGTTCTCCGGCCGGCCGCGACAGCGGCCCCGGGGCGGCAGTCGCCTCCACCCGCCGTGCCGGCGGGTGAGGTGCGCCGTACCTCAACAATCACCGGCGGGACCGGGGGCGTGGCCTTGGCCACGGATGCCCCCAGGCCGCCGGTCGGGGCATCAACGCGTGAAGCGCGAAATTCTCATCAACGGGAGCCAGCGGGAAACCCGCGTGGCAATCCTCGAGGACGACCGTCTGGTCGAGCTGCTGGTGGACCGCCCGGATCATCGTCGCATCGTCGGCGACATCTATCTCGGCCGGGTGGAAGCCGTCCTGCCTGGGATCCAGGCCGCCTTCGTTGACATCGGGCTGGAAAAATCCGCCTTCCTCCACGCCTCCGACCTCCTCGAACCCGAGGAGGACGAGGAGCCCGGTTCGGAGGAGGGAGACGAGGCGTTCGAGGAAGCCGAGTCTTCCGGGGACGGCGCGCCGGAAGCCACGGACGAGGAAGGCCGCAAGGGCGGCCGCCGCGGCCGCAACGGCGAGAGCGCCCGGAGCGAGCCCCGCCAGCGCGAGGTCCGCTCCCGCCGGCAGCTGCCGGACATCTCCGACCTGCTGAAGAAGGGCCAGACCCTCCTCGTCCAGGTCACCAAGGAGCCCATCTCCACCAAGGGCTGCCGCGTCACCGCCCAGATCTCCCTCCCCGGGCGGTTCCTGGTCTACATGCCCTACGCCTCCAAGGTGGGGGTCAGCCGGAAGATCGAAAGCAAGGAGCTGCGCTCCCGGCTCCGCGAGATGGTCTCCAGCATGCTGGAGAAGGATGCGGGCGGGATGATCGTCCGCACCGTGGCGGAGGGCGTCACCGAGGACCACTTCCGCCGCGAGGTGGAGAGCCTCCTCAACCTCTGGCGCAAGATCAACAAGAAGAAGACCTTCGTCCGCGCCCCGGCGCTGGTGCAGCGGGAGACCTCGCTCACCCGCGGCATCATCCGGGACCTGTTCAGTGCCAAGGTGGACGCGCTCTACGTGGACTCGAAGGAGCTGTACAACGAGATCGAGACCTACTTGAAGGGCGTGGATCCCGAGCTGATCCAGCGGGTCCAGCACTACAGCGAGACCGTGCCGCTGTTCGACAAGTTCGACATCGAGAACGAGATCCGGGAACTGTTCAAGGCCCGGTGCGACCTCCCCACCGGCGGCTACATCATCATCCAGCCCACCGAGGCGCTGGTCTCGA
>CAZYIV010000233.1:0-2227 GCA_964647615.1 uncultured Gemmatimonadaceae bacterium | reverse complement strand
AGCCCCAGCATCATGTCCCGGGTACCGTCGAGGTGGGGATCGTTGATCAGTCCCTTCCAGCCCACGGTGGTCCGCGGCTTCTCGAAGTACACCCGCATCACCAGGAACAGCGTCTCCGCCACCGCCTCGCGCAGCCGGGCCAGCCGGCCGGCGTACTCCAGCGCGGCCGCCGGGTCGTGGATCGAGCAGGGGCCGACCACCACCAGCAGCCGCCGGTCCTGTCCCGCCAGGATCCGCCCCACCGTGCGGCGCCCCTCCAGCACGGTGGTCGCGACCGCGCGGGAGATCGGCAGCTCGGCCAGCACCTCCCCCGGCGCCACCAGCGGCTCGAACCGGGTGACGTGGAGGTTGCTGGTTTCAGGGACGAACGGTCTGGACGACGACATCGGCGCTCCCGCAACGGGACTCAGGGGGCATAAAGATGCGGGCGCGTGAGTGGTCGCGCCAGAGCGCGGCACCCGGTAGCTTGGGCTGCCATGCCCGAGCTGCCCGACATCCAGGTCTACCTCGAGGCCCTCGCGCCGCGGGTCGTCGGGCAGCCCATCCAGGCGGTCCGGCTCCGGAGCCCCTTCCTCCTGCGGAGCGTGGAGCCACCACTCACCGAGGTCACCGGCCACCGGGTGACCGGCCTGCGCCGGATCGGCAAGCGGATCGTCTTCGTCCTCGAGGACGACCTGTTCCTGGTGCTGCACCTCATGATCGCCGGCCGCCTGCGCTGGCTCGCGGCGGGGAAGAGTCCGCCGGGGAAGATCGGCCTGCTCTGCCTCGACTTTCCCCACGGCACCCTCGCGCTGACCGAGGCGGGCACCAAGCGTCGCGCCGCCCTGCACCTCGTCCGCGGGGAGCCGGCGCTGGCACCCTTCGATCGCGGCGGGCTGGATGTGTTCGCGGCGCCGCCCGAGGCGTTCGCCGCGCGGCTCCGGCTGGAGAACCACACCCTCAAGCGGGCGCTGACCGACCCGATACTCTTCGACGGCATCGGCAATGCCTACAGCGACGAGATCCTGCACCGCGCGCAACTGTCGCCGCTCCGGCTGACCCGACAGCTCGCCGACGCCGAGTGCGCCCGGCTCCACCTGGCCGCGCGCGAGGTGCTGCAGGAGTGGACGGTGCGGCTGCGGGCGGAAACCGGGGATCGCTTCCCCGAGAAGGTCACCGCCTTCCGGGAGGGCATGGCGGTGCACGGCCGCTACCGCAAGCCGTGCCCGGTGTGTGGCGGGCCGGTCCAGCGCATCCGCTATGCCGAGAACGAGACCAACTACTGCCCCACCTGCCAGACGGAGGGCCGCCTCCTTGCCGACCGGGCGCTCAGCCGGCTGCTGCGGGAGGACTGGCCGCGCACCCTCGCCGAGCTGGAGGAACGCCTCCACCCTCCCGGCTGAGCAAACCGCCCCGAAGGCAGGAACGCCCCGGCGCCGCTCGGCGCCGGGGCGTTCCTGTCCGGGCACAGACCGCGGCGTCAGGTCCGGTCGCAGGCCCGCTGTCCGCCGAAGCGCTGGACGATCTTGTCGTCCATGTCGTCGGCCGTGTTGGCCACCGCCATGACGGTCCACATGAACTCGTCGGTGTCCATCCCCTCGCCCACGACCGCGTGGGTGAACAGGACGTCACCGGTGCCCGGCTCCTGGGCGAAGCCCCCGAACCGGAAGCCGAAGTTCTCCTCCAGCAGGAACTGGCGCAGCTCCGCCGAATTCTCCGCCCCGGTCACCACCCAGCTGAAGGCCCGCACCACGGTGAACTTGTCGTTGATCGGGTTGACGGTGATCGTCACCCAGGCCGACCCGGCGCGGATGCTGAACTGCGGCGACGAGTCGTTCACCCGCGCCTGCGCTCCGAACTGTTCCTTGAGGATGCCGGCGACCTTCTCGTAGACCTTGGCCTGCGTGGCCGTCTTGAACTCCAGGGGCATGGGGCGCTCGGGATGGTGAGGGGTGGGACTACGGAAGCGGTTCGATGATCAGCTCCGCCTGCTGCCGGCGGACCACGTAGCGGCTCGGCCCCGGCCCCCCCTCGCGATAGAGGGCCCGGACCAGCGCGGGACTGATCTCGTGCTCCACCAGCTGTTCCAGGACCCGGGTACTGGCATTGGCCCGCCATGCCCCGGTGAGCCATGCGACGATGGACGGGTCCCACTCCAGCGTGACCCCGTGCTCCCGGTGCCGCGCCGCCACCTCGGGCAGCAGTTGCGCCATGATCCAGTCGCTGCCCTGGGCCGGCATCGCCGGCG
>CAZYIV010000232.1:0-2230 GCA_964647615.1 uncultured Gemmatimonadaceae bacterium | reverse complement strand
CGGCTGCCGGCGCCGGGCGGCGCCCCGGTGCGCATCGGCGATGTCGCCACGCTGGACGAACGCGAGGCGCTGGCCCGCATCAGCCGCGAGGACCAGCAGTACGTCCGGGTGCTGAGCTACGACTTCCGCGGCCCCGCCAAGCTCGCCAACCGGACCCATGAGGCCTTCATGCGCTCGATCAGCGTCCCCGCCGGCTACACGGTGAGCGACGAGTACTTCGGCTGGTCCGACGATGACAGCAGCAAGGGGCTGTGGCTGGTGTTCGCGGTGGGGCTGGCGCTGGTGGTGCTCACCGTCGCGATGGTCTTCGACTCGGCCTGGGGCGCCGCGATGGTGTTCCTGAGCCTGCCGATCGCGCTGGCGGGGGTGGTGGTGGCCTTCTGGGCCACCGGCGCGGCCTTCACCCGGGAGGCCGCCGTCGGCGTGATCCTGGTGATCGGGCTCGCGGTCAATCAATCCATCCTGCTGGTGGACGGCGTGCTGCAGCACCGCACCCGCTCCGCCGCGGCGATCGTCGCCGCCTGCCGCGACCGTGCCGGGATGATCATGCTGGTCACCCTCACCACCCTCGCGAGCCTCATTCCCCTCGCCGTCGGCGCGGGGGTGGACGATCTCTTCGGCGCCATTGCCCTCGCCACCGCTGGCGGCACCGTGGCCGGGACGATCGGGGCGCTGTTCCTGCTGCCGCCGATGGTGGTGAAGAGGGCGGCCGGACGGTAGGACGGACAGACGGTAGGGGACGGTAAAGACGGTAGAGACGGTAAGGGCGGTCGCGAGCCTACCGTCCTTACCGTCTCTTTTCTACCGTCCCTACCGTCCTAGTTCCCCGTCTCCACCTTCACACTCGTCGCAGTGATGGGTCCGGCGCCGCTCGCGGTGCCGACGCCCTCGGCAGTCACGCTCTTGCCCGCGGCCAGGGCGCTCGCGGTCGCGTCCACGCTGAACACGTCGCCCTTGGGGTCGAAGCTCGCCCCGCTCAGGTCCACCACGATGCCGCCGGCCAGGGTGATCGTCCCCGCCGCCGCGTCCGCCGCGGTGACGGCGCCCTGGAACTGCACCGGGCCGCTCGGCACGGTGCCGCCGGGGGCGTTGAGCGAGATCTCGGTGCTGCTGGTGATCTCCACCGGCACGCTGAAGACCGTGAGGATCGCCAGCGGCGGCGGCGCGGCCACGTCCTGGAAGTTGTCGGCGTCCACGTACACCTCGAGCTTCGGACCGTCGTTCTTGTCGCTGATCCGCAGATCGTTGGGCAGGAAGGTCGGGTCGGTCGGGGCCTGGGGCTGCGCCGGCTGGTTGCGGCGGGCCTCGATGGTCGGCTGCTGCCCGGCGCCCAGCGCCGCGACGATGGCCGCCTCCCACTCCGCCCGGCTCACCCGGCTCTTGCTCGGGGTGCGGAACCGGGGGCTGCTGCCGTAGCTCAGCACCATCCCGCCAAAGGCCAGGGTGACGTTCCCCGCCGCGGTATCAATTGCCGTGACCGGGCTGGTGATCTTCTCCTCGGCGTCGTCCTGCTCGACATGAACCTCGTGAGCCTGGAGCGTGCCGGCGTTCAGCACGATCTCGATCCGGGTGCTGCCGGTGCCGAGGGTGCTGTCGAACTGCGAGATGCTCATCGGCGTGCCGACCTGCGACGAACCGCCGGCGCTGGGGCCGGTTGCGTCGGACCCGCAGGCGGCGAGGGTGGCCGTGGCGGCCAGGGCGAGCCCGGCGAGCGGGCGGAGGATGAAATGGCGCATCGGTGACTCCCGGTGGTTGTTGATCATTGCTGGTGCATCGCTGCCGGGAGGAAAGGCACGGCGGGTGCCGCCGGGCCAAGGCTGCTAAGTTGTTGTCTGACAACGATTGCCCGTACTGGCCCCTATCCCGAAACGCTACGGCCCGTCCGCGACGGGGCAGTGCGGGTGCCCGATTCAACGATTCCGAAGCCGAACCCGTACTTGACCGGTATGCCTCCGCGCTTCCGTCATTTCCTCACCTCCGCGCTGCTCCTCGCCGCCGCCTGCAGCCCCGGACTCCCCAGTCCCCGGGGCGCCAGGCCGGTCGCGGCACGGCCGGACACCGCATGGGCCCCCGCCGGCAACGAGCGGGAGGCGCCGCCGGCCACCGTCCCCGAGCTCACCCTGCCGCCCGACCTGGTGGCCCGGCGGGATGCCCTGACCCTCGAGGACGTGGTGGGGCTGGCGCTGGAAGGGAATCCGGATGTCCGCGCGGCGTGGGCCACCGCGCGGGC
>CAZYIV010000231.1:0-2231 GCA_964647615.1 uncultured Gemmatimonadaceae bacterium | reverse complement strand
CCTGATGAATCGTGGCAGGCTCATCGCGCTCGACACGCCCCCGCGGCTGCGGGCAGCGCTGGCGGAGCCCATTCTGAGCCTCCGCACGGACAATGGCCCCCGGGCGGTCGAGGCGCTGCAGGGCGACCCTGTGGTGCTCGACACCGGATTGTTCGGCCGCAATGTCCACGCGGTGGTCCGGGATCTGGACGGGGCGAAGGCGGTGATCCCTACCCGGCTGGCGGCGCGGGGGGTGACCCTGCTGGGCCTCGAACCGATCGCGCCGTCCCTGGAGGATGTGTTCGTGGCCCGGGTGCGCGCCGAGGGAGGGGCGGTCATTGACTAGTCGCGGGGGTGGGCTGAGTCTCATGCGGCTGTTTGCCGTCGCGCGGAAGGAGATCATCCAGCTCCGCCGCGACTCCCGCAGCCTGGCGCTGGCGTTCCTCCTCCCGGCGCTGCTGTTGCTCCTCTTCGGCTACGCCATCACCTGGGATGTGACGGATGTCCGCACCGCCGTCGTGGATCAGGATGGCTCCGCCCGCAGCCGTGACCTGGTGGAGGCCTTCCGCGCTTCCGGATACTTCACGATCATGCTCCGGCCCGCTCGCGCCGGCGACCTCGTGCCTCTGCTGGACCGCGGCCGGGTGCAGCTGGGTCTGGTGATCCCGCCTGGCTTCGGGTCGGCCCTGGACACGGGGAGGCCGGCCCCGCTGCAGGCCATCGTCGACGGCAGCGACGCCAATACCGCCAGCATTGTCCTGGGCTACACCCAGGGGACGGCCCGCTCCTTCTCCGCCAGGATCGGTGCGCTGGGTGGCACGCCCCCGGCGATACTGCTGCAGAGCCGGGTATGGTTCAACGAGGAGCTCCGCAGCCGCAACATGATTGTGCCGGGGCTCGTGGCCGTCATCATGATGATCATCGCGGCCATGCTGACTTCCTTGACGATCGCCAGGGAGTGGGAGCGGGGGACGATGGAGCAACTGGCGGCCACGCCAGTCCACCGCATCGAGGTGGTCCTCGGAAAGCTGCTGCCCTACCTGGGTATCGGCCTGCTCGACGTGCTCCTCACCAGCGGGCTCGGCGTGGCGGTGTTCGGAGTCCCGTTCCGAGGCAGTCCGGCGCTCTTCCTGGTGCTCAGCACTGCGTTCCTCGCCGGGGCACTCGGGCTCGGCATGTTCATCTCGGCGGTCGCCAAGTCGCAATTGCTCGCCACCCAGCTCGCCATGGTGGCCACTTTCCTCCCCGCCTTCCTGCTCTCCGGGTTCATGTACGCGATCTCCATCATGCCAGCGCCGCTCCAGGCCGTGACCTACCTGGTGCCCGCACGGTACTTCCTGGTCGTGACCCGGGGGATCTTTCTGAAGGGCGTGGGGATCGAGGTGCTTCGCGTCCAGGGACTCCTGATGATCGCCTTCGGCGTCCTCGGCCTGCTGCTCGCGACGCGGGCGTTCAAGAAGGAGCTCGAATGAGTCCCGACGTCGGCGCCGGCCTGGAGCGGATCTGGGAGCTGGTGAAGAAGGAGTTTCTCCAGCTCTTCCGGGATCCGCGCATGTCGCGAGTGGTCTTTATTGCGCCGTTGATCCAGCTCATGGTCTTCGGGTACGCCGTGTCCACCGATATCCGCGAGACGGCCACCTTCGTCGTGGATCAGGACCGGAGCCAGACGTCCCGGGCCCTGGTCACGGCCCTCACCTCCTCGGGGTACTTCCGGGTGTCGGGCGGGTCAGACCGCTCTCGGGACGCGGTGCGGGCCCTGGAGGTCGGGAGTGCCATCGTCGCGCTGGACATCCCGGTGGGTTTTGCCGACGCACTCAGGGGGAACGGCAGCGCTCATGTCCAGATGCTGTTCGACGGGACGAATTCGAACACCGCCACCGTGGCGATGGGCTACGCCGAGCGCATCGTGCAGACGTTCGGCGCGCGTGTCCGCGGGACTCCGCTCACCGGAGGCGTCGATCTGCGGGAACGCGCCTGGTACAATCCCGACCTCAGCAGCCAGAACTACAACGTGCCGGCGGTGGTCGGCGCCATCATCCTGCTCGTGTGCCTGCTGCTCACCTCGCTCGCCGTGGTACGGGAACGGGAACTGGGCACACTGGAGCAACTCATGGTGAGTCCCCTCACGTCCGTGGAGCTGATCGCCGGCAAGACCATCCCGTTCGCGCTGATCGGCCTGGTGGATCTGACCGTCGTCACCATCGTGGCGATCGCCTGGTTCGGGGTCCCGTTCCAGGGAAGCCTGCTCCCGC
>CAZYIV010000230.1:0-2234 GCA_964647615.1 uncultured Gemmatimonadaceae bacterium | reverse complement strand
TCGACGAGGACGACATCCGGGCCCACGGCCGGGACGAGCGGATCCGGGTCTCCGCCTTCGCGGACGGCCTGGTGTTCACCGACCGGCTGGTGCGGGCGCTGGGGGGCGGGCGGTAGGGACGGTCAGACGGCGACCGAGCGCCTTCAGGAGCGACGCAGTCGCGACTCGGCGCGAAGGGAGTGACGGTCGGACGGTAAGACGGTAGGAGGCGGGCGAGGGGTGTCGGCGCAGCGGCGGCGCGCCCGCCGCGCGGCGGGCCCTTCCGTCCTCTGCGGCGCAGCGCCGACGCGAGCCGGACGCCCTCGCCGCCCCGCACCACAATACCGTCCTACCGCGCTACCGCTTGACACCTCCGGCATTCGACCGAGCTTGGGAGTGGCCCCGCCTTCCTACCCTCAGGAGGCTCCCATGGCACGTTCCCGCCTCATGCCGCCGCTCGCCTGCCTGGGCACGTTGGCAGCCTGCGTTCCCGGCTCCACCCCCGTGCTGCAGCCGCACCCGGCCTTCCAGCTCACCTACATCGACCAGAATCACAATGTGCGGGTGCGCTACTCGGATGACGGGGTGACCTGGGCCAGCGGCCCGCTCGCCGCGCAGGCCGGTGGCGGCGTGGGTGCCTCGTCCTCGCCCGACGTGGCGGGCGTGAGCCGGCTGGTGGCCGACGGAGGGTTCGGCTCCCGGCTCCGGCTCTGGTTCGGCCTGGGCCCCGACAACTGGGACGCCACGCCGGTCGCGCTGCCCAACCTCCGCCCCGCCCGCCGGCCGACGATCGTGGACATCGGCGGAAGCCGCTACCTGATCGCCTTCCTGCCGCCGAACGCGGAGTCGTTCGAGCTCTGGCTCTACGATCACGGCACCCGCCAGGCGACCCCGGTCACCGTGTCCGTCGCGGGAGCCAACACCCAGCTGCACTACTCCCCGGCGATGGCCTACCTCCCGGCCGATCCCGCGGCGGGGCGGAACTGGGGCCGGGTGGCGATCGCGTGGGGACGGTACCAGAACGCCGCCAGCACCGAGCCGTTCGAGATCCGCACCCTCTACGCGGCGCTCAACCCGCAGGGCCCGGTGGTCACCGGCGGCGGGTTCTTCGTGATCAAGACCGACTCGCTGAACACCCCGACCTACTTCGGGGGCTACGAGCACCTGCTGTCGGAACCCGCCCTGGCCCACGACCACACCAGATTCTTCCTGCTGTCCCACCAGCGGATCCTCGGCGTGCAGCCGACGAATCGCCAGCCGGAATACGTCCGGGTGCACACCTCGCCCGACGGCCAGACCTGGACCACCCGCTCCTGGATCGAATTCACCGGCACCCGGATCCAGGACGACCCGGGCCGGGTGGAGTTCGCGCTGATGCCCGACTGCCGTGCCGTGCTGGTCATCGTCCCGGACGGGGCACCGGCCCACGCGCAGCTGCACCTCCCGTCAGGCACCGACCAGACCATCCCGCCGTCCGACATCTTCGGCAGCGAGCTCCCGGAGGGAAGCCAGTTCGCGCTCATCGCGACCGGGCGCCCGGGCTACGTGCCGCCGACGGGGTGCACCGGGTTCTGACGGCCGGGGCGGGTTGCTATCCGCCCGCCAGGGTCACGCCCGGCCCCAGCACGACCCACATGATCCCGGTGACGGCCAGCGCCGCCACGAACCAGAGGGGGCTGGCCGGGCGCAGCGCCGGGGCCTCGTCGCCCGCCGGCACCCGCAGCGCGTGGCGCACCCCGCTCAACAGGAGGAGGAAGGGCCCGAGGCTCGCACCCACCCCGAGCAGCGTGCTGCGCGTCGGCTCCCGGGAGTAGGCAAGGGCGCCACCGAGCGCCAGCAGCGTGGCGGCCGCGGCGCCATGCAGGACGATGCGCAGCGCCTCGGCCCGCCGGCGCGGCAGATCGCCCTCCGGCAGGAGCGCTCCCCCCACGGTCCGGCCGGCGACGCGCACCGCCGTGATGCAGAGCCCCACCCCGAGCACGGTCACCACCAGCCGCAGGATCCCGCTCCCGGGCCAGGGCTGCAGGATGGTCATCCAGTCACCGAAGCCGGCGGCCGCCTCCGCGAGCATCCCCATCCCGATGATGACCAGGTTGATCGACAGCGTGAACCACCCGAAGAGCCGGGTCCCGCTGTCGAGCGGCCGGCGGCGGAGGATCCACCATCCGAGGAGGGCGAGCACCAGGTTCGCCGCGAAGCCGGAGCCGCCGAGCGCCACGAAGCCGGGAGCGGTGAGGGAGGAGAAGTCGCCCTTC
>CAZYIV010000229.1:0-2250 GCA_964647615.1 uncultured Gemmatimonadaceae bacterium | reverse complement strand
ACCAGGCCTCGTCGCCGGCCTGGGTCGCGGCGCGGATCGCGGGCGAGGCGCCGTCGGGGGTGGCGGGCGTGTGCGCCGGCTGGCAGGCGATCAGGCCGAGCACCGCAGAGGGGAGTAGCAGGGACGGTCGGAGCATGGTGTCAGGGGTTCGAGGGAGAGAACTCGGCCGAAGGGCCAGCACGGAGGCACATCGTTGATGCCTGGCTCACAGGAAGCTGGCGAACACCGCCCTGCGGAGCGGACGGAAGGGCAGCTGCGGGCCGGGATCGGCGTTGCACATGCAGGCCACGGTGGTCCGGGATGGCAGGTGCGTGGCCAGGTAGGCCGAGAACCCGTTCACGAACCCGGTGTGCGTGGCGATCACCCCGTGATCCCTGGTGGAGCGATCGAGCATGAGGCCGTAGCCGTAGCTGGTCTCCCCCATGTTGTTGTCGCCGGGATCGAAGCGGCCCTGGGTGATGGGGCGGCCATCGCTGAGCGTGGCCGGCTCGACCAACGCGCTGCGGGCGGCGGCGGAGAGGAAGGGGCCGTAGAACAGCGCCTGGTGCCAGCGGCAGAGATCCCTGGCGGTGGATCGCATGGCACCCGCGCCACCGGTCTGTTCGATGGCGATGAAGTCGGCGTGCACGAAATTCGTCGGGCCGCCCTCCGTCCCGGTGTACCCGGAGGCCCGGTGGGCGACGACGTCGGCGTGATGGTCGAACCGGGTCTGCGTCAGCCCCAGCGGCGTGAACACCACCTGCTCCGTGATCGTGGCGAGCGGCTGCCCGGTCACCACCTCCGCCACGGCGCCGAGCAGGATGTAGTTCGCGTTGCTGTAGAGCCACGCCGTGCCGGGCGGGAAGTCGAACAGCGGCTCCTGGGCCGCGATCTGCAGGGCCAGCTCCACCTGCGTCACGGGCGCCTGGGAACAGGTCTCCTCATCCGCCGTGTGCACCCCCGCCGTGTGATGGATCAGCTCCAGCAGCGTGGGGACGCGCGTGGCCTTGAAGAAGTCGAGGTACTTGTCCAGCGGATCGCCCAGCGCCAGCCGGCCTTCGTCCTGGAGCCGGGCCATCAGCGCGGCCATCACCTGCTTGGTGAGCGAGCCGGCGCGGAAGATCGTGGACGATGTCACCGGAGTGGCCGTCTCGAGATTCGCGAGCCCGCGCACCACCTCCGCGGCGCGCCTGCCGTTCTTCCATGCTGCGATCTGGATGCCCGGGGTGGCCCCGTCCTTCAGCGCCTGCTCGGCGATGCGGGCCAGCGTGGACTCGAGCGATTCGTCCAGGGCCGTGGCCGGGAGCGAGGTCGGGGCGGATGCCGCCACCAGGGAAGCGCCGGTACTCCAGAGGAAGCTGCGACGGTCCATTCGATTCTCCAGGAACAAATCAGCGCCCCGGCATCAGCGGCGGGGCGCGGCGGGGGCGAGGGATTCTAGGCAGGGCAGCAGTGGCGGGCCAGCCCGCGGGTCCTCGAACGGCCGGGAGTGGGAGGGCCGGGTGCTGAACCGCACGTGCTTCGTCGATGGCGTGGGGCTAGGCCCCGGCGTGCTGCCCGGGGCGGAGGCGCAGGTGGATGTCGGCGACGAAGCGGGGGGCGGGCCTGATGCTTCGGGTGGGAATCTTCCGCGACCAGCCAGGCGCGATTCAGGCGAACGAAGTCCGGATGATCAGGCCGCGCCTAGGGATAGGTTCCAAACCACGCTCCCGCCACCAGGTCAAACCGCAGCGGTTCCTGGACGCAGCCTTGCGCGTCGAGCGCCGAGAGCGGGCCCCACTGACCGCTCGCCGCCCGGGCGGCACCGAGGTGGAAACCGGTGCAGCTTCCCCAGGGCGCCTCGTGTGTCAGCATCAGTTCGAGGGTGGTCGGGGTCTGGGTACCCGCGAAGGGGCCGTAATCGTCCCCTTGCGTCCAGGTGTAGTTCATTCGCCAGCGACCGTACAGCTGCGAGCCGACGACGGAGTCCACGCGCAGTCCCAGGCGGAAGGCATCGGGGCCAGACAGCTCGCTGACACCGAACCCGCAATACTCGGCCGGGGTGGATGCGGCGGGCACCCCCGCAGCGGAATCGGACAGGCTGACCCGGAGCGTGTCGGCGGCGAGCACCACATCGTAGAGCGTCGTATCGCGCGCGGGCCGGAAGCAGCCGGGCGGGAGCCATTGCACCCGCACACTGTCGAGCGTGCGGTCGCGGAAGGTGCCGAGTTGCACCACGAAACGCCCCGCGCTGTCGGTCCGGGCCAGCGGATCAACGACCGGTGGCCGCAC
>CAZYIV010000228.1:0-2285 GCA_964647615.1 uncultured Gemmatimonadaceae bacterium | reverse complement strand
CGGGTGCGGTCCGTGGAGCGGTCATCGATGACCAGCACCTCGAACTCGTACTGCGGCAGCTGGCGGAGGGTGGCGTGGATGTCATCCAGTACCATCGCGAGGTTGGCTTCCTCGTTCCGGGCCGGGATCACGATGCTGACCTTGGTCATGGCACTCTCTGGGGTTGGGCCGGACGACGGCGCCCGACGACCGGGGCATTCATCGGGTCTTGGCGGCGAACAGGTCCGCGTGACTGCTGAGCCAGCTCATCAGCCGGTTGAGGCCCTCGCGCGGGCCGACGCGGGGCTTCCAGCCGAAGTCCCGGTAGGCCTTCCGGATGTCGCTGATATAGACCAGCTGATCGCCGGGGCGCCAGTCGGCGAAGCCGAAACTCGGGCGGCTGCCGCGGGCCTGCTCCAGCATGTCCACCAGTTCGAGGAGCGAGAGGGTGCTGTCGGGTCCCCCGCCGATGTTGTAGGCCTGGCCGCTGGTGGTCGCGAGGTGGCGGATCGCCGCGTCATAGGCCGCGGTGAGGTCGTCGATGTAGAGCACATCGCGCACCTGCTTGCCGTCGCCGTAGATCGTGAACGGCTGCTCCTGCATGCTGCGGATGGCAAACCAGGCGACCCAGCCCTGGTCCTCGATCCCGAACTGGTGCGGCCCGTAGATGCAGGACTGCCGGAAGACCACCGTCTGCAGCCCGTAGATGCGGGCGTAGTCGAGCACGTACTGGTCGCCGGTGCCCTTGGAGCAGCCATAGGGCGAGTAGAACTCGAGCGGTTGCTCCTCGCCCACGCCGAAGGGCAGGTCGGCGTAGCGATGGCGGCCGCCGGCCTCGATGATCGGCACCCCGGCCATCTTCCCGTAGACCTTGTTGGTGGAGCTGTAGAGCACCGCCGGCCGCCGGGTCGAGCGCCGGACCGCCTCGAGCAGGTTGAAGGTGCCGAGCGCGTTGGTCTCGAAATCGTGGCGCGGGTCGGTGACCGAGAGCGTCACCGCCACCTGGGCCGCGAAGTGGAGGACCACATCCACCCGTTCCACGGCGGCCGCGAGATTGGCCTCGGGATGCCGCAGGTCGCCCCGGATGACCTCCACCCGCGGGCCATACCGCTTCACCAGCCACTCGGCGTTGTCCTCGCTGCCGTAGCGGCTGAAGTTGTCGTAGAGGATGACTTCCGCGCCGAGACCCAGGTAGTGGTCGGCCACGTTGGTGCCGATGAAGCCGGCGCCGCCGGTGATCAGGTACTTCGTCACGCGCACCTCTGCTGGTGGAGGAGCCCTACTCCCGGCCGGCCGCCGGGGGCGGCACGGGCTCGAGCACCGAAATCTCGCCGAACCAGGGGGAGTCCGAGTTCGGCACCGCCATCGCCGGAATCCGGCGCACTTCCCGATAATACCGCAGGACCGTGTCGCGCACGCCCGAGGGCCGGGGCCAGCCTGCGTAGTCGTAGATGAAGTCCGTCGAGTGCAGGTTCCGCACGAGAATCTTGCGGTACCGCTGCGCCCGCAGCCGCGCGTACATCCCCGAAAAATCCGCCGTCCCGGTGTAGCCGGCTTCGCCAGCCGGCGCTCCGCGGTCCTTCATGATCACCCCGTGGGGCGCGTAGACCCAACTGCCGATGTCCAGCAGCACGGAATCCGCCGGCTGCCCCTCAAACTCCTGTTCGATCGCCAGCCGGTACCGATCCGCATCCGCCGGCAGGCGCGGCTGCGGGATCCGGACGAAGCCGAGCCCCTGGGTGGCCAGGCCCAGCAAGGCCAGCCACAGGACCGCGGCCAGTCCACGGTCGGGGGACCAGGTCGGGGTTTCGGCATCCCATCGGGCCAGGAGCGCCGGCAGAGCGGCCACCAGCCAGGCCACGGCCAGCAGGCTGCCGGGCCCGATGTGATTCAACATCCATGCCACCCCGCTGGTATAGGTCTCGATTGCCAGTAACAGGGCGGAGACTCCCCAGAGCCCCAGGACCGGGCGGGTCCACTGACTCCGCGGCAGCAGCAACAGCCCCAGGGCAAGCGCGGCGTAGTAGGGCCAGGTGTCGAGGAGGTGCTGGATGCTGCGCAGGGGAGAGATGGGGTGGTGTCCCAGCACGTCGAAGATCCAGTACTTCCACGCCATGCCCCACAACAGGAATCCGCCGCCCATCACCACCACGAGCAGCCCCGCCGCCGCGACCCCCCAGGCCATGACCTGGGTCCAGCGCAGCCGGGCCGAACAGAACAGCAGGTACGCCCCGGCGAGTGGTCCCCAGATCGCCAGGCTCTGCTTGGCAAGGAACCCTGCTGCGGGCCGCAGCGCCAGCGCGATC
>CAZYIV010000227.1:0-2347 GCA_964647615.1 uncultured Gemmatimonadaceae bacterium | reverse complement strand
GCTCCCGTCAGAACTGCAGCCGCACCAGCCCCACCTGCAGCGCGCCGGACTCCCGGGCCTTCCGGTTGATCCGGGAGGCCGAGATGGGGGCGTCGATCTGCGACCCCAGGGAGGCAGCCAGCAGAACGACGAGTCCCGCGTCCCTCCCGGAACAGTCGCCGTTGCAGTCGAAGCCGTCGTTCGCGATCGCCAGCGACAATCCCGCGACGGCGCCCCCGAAGAAGATGGCGCTCTTTCCCCATTGGCCGTTGTAGGCCTGGCCCCCGCCAGGCATCATCCAGCTCAGGAACCACGCCAGGAAGGGTGACTTGTGGCCCGGCCCGGCCGGGGTGACGACGGGCACGTTCACCCGCCGGGGTGAGGAGGTGGTGGCAACGTCCGCCCCGGTCAAAGGCGCGGGCGCCACCAGGCGCGCAACGTTGCCGGCGAGCGGGTCACTCCCCGGCTCGAAGCGGAGCTGGCCTCGGGCCTGGATGGCGGGCAGGGCGAGGAGCACGAAGAGCACTGGCAGCAGGCGGCGCATGGAATCCTCCCTGTGGGCGCAGCCGATCAAAAAGGAAGCCGGGCGGCCGGCTAGTCGTGCAAGCCGTCGCCCGGCGGCCGGACCTCACCGGCGTCAATCCGAACGGTGTCCTGCACGGTGTCCCCGATGGCGCTCGGCGGTGGTGGCGGTGGCTTCTGGCAGGTACCGGTGGCGTCGCACACGAGCGAGCCGCAACATCCGAAGTAGCAGAACTCGTTTACGTGGCCACAGAGTTCGATCCTGTCGGGGCCACCACAGGCCCCGGTGCCCTGCGGGATGGCGCCTGCCAGGAGCAGGGACGCCAGCACGCTGACGCGCTTCGCTGAGAAGGACATACCTCCTCCCTTCCGGGGGCATCCAGCACCCCTTGCCACACAATATCGTCACCCGGTCCTGAAGCGAGGCTGAGGGCGCGGTGACACCCCCGCCCACCGCAGCACGCGATATCAGGAGTCGGCCAGTCGGATGCATTGTGCGGCAACCCGACCACGCGAGCGCATACGCAATCAGGAGCCCCGCGCTCGGCTCCCTGGCGCGGCAGACGGCGCGCCTGACAATGCGCCACCGCCCCCCCCTGGCAGCGCCCCGCACCTCCGCCGCGTCCGTCGCGGCACAAGCAGGATTCGCGGCTGGTTCGCACCTCCTTCACGACACGGGCCGTATCTTCCTCACGGCCCGAGTGCGGCCGTCAGGCCAGGGAGGGTATATGACTCGGAGATTCTTCTACACCGCCGGGTTGGTCGTGGTGCTGGGTGTGATCGCTGCGTGCGGAGGGGACGGTGGGACGGGACCGGTGCCACCATCTGCGACGGGGGTCTGGCTGGGCAATGCCGTCACCGACGTCGGCGTCGACCGATGGATGACGCTGGACTTGCAGGAAAGCGGAGATGCGATCAGTGGCAGCTGCGAGATCCGGACGGCGCTGACCGAACCGCCATACTGGAGCGGGACGGTGGCTGGAACCCACGATCACCCCGCCATCAGCCTGCAGATCACCGAGCCAGGCTACAATCCGTTGACGCTGGTGGGTGAGTTCCAGAGCAAGGACCGGTTCCAGATCACGCTCAACGGCACGGCGGGGTGGACCAACACCCAGGTGACGTTCGACAGGCAATAGACCGGGGGTTCAAGCCTCGCGAGGTGGCCTGCCCCGCGGAACGCCGGGACTCACCTGGCCACCTCAACCCACGGAGCGCCCGGGCCCATGGCGCAGGCGATGCCTTCCCGCTCGGCATCGCCGCGCCGTCGGCGTTCCGCGTTCCGCCCGGCCACGGCGCGGACCCGCTCGACGGCCGCCCGCCCGTCCAGCCGACTCGTCGGGCCATGGCCCGCGCACGGGACCGAACATGTTGCGGCCCATGATCCAGGCGCCGATCCCCTCGAAGCCCTTCGCCGCCATCGCGTCGTCCACGCCAGTCTCCCCGACCTCCTGCCCCTGCATCGCGCGCCAGGTGCGGGTGGGGAAGAACCACTGGAACATCTCCGGGCCGCGGAAGCCGAGCGGCTGGTCGAGGCGCTGGCCCGTCCCGGCGCCGAAGCCGTCGAGGGACACGGAGTAGCAGAGGACGCGGAGCCTGGGCATGGGGAGGGGCCTGGAATGCCGGGGTACAGGTGCGACGCGGGGCCGCCGGGACGATGGAACCCGGCGACCCCGCGTCAGTGGCCGGGCCCGGCCAAGCGGGCGTTACGGCGCGCGCTGGTACTCGGTGAGCGCGCCGTAGTAAGGGCGGAGGTCCAGTTGCAGCTTCTGGCCGTCGGTGGCGGAGAGCCCGAGATCCTCGGGCGGCGAGGTGGCGATCCACAGGTGGATGCCGGCGGCCTCGC
>CAZYIV010000226.1:0-2389 GCA_964647615.1 uncultured Gemmatimonadaceae bacterium | reverse complement strand
CGAGCCCCTCGTCCCGCGGCTGAAGCCGCGACTCGGCATCTGTCGCTGAAGCGACGCGTACGCCGCGGTCATTGCGAGGGCACCCCGGGCCGGAGGCCCGGGGTGCCGTGGCAATCCCATGGCGTTGCGAGCCGAGCCCCTCGTCCCGCGGCTGAAGCCGCGACTCGGCATCTGTCGCTGAAGCGACAACTCCTCTCGTGCGAGCCCCTGCGCGCACTCCACTGGCTGCAACCTCCTCGCCCGTGCGCCCGATTCGCGGCCGCGCCGCTTCTGAGGGGCGGTCGGTCGTCGAGATCCATCCCTGGAGCGATGATGGGGTGGGGTCGAGACTTGAAGTCCAAGGAAGGGTCTCGATTCGGCAGCGCAACTCAATGACGCGCGGGACAGACACCGCTTTAGCGGCAGTCGCCGAGTCGCGGCTTCAGCCGCGGGAGGAGGGGGTGGCGTCAGCCGCCGGACGAGGGGGTGGCTTCTGCCGCGGGACGCCGGTCCAGTGCCCCGGAAAGTGTCCACCCACCCGAACGACCCGTTCGCTTATCCACATCAGGGCGCCAGGCGCCCGTCAGGCGGCGGCCGATGCCGCTGGTACGGGCGGAGTTACCGCCGCTGCGTGAAGAGTGTCCGCCGCCGCGCGGGGAGTGTCCGGAGGCTTGCAGGGCCCTGCTCCTGTCGCCGGGGCGAACGATCGGTCGGGTGTCGGGCCCGACTGTCACGAAGTCGGACACTTTCCCCTCCGCCGTGAGGAGTGATCGCGCCGTTGTCTCGATTGACCGCGCCGCCGTGAGGAGTGATCGCGACGATGGCGGGCACTGTCCCCTCCGCCGTGGCGAGTGATCGCGCCGTTGTGGGGAGTGACCGCGCGTTGCACGGCGCCGACCGCGGCGGCGCATGGCATTTCCGCAGGAGCGCAGCCTCCTGCCGCGGCAGCGCAGGTCCCTGCCGCTCCGCTGCGGGGAGTGATCCCTGCTCCGTGCGTCGTGTCACCGGGCCCGCACCGCCTTTCCGCGGCGGCGCGGCGGCCTGCCGCGCGGGGTCCGGGCACGGCGCGGCGGGCGGCAGGGGACCGGGCGCGGCGCCGCTGTCACGGTTCCTGACACCACATCCCGTTTCCGGGCCCCTGGCGGGCGTGGCACGGCCGTCGCCTTGGGGTGACCCGGCCGGCGGGTGGTCGAGGCGCCCGGGCGGTGCGGTCTTCACTACTTGTGCGGCCATGCGCCTCGACCGTGGTGCCGCGGGCTCTCTTCGGGAGGGTCGGGGAGGTTGTATGCGGCGGACGATTCGGAAGAAGTCGGACATGTTTCACCGGGTGCTGGCGCTGGTGAAGAAGTATCCGGCGGAGGTCCCGGGGTACGTGGAGGCGGTGCAGCGGCTCGAGGAGCGGCTGGTGCGGCTCGACCTCCTGGCCACCCAGCAGGAGAGCGGGGACCAGCAGGCGCGGGGGTCGGTGGACCGGAAGGACCAGCTGCGGGACCGGATTATGGTGGACTACCTGCAGCACCTGGTGCGGATCGCGCGGGCGGCGCTGCCGTCGGACCCGGCGCTGCGGGCGGCGTTCCGGCTGCCGGATGCGCGGCTCAACCGGGCGGAGTTCGTGGCCCGGGTGCGGGCGATGCTGGCCGAGGCGGCGAGCCGGCAGCAGGTGTTCATCGCGGAGGGGATGGCCGAGACCTTCGTGGCCGACCTGGAGGCACTCCTAACCGAGTACCTCGGCGTGATGGACCAGCAGGTCCTGGCGGCAGCCCAGCGGATCGGGGCGGTGGCCGAGCTGCCCGAGGTCGCGAAGGAACTGATGGGGCTGGTGCGCCGGCTGGACGGCATCAACCGGAAGCGCTGGCAGAAGAACCCAGAGCTACTGGCGGCGTGGCTGAGCGCCAAGGACATCGGGTGGCCGCATGCGAAGCCGGACTCGTCTGGCTCGGGGCCGGGTTCCGCGCCGGGGTCGGGGGCGGCGGGGAGTGGGGAGAGTGCGGCGTGAGAGGGGAGGACGGGGGGGCAGCCGGGGGAGTGGCTGCCCTCTCCTGTTTGGGGGGGGAGGAGGGGCATCGGGGAGCGAAGGCGCTGTCGGAGGACTGGAGGCGAGGGGGTTCGGTGAGCCTGGGTGCGGCAGGTGGAGGACGGGTTGGGGGGGGAGCGGGCCGGGTCGGGACCTGCGGGCATTGCACGGCATCCCGCATATCCGTGCAGGGGTTGGGCGCTGGGCGCACTGTCGGCCGGCAGCCCTTTGCGGGATCCGCGGTTTATCGTACCTTGGACCTGACACTACCTCCCCCGCCCAAGGTGTGGCATTGTAGGCCCCTTGCGCGGCTTAGGCCGCCAGCGCGGCAGGGTTGCGGCCGGGCTCGCGGGGCCATCCGGTGGCGGGGAGGAGTGCAGTAGAATTTCTAGTTAG
>CAZYIV010000225.1:0-2402 GCA_964647615.1 uncultured Gemmatimonadaceae bacterium | reverse complement strand
ACAACCACGACCGCACGCGAAGCGTGGGGAAGTTCTGCGCGGTGCGGATGGAACGATAGGTAGGGCGGTAGGGCGGTAAGGCGGTAGGGCGGTATCCAGCTCCTGTCGCTACCGTCCTTGCCGACTGTACCGCCTTCTACCGTGATCGCCGCCGGACCCCGGGCTCCCGCCGACTCCTACGGCGTCACTCCCTGCAGCTCGATCTGCTCGCTCCCGCCCACGACCTCCTCCAGGACGATCCCGATGCCGGCGCAGTAGGTCTTGTGCTCGTGGGGCAGGGTGGGCTCGAGTGTGGTGAAGTTGTCGGTCACCACGCACCCGGTGAAGCTCCCGGCGGCGACCGTGACGCTCCGGTTGGTGTCGATCACCTTGGCCTGATCCTCCGCGACGCCGCGGAGGTACTCCTCACGGTAGGTCTTCCCCATGCGGCCCGCCGGGTCGGCGGCCATGATGATCCCCGGCAGCGCGCCCTGCACGCCCCACTCCCACGACCCTTCGGTGCTCACCACCTGGCCGTTGAGGATCTCCTTCGTGTCTTCGCCCAGGTACCAGACGTTGCCTTCGGCGTCCTCGGCGTACCAGTCGTAGGTGTCCTCGATCAGGTTCCCGTCGAGGTAGACCAGGTCGTGGATCTCCAGCGCACTCACCCCGTTCACCACCCGCGGCTGCGCCAGCACGAAACTCGAGTCCACCTCGAACCCCTCGGCGGTCTGGCCGGAGGAGATATACGTCTGGCCGGGTGCGAAGGGAAAGAACGGGTTGGTAAGGGTGGCGGAGAGACTGGCGGGGATCGTCGGGTTGTAGTTCGGCCCGGTGGACGAACTGCATCCACCGACCAGGAGGCCCGCGGTGAGCAGCAGGCTGGAGGCGGCGAGGGTCGGGCGCATGGGATCCTCCTGGGTCAACAGCGGGTGTCAGGCCGAGTCGCGTGTTGAGCTTCAGGAGAGGAACCATCGAGCCGAAGTGTTGTGACAGGGGGCAATGCCGGGTGGGGCAGGGCAAGGTCTCAATCCGCCCGACGCCTGTGTCGTCCCGGCCGGCCCGGGGCGTCCACCCGGGCATGCCCGCCGTCCTCGCCCGAGCCCCACACGGCCGCCGCCCGCTCCGGCCAAGCCGCGGTACCGCCGCCGGCTGTTTCCTCGGCCTGCTCGTGCTGCTGCTCGCCGGCTGCGGCGACTCGCCACTCGAGCCCTACGCGCTCGGCTGGGGCTCCCCGCGGAACCATGCGGATCGCACCGAGATCGATCTCGGCTTCGTCTCGGCCGATGGCGTGCGGCTCTCGGGCACCCTCTGTCTGCCGCCGGGCCCCGGTCCCTTCGGGGCGGTGGTCTTCCATTTCGGCAGCGATCGGTGGCACACCCGGCCCTGCGCCGAGTCGGTCGGGTTCCGGGCGCTGGGGCTTGCCACCTTCACCTACGACAAGCGTGGTGTGGGACACTCCGGCGGGCACTGCTGTCCCTTCGCGCAGCCCGGCTACTTCGCCCTGCTGGCGGGGGACGTCCGCGCGGCGGCGGAGTCGCTCGCCGACCGGCCGGACATCGACCCGGCCCGCATCGGCGCCTTCGGATTCAGCCAGGGTGGGTGGGTGCTGCCCATCGCGCTCACCACGCCCCCGGCGGTGCTGCACTTCGGCATCATCGGGTCGGGGCCGGCAGTGTCGCTCGGTGAGGAGCTCTACTACAGCGACCTCACCGGCGATACGCAGTGCCGGCCCTCGGGGCGCAGTGACGCGCTGGTGGACAGCCTGCTCGCGGTGCACGGACCGTCCCTGTTCGATCCGGCGCCCTACCTCATGCAGCTCACCGCGCCCACGCTGTGGATCTTCGGAGGACTGGACCGCTCGATCCCGGTCGCCCAGTCGGTCGCGCACCTCGGCGACGCGCGGGACGCCGCCGGCCTGCCGATCAGCATCACGGTTGTCCCGAACATGAATCACCAGTGGGTGCTGGACGGCGCCATGTGCCAGGCCAGCGGCCCGCACTGGGACGACAGCCAGGTGATCGTGCCCTGGCTGCGGCAGCAGGGCCTGACATCCGTCCGGCGGGATCCCGCCGGCGTCCCGGAGCGGAACGGCGGCGATGCCGTGCTTGACGGTCGCGGTACGGGAACCCAACGTTCTTCCCGACCCGCGCGACTCCTGCCCTGAACGCAGATCCCTGGTGGTCCCGCATGCGAGTTCCTGTCGGCAGACGATCCCTTCGGCTGCTCCCCCTCCTGCTGCTGCTCGCGTGTGACGCCCCGACCGCCGCCGACACCACGGGGCTGCGCGGCCTCGTGACCGTCGGTCCCACCCGTCCGGTGTGCCTGCCGGACGTGCCGTGCGAGGAGTCGGTCTCCGCCACGCTGGAGCTGTACCGGGGCTCCCGCCTCTTCCGGGTATTCACCTCGGATGACCGCGGACT
>CAZYIV010000224.1:0-2439 GCA_964647615.1 uncultured Gemmatimonadaceae bacterium | reverse complement strand
CCCCGGCCCACCATCACCGCCGCGCACCCAGTGTGTCGCACCATCCGGACGACATCATCCGCGGTCTGGATATCGCCGTTGCCGATCACCGGAATCTCCAGCGCCTCCGCCACCCGGGCGATCTCGTCCCAGTTGGCCCTGCCGGTGTACATCTGCGTCCGGGTCCGGGCATGGAGGGTGAAGGCGCGCGCGCCGGCATCCTGCATCCGCAGCGCGATGCCGACGGGGTCCCGCAGCTGGTCGTTCCAGCCGCTCCGGGTCTTCACCGTGATCGGCAGGTGGGTCGCGGCGACGCAGGCCCGGATGATCTCCCCGACCAGGTCCATGTCGCGGAGGCAGCCCGACCCGCCGTTCCGCTGCACGACCTTCTTCACCGGGCAACCGAAGTTGATGTCGATGAACTCGGGCTTGTAGTGCTCGGTAATGAGCGCCGTTGCCTCCGCCATCGCATGCGGGTCGGCGCCGTAGATCTGGATCCCGATGGGCCGCTCGCACTCCTCGAACTCGGCCCCCTCGAGGGTGCGGCTGATCCGCCGGCGGATGGCCTCCGAGCTGAGGAACTCGGACAGCACGACATCTGCCCCCATGCTGCGGCAGATCTGCCGGAATGGGGCTTCGCTCACCCCGGCCATGGGGGCGAGGAGCAAGGGGACGGTGGACGTCCGCAGGTAGGGCAACTGCTTCACGGACATTAAGATACGACGTGTCGCCCCGGGGGAGAAGGGCGCGGGCCCCGCCAGCTACTTGCTGAGCCGGACGGCCCCCAGCCCGGGCAGCAGGGCCACGGCCCAGCGCAGCAGGGTGGTGACCAACGGCGTGCCCAGCCCGAGCCCGAGCAGGGCCAGGTTGGCGCCGAGCCAGCGACCGGTCCACTGGTTGACCAGGGCACGGCTCCGGCTGCCCAGCAGGGCCAGCGCGGCGACGCCGTTAAGCACCAGGAACAGCACCAGGGCGGTGTGCCAGGCCCAGCTGCCGACGCCGGCGAGCCAGGTCTCGAGTGCGGACTGCATGGTTGCGTGACCTCGGGTGGGAGAAGCAGGTGGCCAGACCAGCCTCTGTCCCCAAACTAGGGCGGAATTTCCCTCGCGAAAGGGGCAGCCCCCCTTTGACACCCGCCCCGGCGGGGCCTAAGCTACCGGGCTCATGCGACTGCGCGACTTCTTCGACCCGGCGGCGATCGCCCTGCCCCTCTCGGCCCGGACGGCCGAGGCGGTGCTGCCCGAACTCATCGGCCGGCTCGGCCTCGACGAACGGGCCAGCCAGACCCTGCTCAAGGTGCTGCGCCGGCGCGAGGAGCTGGGCTCCACGGGCGTGGGCCGCGGCATCGCCATCCCGCACGGCCGGTCCCTCGTGGTGAGCCGGGTCCGGCTGGCGTACGGCTATGCGCCCGGCGGCATCGCCTGGCGCTCGGTGGACGAGCAGCCGGTGCACCACTACTTCCTGATCGTCGCGCCGCCGATCGAGGTCAGCAACCAGTACCTCCCGATCCTCGGCCGCATCGCGACCTTTGCCAAGGACGCGGATGTCCCGGAGCGTCTCTCCCGCCTCAGCACCCCCGACGAGTTCTTCCAGCTGCTCGACGCCAAGGGCGTCTGACCCCTGCCCGCTCCCGACTTCGCGGCGTTCCTCTTCGACATGGACGGAACGGTGGTGAACAGCATGGCGGTCACCACCCGCATCTGGCGCGAATGGGCGCAGGAGCGCGGCGTGGATGCCGCGGCGCTGTTGCCCGTGGTGCACGGGGTCCAGGCGGTGGACACCATCCGGCGCTTCGCCCCGCCAGGCCTGGACGTGGAGGAGGAAGCCGCTGAGGTCTCCCGGCGGGAGATCGCGGCGACGGATGGCATCGTCGAGGTACCGGGGGCCGGGCGGTTGCTGGCCGCGCTTCCCGCCGATCGCTGGGCCATTGTGACCTCGGCGCCCCGCGCGCTGGCCCGCGGCCGTCTCGGCGCGGCGGGGCTCCCGATACCGCGAGTGCTCATCGGCGCGGAGGACTCCCCCCGGGGCAAGCCCGCTCCCGACCCGTACCTCGCCGCCGCGCGGGCACTCGGCGTGCCGATCAGGGATTGCCTGGTCTGGGAGGATGCCCCAGCGGGCATCGCGTCAGCGGAGGCCGCCGGCGCGTCGGTCATCGTCATCACGGCGACCCATCCCGAGCCGCCCCCGCCGGCCCATCCGCACCATCGAGACTTCCTGGGCATCCAGGTCGAGGTCCTGCCGGACGGCGGGCTGCGACTGGCACCGAACGGGCTCCGCTGACACGAAGGCGGCGAAGCGCGCACGCGCCCCGCCGCCCCCGTACCGCCCCACCACGACCGAGCGCCCTTCAGGAGTGCGTCAGCGCGACTCGGACGCAAGGGAGTCCTTCAGGGCCCTATCGCCCTACTCCCACTCGATCGTCGCCGGCGGCTTCGAGCTCACGTCGTAGACCACCCGGTT
>CAZYIV010000223.1:0-2594 GCA_964647615.1 uncultured Gemmatimonadaceae bacterium | reverse complement strand
AGGGGCTGCCGGTAGTCGAGCACCACCAGCACCGCCTTGCCCCTGGCATCGAGCCGGCCGGCGTCCTCCGCGGTGAAGCTGCCGCCGAAGAGCACCGCGGGGAGGTGCAGTTCGTCCGCCGGCACCGTGCCGAAGGCGAAGCGCGCGTCCCGGCTGAGGTCGGCGTGGACGTGCTGGCTGCCGAACATGAGCCCGACGTGGGAGTGCTCCGGGTCCAGCTGGCGGCGGGTGATCGTGTAGCGCTGGAACCAGGTGCCGTGCTCGCCGGCCGGCGTGAGGCCGAAGCGCTTGAACTCATCGGCGACATACTGCGCCACCTTGTCGAGCTCCGGGCTCGGCGTGTCGCGGCCCCGCATCGAATCGTCGGCGATGACGCCGATCCGGTGGCGGACATCCGCCTCGGTGATCGTCGCGGCGGCGCGGGCAAGGCCGGCCCGCGCGGGGACGGACTGTGCGCCGAGGGCGGGCGCGAGGAGGACGACGAGGCCGAGGCCGGCGAGCGGGGCCGTGCGCATGTGAGTCCTGGGTTGAGGGTCGCGTCGCGGGCGCGAAAGATAAACGCCCGGTCGCGGGGGATACGACCGGGCGTTCATCGGGGTTTCGGGGCGATCAGTTGGGACGCCGCCGCTTGAGTTCGGGTTGCCCGCCGCCGCTGCGGGGCGCCGGCTGCGAGCGCGGTTCCGACCGGGGCTCGGCCCGCGGCGCCGGGGCCGGCCGGCTCGGCTCGCGCGCGGGGGCCCGGCTTGCCCCGCCCGAGTTGCCGCCCTCCGGCCGGGTGCTGGGAGTGCGCGATGGCTCGGCGCCGCCGCTCGAACCCCGGTCGCGCCTCGATGAGGGCTCACTGCCGCCACTCGAGCCCCGGTCCCGGTTCGAGGACGACTCACGCCGGGGCGCAGCGTCGGTCTCGCGCAGGTTCCGGTCCTCGCTTGCGGCCGGCCGGCGACGGGGGCTGTCGCCGGATTCGGGCCGGGTGCGGGTGCTCGGCTCGGGCTGGCCGCGGGACGGCTCGGGCTGGCGGCGCGGCTCGGCGTTCGGACTCGGCGCCTGGGTGCCGCCCTGGGGACGGGTCTCGGGCCGGTTCGACGGCCGCCGGTCGCCACCACTCGGGCTGGTGCTGCTGCCCGGGGCCGCCGTCTCCGGGGTACGCCGCCGGGTGCCACCATTCGGGGCGGCGTCCGGGGCGGTCCCGGTGCGCCGGCGAGGAGACACCGGCGCGGGGATGCTGCCCCGGCCGCCGACATCGGCGCTGGTCCGGCCACGGTCCACGGTCGGCCGGCGGTCATCCGGGACCCGGGGGCGCTCGGCCACGCGGGTGATGTAGTCGTTCCGCGCGTCGTAGTCCTTGAAGACATACCGCGCGCCGGGGCGGTAGGGCCGCACGATCACGGTGCCGCCGCGGTAGTACCGGTACGGGTAGTAGTACCAGTCATCGTAGATCACGATCCGGAATCGCGAGCAGTTGTAGCTGTACGGGTCCCAATAACGCCAGCTGGCGTAGGTGTGGCAGTCGTAGCAGACGAAGCGCGGGTAGTCGTAGTGCTTCTCGACGTCGTACTCCTCGACGTCGTAGTCGTAGTCCGACGCCTGCGCGATGCGGTCGGCCAGGTCGCTCACCGCAACGTAGGGGTCGCCCCGGACCCGGCCATCGGAGATGGCGCGGTAGTCCCAATGGTCGCCCCGCACGATGTCGTCGTAGCTGAAGGGATCGTCCGCCGCGATGGCGAAGATGTACCCGACGCCGGGGTAGTCATCCACCCGGAACGCCTCATCCCGGTCGCGGCCCAGCACCTCGAAGGTCTTCCCGCCACGGGCGAAATTGTCTTCCCAGGGGTCCAGCGGAAACAAGACCCGCACCCGGCCGTCCGTATCCACGCGCAGGATCGTGACATAGGCGTCCTGGTCACTCTTGAAGTAGACCCGGGCCCGGTCGCCCCGCTGGAAGACATCGTCGCGGTTGAGCCAGACGTTGATCCGGGGCCGCTCCTGGCTGGTCCCACGGACCCAGCGAGCGATGATGGCATCGGGACTGGAAGGTGCGGCCGCCGGGGTGGCGGCGGTCAGCGCGGCAAGCGCGAGCGACAGGACAGCGGACATAGGGCCTCCGGAGACAACGAGGTGAACACGGAGGGGTCAATGCAGAGGGTGTGCCAGTGGCGTGTTTTTCTGTAATCCGTTGCGGAACAAGAGCTTATGCCAATGCTGCCGATCGGGACGTCGGTCTGGAATGTCCGCGCTGGTGGACACGGGGTGCTCGCGTTGACTTGCCGGCCTCCTGCCCGGTAGGTTGACGCCCCCATGACCACCCCCGCCTCGACCACCCGCCCGCTGGACCTGTTGGACCCGCGCGAGGCGGCCCGGCTCGCCGGGCTGGAGTTGCTCACCGAGGGGATTGTCGAGGGGTTCCTGACCGGGCTGCATCGCTCCCCGCGGCGGGGGTTTTCGGTGGAATTCGCCGAGCACCGTACCTACCAGCCAGGCGATGAGCTGCGCTACGTGGACTGGAAGCTCCTGGGCCGGAAGGACCGGCTGTACGTGAAGCAGTATGAGGAAGAGACCAACCTCCGGGCCATGCTGGTGGTGGACGTGAGCCGCTC
>CAZYIV010000222.1:0-2598 GCA_964647615.1 uncultured Gemmatimonadaceae bacterium | reverse complement strand
TCCACGTCTACGAGCAGCGCCTCGTCCGGGGTTTCGGGGGCGCGGTCGTGCCGGGTGGCCAGGATGAGCCGTTCGATCCGGGCGACGACCTCGTCGCCCGCGCCCTGCTCCCGCAGGACCCGGGCGGCCCAGGCGGCGCTGTCCGCCTCGTTGGCGCTGCTCCGGGTGTCGTAGACCGCGTCATGGAACCAGAGCGCCACCAGCACCTCCCCCGCCCGTTCCATCAGCTCCCCCGCCTCATCCAGCCGGTCGAAGCACTCCCCGAGGTGCTGCAGGGTGTGGTACGCCCGGTCCGGGGCGCGGTACGCCGCGATCACCGCCTCTCTCACCGAGGCGCCCGGCGGCTGCACGCCCAGCTTGCCCCAGGCGGAGGCCCACCGGGATTCCGGGTCGAAACCGTTGCCGGGCAACACGTTCCCTCAGGTGATCGGCAGGTGATTTGTCGGTGAAGGCGAGTTCATGGGCAGGTGACCGCCGGGCCTATTGTAGCCCGCGTCGGGAGGGCGAGCAAGAAGGCGGTAGGGCGGTCGGACGGTCGGATGGTCGGATGGTAGGGCGGTGGGGAGCAGAGGGTGGTCTGCAGTGAGTTCTACCGTCCGTCCGCCCGTCCGTCCGTCCGTCCGAGGCAGGACTCGAACAACGCACCGGAGCCGGCTCTCCATGCGATCTGCGCAATGGCTGACGTGCCTGCTCCTCGCCTGCCAGGCGGCCCCCGCCCCCGCCACCCGGGTCCGCGTGGATCTCGGCGGCAGTGAGCGGGGGCAGTTCGAGAGTACGGCCGTGAAGAGCGCCTGTGTCGCGGCGCCGGCCGGCCCCGGGAGTCTCGGGGTGCAGTTCACCGACTGGACCGGGCCGAAGGACGGCCTCAGGAGCCTGTCGCTGGTGGTGCCGGCGCTGAAGCGGCCCACCGACTTCTACCTCGGCATGGTCTTCGGCGACTTCTTCGCCGGGCACGTGCTGGAGATCGAGACCCGCGCCGGGGCCCCGGACGCGCGCGGGCACGGCGAGGTGCGGGTCGCCTCCGATGGCGGCACGACCACCGTGACGGTGACCGGGACGACGGAACTGGCCGTGGCCCTCACGGCCACCATCACCTGCGTGAACCCTGAAGCGGAAGGAGCCGGACGATGATGCACACTCCCCTCAACCCGACCCGATACCTGGGCTCGGTCGTGATGGCGGCGGGCGCCGCCGTGGCCCTGATGGGCATGGCCCCGGGCCCCAGGCCGAAGACGACGCCCAAGCCGAGCAGCCTGCGCATCGTCGCGCGCGACTTCGGCTACGACCTCCCCGCGAGCGTCGCCGCGGGGCCGACCCGGATCGAACTGGTCAACAACGGCCACGACCTGCACCACGCGCAGCTGGTGCGGCTGGAGCAGGGCCACACCCTGCAGGAGCTGGCGGGCTTCCCGCACGACGCGCCGCCGCCGGCCTGGGTGGTGATGGTGGGCGGCCCCGGCGCGGTGGCCCCGGGCGACTCGAGCGCGGTGTACCAGACGCTCAGCCCCGGCAACTACGCGGTGCTGTGCTTCATCCCGGGGCCCGACGGCGTGCCCCACGTGGCGAAGGGGATGGCCGCCGGCTTCACGGTGAGCGGCCCGGCGACCGGCGCCCTGCTCCCCGCCGCGCCCAGCACGGTCCGCCTGGTGGACTACGGCTTCCAGCTGTCCCACGCACTCAAGGCGGGGCCGCAGCTGATCCGCATCGTCAACGACGCGATGCAGCCGCATGAGATCGTGATGTTCCAGCTGCTGCCGGGCAAGACGGTGACCGACCTGCAGCAGTGGCAGATGACGCTCGAGGGCCCGCCGCCGGCCCGGCTGGTGGGCGGCACGGTGGGGCTGCCGCACACCGGCGAGGCGGTGGTGGACGTGGACCTGGAGGCCGGGAACTACGTGTTCACCTGCTTCGTGCCGGATGCGAAGGACGGGAAGCCGCACTTCATGCATGGGATGACGTTGCCGGTGGTGGTAGGGCGGTAGTGGCGGAGGCAGTGAGAGGGCGAAGGACGGATGGACGGTAGGGACGGTAGCTGTGGTGGCAGGGAGAGGGCGAAGGACGGAGAGACGGTAGGGACGGTAAGGACGGTAAGGACGGTAGGGACGGTAGGTGCGGTGGCAGGGAGAGGACGGAGGACGGGCAGACGGTATGGACGGTAGGGGGAGGACGACGGACGATGGCATGCGGTGAGTTCTACCGTCTGTACCGTCCCTACCGTCCCTACCGCCCCAACAACCACGACGGAGGGCACGACCATGACTCGCAAGCACTCGATCCTGATGGCCGCGGCGATCGGCGCCGCCGCCTGCGCCCCGCAGCACCCGGTGGTCACGCCGCGGGCCGCGCTCGACCTGCCGGCGCGGTTCGAGCCGGTCAACCCGACGATGCGGACCTATCCGACGGACACCCTGGTCGGCGCCGGCTGCCTGACGCAGCTGCAGGATCCGCGCGATGGCTTCGAGATCCACGCCGCGCGCAGCACCCAGGGCTTCGCCGATTTCCGCATCGAGGACGGGCACTACGGCGTCCGGCCCGGCGAGCTGCTGCGGGTGCAGTGCAACACGGGGGAGCCGGTGGGGGTGGTGGGGTGGAAGTAGG
>CAZYIV010000221.1:0-2610 GCA_964647615.1 uncultured Gemmatimonadaceae bacterium | reverse complement strand
TGGCCGGGAGCGACCGGCGGAAGGACGGGGGCGTCGCGGCCTGGTAGGGGGCGCCGCCGGTCAACGGCCCTGGATCAGGCGGCCACCGGGACAACCGCCCGGGGCGTTCGCGAGGCCTGCCACAGCAACACGCCCCCCAGCGCCGCGAGCACGATGTTCCCGGCCCACATCCCGAGCAGCGGCGAGATGACGCGTCCGTTGGCCAGCTGCTCGCCGAGGATCAGTCCCGCGTAGTAGAGCGCGAACAGTCCCGCCGCGGCCGCCGCCGGAAACCAGGCCCGGCGTCCCGCCAGTCGCAGCCCGAGCCCCGCCCCCACGAGCACGAACACCATGCTGGCCGCCGCCAGCGCGCGCTTCTTCTCGATTTCCACCCGGTACTGCGCGGCCCGCGACGCAGCGGCATCCCGCGCCACCTGGTCGCCCGGGGCGGTGGCCTGCCGCAGGTCCGCCTCGGCCTGCCGCACCACCGCCGACAGCTCGGCGATGGTCATCTCCCGGTCGCCCTTCACCCGCGCCGGCGCCGACGTTGTGCCGCCCGAGGAGAGGGCGATCAGCTCCTGCCGCAGGGCCGTATTGGTCCGCGGCAGCACCTGGTCCACCAGCAGGTAGATGCCGAGCCCGAGGCCGCACGCGGCGAGCAGCGTGGACCGGAGCTGGCGCCCGAGGCTCCGGGCACGGGCCGCCGGCCGGCTGAAGGCGTGGGCCGCGGCGACCAGCACCGCGGCCGGCAGGGTGAGGGCAATCACGAAGGGGAGCGTGAGCAGGAGCAGCGTGGCGACCTGCCCCGCGCCGGGATGGACGCCGTCCGGAAACCGGAGCCGGAGCCAGGCCTGGTAGCCGCAGTAGAGCGCGGTGAAGCCGAGGAAGGTGACGAGGCACGCGCGGGCCCACACGCGGAGCGTGGAAGGGCCGGTGGCGGGCACATCCTGGGTCGGCGCGGGCATGGCAGGGCTCCTCGCGGGATGGGGCGACCAGTGTCAGGGGTTGCCTGACAGGATGCCGGGGGGCCGTGCGGGGTCGCGGCCGGGTCCCGCGGGAGCCCGGCCGCGGGGGCGCTACAGGATATAGCGGCGCAGGTCGTCGTCGTCGAGCACCTGCTCCAGCCGGCGGCGCACCGCCTCCCGGTCGAAGACGATCCGGGTCTCCTTCCAGCCGGGCAGCTCGAACAGCGCTTCGTCCATCAGCGTGGCCATCACGGTGTGGAGCCGGCGGGCGCCGATGTTCTCCATCCGGTCGTTGGCGAGCCACGCCACCCGCGCGATCTCCGCGATGCCGTCGGCGGTGAATTCGAGCGTGGCGCCCTCCGCGGCCACCAGCGCCTGGTACTGCTTGGTGAGGGCGCTCTCCGGCTCGGTCATCACCCGCACGAAGTCCGCCTCGGTCAGGCTGGAGAGCTCCACCCGGATCGGGAACCGCCCCTGCAGCTCGGGGATCAGGTCCGAGGGCTTGGAGACGTGGAAGGCGCCGGCCGCCAGGAACAGGATGTGGTCGGTGCGGACGAAGCCGTAGCGGGTCTGCACCGTGCACCCCTCGACGATGGGCAGCAGGTCGCGCTGCACCCCCTCACGGGAGACATCCGGCCCCACCGTGCCGCGCTCGCCGGCGATCTTGTCGATCTCGTCGATGAAGATGATGCCGTGGTTCTCGACCCGGTCGAGGGCCTCGTTCACCACGTCGTCCATGTCCACCAGCTTCTTGAGCTCCTCGTCCACCAGGATGCGCCGCGCCTCGGGCAGCCGCACGGTGCGGCGCTTCTTCCGCCGGGGCATCATGTCCTGGAGCATCTCCATGAAGTTGATCTGCTCCCCTTCCATGCCCTGCGGCGGCTGCATCAGGTCCAGCATCGGGTAGCTCTGCGGGGTGACGTCGATGTCCACCTCCCGGTCGTCGAGCTTTCCCTCCCGCAGCATCTGGCGCAGCTTCTCGCGCGAGCGGGCCCGGCGCTCGGCCTCGGGCTCCGGCGCCGCCTCGGGCCGGGCCGCGCCGCCGGGCGGCACCACGAAGATCCCCGGGCGCTTGTCCGTGCCGCTGGGCGGCGGGGGCGGCGACGGCGGCGGGAGCAGGATGTCGAGCAGCCGCTCCTCCGCCCGCTCCTCCGCCGTGGGGTAGACCTCGTCCTCGCGCTCGGTGCGGACCATGGTGATCGCGGCGTCCACCAGGTCGCGGACCATGGACTCGGCGTCGCGCCCGACGTAACCCACCTCGGTGAACTTGGACGCTTCCACCTTCACGAACGGCGCCCCCGCCAGCCGCGCCAGCCGGCGCGCGACCTCGGTCTTCCCGACCCCGGTCGGGCCGATGAGGATGATGTTGTAGGGGGTGATCTCGTCCCGGATCTCGTCCGGGGTCTGGGCCCGTCGCCAGCGGTTGCGGATGGCGATCGCGACGGCGCGCTTGGCCGCGTCCTGGCCCACGATGTAGCGGTCCAGCTCGGCGACGATCTGCCGCGGCGGCAGCTCCTCCAGCCACGGCGGCGGGGCGGGCGGGGGCGAGGCCCCGTCGGTCGGCGGCGCGGAGGCGGTCGTCTGGTCGGTGCTCATGCCCGGAAGCTACTCGGTCGGCCCGTCGGGCGCCGCCGCCTCACGGGCGCGGATCTCCCGCAGCCGCTCG
>CAZYIV010000220.1:0-2617 GCA_964647615.1 uncultured Gemmatimonadaceae bacterium | reverse complement strand
ATCGCCACGCTCCGGCTGCCGGAAGGCACCGCCATCGAGGAGACGGCGCGGCAGGTGGGACGCATGGAGGTGGTGGCGCGGGGACTCGGGGCCCGCGGCGTGTACGCCCGGGTCGGCGCCGCCACCGACGAGGAGCTGCTCGCCGGCGCCGAGCCGGGCGGCGCGAATGTGGCGCAAGTACTGCTGCCGGTGCCGGCCGGCATCAGGGCCGACGCCTTCGCGGCGCGGCTCCGGGCCGGCGTGCCCGACCTGGCGCAGGGAGCGCTGGCGATTGACCTGGCGGGCCAGTCCGAGTTCGGCAGCCTCATCGGGCGCGAGGGGCGGCTGATGCGGGTGGAGGTGAGCGGGCCGAGCCTGGCGCAGGCGGCGATCTTCGCCGACAGTGCGCGCCACGCGATTGATACCATTCCCACCCTCACCGACGTGCGCGATGCCTACGCCGGCACCCAGCCGGTGGTGGAGCTGGGCCTCGAGCGCGACCGGCTCGCGCTCCGCGGCGTCACGGTGGACCAGGTCGCCGGCGTGCTCAGCAGCGGCCTGGCCGGCGTGGAGGCCAGCGAGCTGCGCGAGACCGACCGCCGCACCCCCATCCGCGTACGCTATGCCGGCAGCGCCAACGAGGACCTCGCGGCGGCGCTGGCCGCCACGGTGCAGGGCGTGCCGGTGGGGCAGCTGGTCTCGGTGCACGAGACCCGCGACCCGGTCGAGGTGGTGCGGGTCAACCAGCGGCCGGTGCAGGTGATCGACGCCTCGGTGGAGCGGGGCGGCACCGCCCGCGCGGTGGATCGCATCACCCGCGCGCTGGAGCGGCTCCAGGCGCCCGCGGGCGTGTCCTGGACCATCGCCGGCGCCGACCTGGAGCAGCGCCGCACCATGAAGGAGCTGGGCGTGGTGGCGCTGCTCTCGGTGGCGCTGATGTTCCTGGTGCTGGCCGGCGAGTTCGCCAGCTTCACGACGCCGCTGCTGGTGATGCTCACCGTGCCGCTGGCCGCGGTGGGCGGCGTGGCGGTGCTGTGGCTCACTGGCCAGAGCCTCAACGTGGTGTCGCTGATCGGCATGGTGGTGATGATCGGGCTGGCGGACAACGACGCCGTCGTGAAGCTCGACGCCATCCGCCGCTTCCGCGCCGAGGGGCACCCGGTGCGCGAGGCGGTGCTGCTGGGCGGGCGGCAGCGGCTCCGGGCGATCGCCATGACCAGCCTCACGACGATCGTCGGCGTGCTGCCGCTGGTCTTCGGCTGGGGCAGCGGCGGCGAGCTGTACCAGCCGCTCGCCGCGGGCGTGATCGGCGGCTCGGTGACCGCCACGCTGGTGACCTTCTTCCTGCTGCCCACCGCGTACGCCGTGGTGGAGACCCGCGCCGAGCGGAAGCGGGCGGCGGCGCGATGATCCGCTGGGCCGCGGGGCGCCCCGCCGTGGTCTGGGCCACCGCCGGCGCCCTGGTGCTGGCGGGCTGGGTGGCGTTCCTGCGGCTCCCCTTCGCGACCCGGCCCACCGTGGAGCTCCCCCGCCTGACGGTCTCGATGAGCTGGCCCGGCGCCTCTGCCGAGCTGGTGGAGACCCACATCGGGAGCCCGATCGAGGCGGCGGTGCAGTCGGTGCGCGGGGTGAAGCGCATCGAGTCGGAATCGGGCGAGGGCTACGCCCGGCTTGATATCGAGCTGCAGCCCGCCACCAACGTGCAGCTGGCGCGGCTCGCGATCCTGGAGCGGCTGGAACTCCTGCGCGAGGACTTCCCGCCCGGCGCCACCGGGCTCGGCGTGAGCAACTACGTCCCCGCCGGGCTCAGCGAGGAGCCGCTGGTGGCCTACACGGTGTACGGGCCCTACACCGCAGGCACCCTGCAGGACCTGGTGGAGCGGGTGGTCGAGCCCCGCATCGCCGCGGTAGAGGGCGTCGCCGGCACCGGGGACATGGGCGGCGCCCTGGTGGGGGTCGCGGTCGCCTACCAGCCGGAGCGGCTGCGGCAGCTCGGGGTGACCCCGGCGGCCCTGCTCGCGGCCCTCAACGGCGCCCGCGAGGTGCGCGCCCTGGGTGTGCAGCTGACGGGCGCCAGCGAGCACCGGGTGGCGCTGCGGGACGTCCCGGAGGACCTGGACGCCCTCGCCCGGCTGCCGGTGCCCGGCCCCGGCGGCCGGGTCTACCGGCTGGACGAGCTCGCCACCGTGCGCCGCGAGGAGGACAACGAAGGCCGCATCTACCGAGTGAACGGCGAGCCCGGCGTGCTGCTGCAGGTGGCCCGGCTCCCCGGCGCCGACGCGCTCAAGACCGCCGCCGCCATCCGCGGCGCGCTGGCCGAGCTGACTCCGCGGCTCCCGCCCGGGGTGCGGTTCCAGGTGCTCTCCGACGAGAGCGTCCGGCTCGGCACCCAGCTCTCCGACCTGGTGCGGCGCGGCGGGATTGCGTTCGCGGCGGTGCTGCTGGCGCTGCTGCTCACCCTGCGGGCCCCGCGTGCGGTGGCGTACGTGATGGCCTCGGTGCTGATCGCCGTCGCCGGCACCACCCTGACGCTCTACCTCCTCGGCATCCCCGCCAACCTGCTCACCCTCGCCGGCCTGGCGATGGGTCTCGGCATCCTGGTGCAGAATGGGGTCGTGGTGGTGGACCGCTTCCGCAC
>CAZYIV010000219.1:0-2628 GCA_964647615.1 uncultured Gemmatimonadaceae bacterium | reverse complement strand
CTGCAATCGGTGGTGGCCCGCACCGCCGGCGCGTACTTCGAGTACGCCGCCGCCAAGGCGCTGCTCGCGGCCCAGCGGGCCACGGTGCAGGAGGCGGAGACCAACCTGGCTGCCGCGGAGGAGCGGCGCCGTGTGGGCGTCGCGACGATCGCCGATGTGCTGCAGGCGCGGACCGCGCTGGCGCAGGCCCGGCTCGATCTCCAGGCCATCGAAGGCAACCTCTACACCACCCGCGGCGCGCTCGCCGCGGCCACCGGATACCCCGCCACCCTGGAGTACGACATCGACTCCACCGGCATTGAACGGCCGGTGCGGCTGGTGGCCGAATCGGTGGACACCCTGATCCAGACGGCGCTGGAGATGCGCCCCGATCTCGCGGCCTCCGAGGCGCTGTACCAGCAGGCGCGCGCGCGGGTGCGGGTGGCGGGGGCCGCGCGGCTCCCCTCGCTGGTGGGTGGCGGCAACGCCGGCGTGACCTTCCAGCCCGGCCAGGGCAGCGGGCGGGAGACCTACAGCCTCTCGCTCTCGCTCCGCATTCCGCTCTTCAACGGCTTCGCGTGGGAATACCAGCGGCTGCAGGCGTCGGCCCAGGCCGATGCGGCCGCGGCACGTGCGGCCGGGCTCCGGCAGCAGGTGATCTTCGACGTCTTCAGCGCCTATTACGCGCTCCAGACTGCGACCCAGCGGGTGAGCACCGCCGACGACCTGCTCGCCAGCGCCACCGCCTCGGCGGAAGCGGCGCGGGGCCGGTACCAGTCGGGCGTCGGCAGCCTGCTCGAGCTGCTCACCGCCGAGAATGCCCTCGCCGCCGCGCGGGCCCAGCGGATCCAGGCCCGGCTCGGCTGGCAGGCGGCGCTGGTCGCGCTGGCGCAGAACGCCGGCGTCCTCGATCTTCGCGGGGGCAGCGCGCTCCGGCTCGCACCCCCGTCCGCCTCCACCGATTCCACGCCATGACCCAGCGCGCGCCCGCGTCGCTTCTAATCCTCTCCCTCCTGGCGCTCGCCGGCTGCAAGGCCGCGGCACCGCCCGCGCCCTCGGCGGCCACGGTGCGGGTCGCGACGGTGGCGCGGGAGGACCTGCCCATCATCGTCCCTGCGACCGGCACCGTGGAACCGATCCAGACGGCGGCAGTGGCGGCGCAGGTGGATGGCCTGGTGCAGCGGGTGGCGTTTCGCGAGGGCGACGAGGTGCAGGCGGGGCAGGCGCTGTTCCTGATTGACCCGGCGCCGTACCAGGCCCAGCTGGCGCAGCAGGAGGCGTTGCTGGCGCGGGACCTGGTGCAGCTGGCCAATGCCGAGCGGGACCGGCAGCGGATGGAAGACCTCGCGGCCAAGGAATACGTCACCGCGCAGCAGGTGGACCAGGCCCGTTCGACGGCGCTGGCCTATGCCGCCACGGTGCGCGCCGACTCGGCCCAGGTGGCGCAGGCGCGGCTCGACCTGGACCGGGCGACGGTGCGGGCCCCGATCGGCGGGCGTGCCGGCGCGGTGCTGGTGCGGGCCGGCAACCTGGTCCGGGGCGGGAGCGGCACGCCGCTGGTGCTGATCAACCAGATCGCGCCGATCCTGGTGCGCTTCCCGGTGCCGGCCTCGGAGCTCGCCGGGATCCGGAAGGCGGGCGGCGGGCTCGCGGTGACCGCCACGCCGGTGGGGGACAGCGGCACGGTGGAGCAGGGCACGCTGACCTTCGTGGACAACGCGGTGGATTCCCTCACCGGCACCATCCTGCTCAAGGCCAGCTTTCCCAATCAGGACCGGGCGCTGTGGCCCGGGGCGCTGGTGCGGGTGCAGCTGACAGTGAGCGTGGAGCGGGGGGTGCTGGTGGTGCCGGTCGCGGCGCTGATGACCGGGCAGCAGGGCACCCAGGTCTTCGTGGTGGGCGACAGCGACCGGGTCCACCTGCGCCAGGTGCGCATCGCGCGCGCCGGCGACTCCCTCGCGGTCATCGCCGACGGCCTCGCGGCGGGTGACCGGGTGCTCACCGACGGGCAGATCAAGGTGACCGACGGGGCCCCGGTCCGGGTGCTGTCGCCATGAGCATCGCCGCCCTCTTCATCAAGCGGCCGGTCATGACCACGCTGGTCATGGCCGGCATCCTGGTCTTCGGGCTCACCGCCTACCAGCGGCTGCCGGTGAGCGACCTGCCGACCATCGACTATCCCACCATCTCGGTGAGCGCCAACCTCTCCGGCGCGAGCCCGGAGACGATGGCCAGCTCGGTGGCGACGCCGCTGGAGCGGCAGTTCTCGACCATCGCGGGGCTGGAGGCGCTCACCAGCACCAGCGGCCAGGGCAACACCTCGATCACGCTGCAGTTCAGCCTGGACCGGAACATTGACGCCGCCGCGGCCGACGTGCAGGCCGCGATCGCGCAGACGCTCCGGCGGCTGCCGGCCGACATGGTGCCACCCAGCTACTCCAAGGTGGACCCGTCGGCCTCGCCCATCCTCTATTACGCCCTCACCTCCACCAGCCTGCCGCTCTCCACCCTCGACGAGTACGGCCAGACCCTGATCGGCCAGCGGCTCTCGACGGTGGAGGGCGTGGCGCAGGTGCAGGTATACGGCTCGCAGAAGTACGCGGTGCGGATCCAGCTCGACCCGCAGGCGCTGGCGGCGCGGAAGATCGG
>CAZYIV010000218.1:0-2634 GCA_964647615.1 uncultured Gemmatimonadaceae bacterium | reverse complement strand
GACCCGTGCCCGGCGGGTCCTGGAGCAGCGGCTCACCGCGCTGGCCGCCGCCTGACGGCTACCGCGCCCAGCGGCGCGGCCCTCTGTTCCGGGGGACCCACCCGGCGGCGCCGCGCCCCGACTAGGGCGAGGGCCGCACCGCACGGGTCCCGCTCGCATAGCTCGCGATCCCATAGCGGCACGGCGCCATTCGACAGTCCCCCATGACCACACGCACTTCGTACCGTCGGCCCGCCTCCGCGTCAAATTCGACCAGCGGCACCGTACTTCCGGACCGGTCCGCCACCAGTTCGTAGCCCCGGACGTTCCGGACCACCAGCCCGAGCCCGGCACAATCCCCGTCACAGAGGCCGACCACCGTCATCCGGCCCGCCCCCGGGGCACCGAGCGGCACCCAGCGTGACTCGCCCGGACGCAGCGACCCGAAGGACCGGGTGCCGGACGGGTGGCTCCCTCGGGTCCGCATGAGGCTGTCCGTGCGATTCAGGCCGGCCGCCACCGCTCGCTCCCAGCGATCCCCCTGCGCCGAGAGCCGGCCGGCGATGAGCATTGTCAGGCCCAGCAGGACCCACCGGATCATGACACCTCCCGGCGAACCGCGAACCCGATTCCGCCCGCTACGCCGACGAGCACCGCCACCAGCCCGAACAGCCAGGCACCTGGCGCGACCCCGGGCCCCAGCCGGATCCGCGTGGCCCGCTGGGCCTGCCAGTCGGCGGTCCAGCGCCCGACCGGCGTGGCCAGCGCCAGGGTCAGGGCGGAATCCACGGGCAGGGTGGTGGTCCACACGTCGTGGAACCGCTGGGGACCGATCGCGGCGTGGACGTCCGCCAAATAGTGGTTGGCCCCGACCAGCTTCATCTCCGACAGGTTCCACCAGCGGGACTGCTCCACCCAGGGGGAGGTCCGCGTTGCGGTCCCCCTCGCGACCGCGGCGCGGCAATCGGCCTCCCTCCCGGCGAGGCAACCGACGCCGGTCGTCGGCAGCGCATACGGCGTGGTCCAGTTGAGGCCGAACAGCTCGCCCAGGAAGTCGGCCTGCGCCTCCTGCCCCGAGGGCAGGAACGCGGCGGCAAGATCGTAGTGCCGGGCGCTCAGCCATGCGGCCACCCGCTCCCCCGGCATCCCGTCCCGGGCGATGAAGCCACAGGGACCGAGACTCTGGGCCAGAAGCGTGGCGAGCCCGCGTCGGCTGGCGAGCCGCTCCAGCCAGGTGGGATTGATCGGCAGGAGGACCAGGCAGGTGGTGGGCGCCAGCGAGTCCGGCAGGAAGTGACTCACGTCCTGGGTGTTGACCGGGCGGAGCTGTCCCGGCAGGGTCGGGAATCCGTCGAGCATCGCCACGACACCCACCGACACCTTCGTGACCCCGAGCCCCGCCTCCCGCCACGCCCTGGCGAGCGCCTCCGCCAGGACCGGCGTTGCCCGGGTGCGGGCGCTGTCACTCCCGATCACCAGCACGGCCACGCCGGGGGAATCCGCCGCGGCACGCTGCCGCAGCACGTCCACCATGCGTGCACGATACTGCAGGATGAGCGCCTGCGATTCCGCGGCCCGCCACTGCTCCGCCAGCGCGCCCTCCCGGGCCCGCTCCGCACTGACGGAAGGCCGGTTGTAGCGCCGGCCGTAGGATGCCAGGCTGCTCACCCGGAAGAGGAAGAAGCCGGCCACCACCAGCACGCCCAGCAGCACCCATCGGCTCAGGTCACGCGCCATCGGGTACTCCGGAGCGCCGCAACTCCGAGGAGGAGGGCCCAGCCGAGGCTTCCGGTCACGGTGGCCAGGGTCACGGTCACCGGTGCCGGCCGGGAGGCAAGCACGCGCTTCCGCCACAGCACGAGCAGCGCATCGCCGGGGAGACCCGAGGCGGCCTCCAGCCGCGCCATCGCCGGGGCGCCGTCGGCATCGAGCAGGCGCGCATAGGCCCGGCGCCCACCCTGCTCGAGCGCCAGCCGCATCATCACCTGCCGGGCCTCGGGCCCGAGGGCCCGGGGGATCCCCGCCGGCGGCAACACCCGGAGCACGCCGATGCAGGCCGAGTCCGCGCCCTCCACGCATTCGTTGTAGAGCGCCCGCAGTGCCTGCCGGGTGTTGATAGAGGACTCCAGCTTCCGGACCGCTTCCCGTCGTTCCTCCGGGCTGCGGAAGCGCGTAGTGGCGAGTTCGCCCGGGGCGAGATCCAGGGCGTCGGCGCAGGCGGCGTGGTCACCGGTGAAGCAGGCGCGGGCGGCAAGGTACGGCGCGGTGACCAGGTCAGTGTAGGCGGCGGCGCCGTCTTGGTCCGCCCGGCCCGTCGGCCGCACCGGCCCGCCCAGCCAGGTGGTGAAGTCGCGGTCCGGCTGCGGGGGCTGGACCAGCCCGAGGATGATCAGGCGCAGCACCTCTTCACTGCTGTCCCAGCGGACCTCCTGCCCCTCGTAGGTGTGGGTGGTGCGGGGGATGCTGTCGGGCTCCACCGACACCAGCCGGATGGGCGGGCCGGCGATGCGCATGGCGGCGTCCCCGTAGAGCGAGTCCAGCTGGCGCCAGACCGCCTCCGTGGCCGGGCGCACCGGGAGTGGGGAGGGGTTCACCAGCACCGTGAGCCCGCCGGCCACGATCGTATCCACCCGCAGGGGCTCCGCCGTCCGGGCC
>CAZYIV010000217.1:0-2735 GCA_964647615.1 uncultured Gemmatimonadaceae bacterium | reverse complement strand
CACCCCCTCCACCACCCTCGCCCCCCCTCATCTGGCCGGTCCTGCTCGCCATCGAGCACTGGCCCAACTCGACCCCCCACCATCACCCCCGTCAAACCCCACACCCGAGTCCCGCTCGAGGTCGGTTCCCGCTGCAAGCTGCTCCAGCCCAAGCTCGCACCGGCGGTGTATGAGGTGACTCGCCTGGAAGAAGGCCGGGGGCTCTGCTGGGCGACGAAGCACCCGGGGATCCGGGTGAGGGGGGAGCACTGGATTGAACCGACCCCCGAGGGCTGCCGCGTGACCCTGTCGCTCCGGTTCGAGGGGTTCCCGGCCCCGCCGATCGCCCGGATCTAGCACTCACTCAACCAGCGCTACCTGACCCTCGAGGCCGCGGGCCTGCGCGCCCGCTGAGAGAGCCGATCGGAAGCCGCAGGACCCCATCCCACCCAGCCGCCGGACCGCCCCCCAGACCCCGCCCGTCACACTTTCACGACTCCACCGGTCATGGGGGAACACACCCCCTGGGAGCCGTGCATGCTCAGATCCAACCTGCTGTTCCTCCATGTCCTCTCCGCCATGGCACTCTTTGCAGCACTGGGCGCCGAAGCGCTGGCCCTGGCGCAGGTCCGGCGCGCCACCGACGTCGCCGCCGCGCGCCCGGTGCTGGGCGCACTCGCCGCCGGCCGGCGCCTGGGCGGAGTGAGCCTCGCGGTGATCCTGCTGTCGGGGATGTACCTGGCCACGACCTACTGGCACTGGAAGGGGGCCTGGATGGGCCTGGGGTTCCTGGGCCTGGCGCTGATCGGGGCCATCGGCAGTGTGGTGACGGGCCGGATCGCGGGGCGGCTGCGCACGGCAGTGGAGAATGGGGGCCAGCTGGCCACGGTGTACCAAGCGCATGCCGCGCTCCGGACATCCCTGGTGGTCCGGGTGGGGCTGCTGGTCGCCGTCGCCTACCTGATGACCGTGAAGCCGGGATAACCGCGGTGACCGGGGTGGCAAGCATGGCGGTGGTGCATTCGCCCGATGGAATCCGGTTCGTGACGACGGCCAGCTCCCGCGACGCCGTGGTCGCGCAGCTCGCCGGCTACGTCCGGGACCGCTGCGACGACATGCTCGCCCCGGCCGCCGGGAGGCGGGTGCGTGACCTGCTCGCCGCCGGCAACCTCGAGGCGGCGGTGGCGGTGTACTTTGCACACGTCGGGGAGCGATGGGACGACGAGCGGCTGGCGTTGTTCCTCGCCGATGAGGATGGGTCGCACTGGACCCCGGAGGAGGGGAGCTGCCGGCATGTCGCACCCTGACGCGCTCACCGCGCACTTCGAGAGTCAGCGCCCGCGCCTCACCGCGGTGGCGTACCGCATGCTGGGCTCGGTGACAGACGCAGAGGATGCGGTGCAGGAGGCGTGGCTCCGGCTGAACCGCTCGGACGCCGCCGCCATCGACAACCTGAACGGGTGGCTGACCACGGTGGTCGGGCGGATCGCGCTGAACATGCTGCAGTCACGCAAGGCGCGCCGCGAGGTGCCCGGCCTTCCGCATGTGCCCGATCCGATCGTCACGCCCGACGAACGGGGCAGCCCCGAGCACCAGGCCGTGATCGCCGACTCGGTCGGGCTGGCGCTGCTGGTGGTGCTCGAGACGCTGGGCCCCGCCGAACGGCTGGCCTTCGTGCTGCACGACATGTTCGGGATGTCGTTCGAGGAGATCGCCCCGATGGTGGAGCGGTCGCCGGCGGCGACGCGGCAGCTCGCCAGCCGCGCGCGCCGAAAGGTGCGTCAGTCGCCGGTGGCCGACGCCGACCGGGAGAGCCAGCACCGGGTCGCCGATGCCTTCCTGGCCGCCGCCCGCGAGGGCGACTTCGAGGGCCTCGTCGCCCTGCTCGATCCCGAGGTGGTGCTGCGCATCGACGGCGGCGCCGTGCGCCGGGGAGCGTCGCACGAGGTGCGGGGCGCACAGGCGGTGGCCGCGGGCGCGATGCGGTTCGCGACCCTCGCACGGTACGCGCAGTCGGTGCTGGTCAACGGGGCGCCAGGCTTCGTGGGCCGCACGCCGAGCGGCGCCGTGGTGAGCGTCCTGGGGCTCACGGTGCGGAATGGAAGGATCGTCGAGATGAACGCCCTCACCGACCCGGAACGGATCCAGCGGCTGAATCTTCCCGGGCTGGAGTGACCCGTCGCACCGGGGACGTCTCTCGGGTGGTGGATCCCCGCCGCGCACACCGGCTGATCGCGCTTCTGGAGGCCCAGATGGCAGACCCGACATCCCCCTCCACCACCCTCGCGCTCCGCGTGCCCCCCGCCACGGTCTGGCCGGTGATGCGAAACATCGAGGAATGGCCCACCTGGACCCCCACCGTCACCCGCGTGGAGCCGCTCGGCGCGGGCCCGCTGCGGGTCGGTTCCAGCTACAAGCTGCTCCAGCCGAAGCTCGCGCCGGCGGTGTGGGAGGTGACGCGGCTGGAAGAAGGCCGAGGGTTCAGCTGGGTGACGAAACACCCGGGAGTGCGGGTGACGGGAGAGCACTGGATCGAGGAAACTGCGCAGGGGTGCCGGGTGACGCTGTCGCTCAAGTTCGAGGGGTTCCTGGCCCCGCTGATCGCGCGGATCTACCGCTCGCTCAATGAGCGCTACCTGGCCCTCGAGGCCGAGGGGCTGCGGGCGCGCTGCGAGGGCTGAGACCTGCCGGCGTCAGCGAGTCACTCGCTGCTGTACGTCCCGTCCCCCAGTGCCCGCCAGCAGGCCGGCACCCGC
>CAZYIV010000216.1:0-2812 GCA_964647615.1 uncultured Gemmatimonadaceae bacterium | reverse complement strand
GGGGCCCCTCCCTCGTTCGGCAATCACTGCCGGGCCCCCCCCGCGGGGTCCCGTCCCCCCGCCACCGCCCCCCGGGGGGGGGGGGCGCGTGGCCCCCCCCCCCCCGTCTGCGTTCCGGCCGGACTACTTCGTCACCACGCGCTTGATGCTGGTGCCCGCCGCGATGGTGCTGCTCCCGTTCTCCAGCCCGTTGATCAGCGCCAGCTCCGCGACGTCGATGGTCGAGGGGTACTGCCGGTTGAACTCGTCGAGCGTCATCGCCTTCGCGACCCGCGTGACCTGGATCCGGTTGGGCTTCACGTTGAGCACGGCGGGGTCGGTCACCCGTCGGAAGCTCCCGGCGAAGGCCTGGAAGGTCCGGTCGTAGCCGCCGCTAGTCACCGTGGTGAGCCCGAGCAGCTGGTAGGTATTCCCGGCGTAGGAGACGTAGGTCACCAGGCCCGCCAGCTTCGCCCCGTCCTGGCTCTGGGCAGTGAACGGCGCCTGGGCACCGGGGTTGCCGTTGATCGTCACCGAGCGGCTCTGGCCGGCGGTGATCCCCTGCTGGCCGAGGAACTGCTGCAGCGCTGTCGCGGGCGCCGCCTGCCCCGCGAGCGAGAGCTGGACCTGGGCGTCCTGCTGCGGGCTCACGCCCACCACCGACGAGGGCTGGTTGGCCGCCTGCCAGCCGGAGGGGAAGTCGAGCTGGAAGGCCAGGTCGGGGTGCAGGAAGGTGCCGTTCTGGAAGTAGCCCTGGCGCGGGTTGTCGCCGTAGACCATCCCGTCGATCACCCGCAGGAAGGCATCGCGGTTCACCTTCTTGGTGTCGAGCGGCACGGTGACCTTCGCCAGCCGGCGCTCGGTGGCCTGGATGCGGTTGCCCGGATCCGGATGGCTCGACTGCCACTCGGGGATCCGCTGCCCGGCCCGGGCGCTCACCCGCTGCAGGATCTCGAACATGTTCACCATCTGGCGCACGTCGTAGTCGTCGGCCAGGGCGTAGCGGAATCCGAGCCCGTCGGCCTGGGACTCGTCGTCGCGGCTGTACTTGAGGAAGAGCACCCCGAGCCCCTGGCTGATCAGCCCCAGGTTCTGGGCCACCCGGTCGGAGGCGATGGCGCCGGCCACCAGCCCGATCTGGGCCAGCTGCTGCCGGGTCATCTGCTGCACCGAGTGCCGCGCGGTGACGTGGCCGATCTCGTGCCCCACCACCGTGGCGAGCTCCGCCTCGGAGGTCATGTGGGTGAGGATGCCGCGGGTGACGAAGATGTAGCCGCCGGGGAGGGCGAAGGCATTGACCTGCGGGTCGTCCATGACGGTGAAGGTCCAGGGCAGCCTCGGCCGCTCGGTCTTCACCGCGATCTCCCGCCCCAGGGCGCTGACGTAGGTCTGCACCTGCGAGTCGGGGTAGACGCCCATCTCCTGCGCGACCTGGGCGGCGTACTCCTTGCCCATCGCGATCTCCTGCGACTCCGACACCAGCGCGAGCTCGCGCTTGCCGGTGACGGGATTGGTGGCACAGGTGACCACGCTCGCGGCGAGGGCGCCGCCCAGCGCGAGGCGCGCCAGGCGTCGGGGGAGAGCGGAAAGCACGACAGACCTCCGGGAGATGGGCGGGGGCAGCCTAGCGCGGAACCGTCCCCGATTCGAGAATGGCGCCCACCCGCTCGAGCAGCCGGGAGGGGGCGAATGGCTTCTGCAGGAACTCGCCGGCCTCGAGGCCGGCCTCCGGGCCGCCGAAGTCGGTCGCGTATCCGGACATGAACAGCACCCGCGTGCCCGCCCGCTCGCGCAGCAACCGGGTGGCGAGCTCCCGCCCGCCCATCCGTGGCATGACCACGTCCGTGAGCAGCAGCTCCAGCGGGCCGGTGTAGTCCCGGACCAGCTCCAGCGCCGATTGCCCGTCGGACGCGACCAGGACGCGGTAGCCGGCGCGTTCCAGGGTCCGCTGCACCAGGTCGCGGACCAGGCGTTCGTCCTCGACCACCAGGACGGTGGCCCGGCCGGTCGGGCTGGCCTCCAGCGGCAGCGACGCCTCCGGGTCCGGCCGGTCCGCCACCCGCGGAAGGTAAATCGTCACGGTCGTCCCGGCACCCGCGCGGCTGGCGAGCCACACCGCTCCGCCGCTCTGCTTCACGATGCCGTACACGGTCGAGAGGCCGAGACCGGTCCCCTTGCCCGCCTCCTTGGTGGTGAAGAAGGGGTCGAAGGCACGGCGCTGGACCTCCTGCGACATGCCCTCGCCGGTATCGCGCACCTCGAGCGCCACGTACGGCCCCGCCCCGAGCTCGACATCGGCCCGGGCCGCGCCGGGGTCGACGTCCACCGGGGCGGTGCTGATCGTGAGCTTGCCCCCGTGCGGCATCGCGTCCCGGGCGTTCACCACCAGGTTCACGATCACCTGCTCCAGCTGGCCCTGGTCCACTCGCACGTTGGTCTCGCCCGGGGCGTGCTCGATGATGAGCCCCACGTCCTCGCCGATGAGGCGCCGCAGCATCCCGCCCAGCTGGTCCACCACCGCGGTGAGGTCGAGGACCCGCGGCGTGAGCACCTGCTGCCGGCTGTACGCCAGCAGCTGGCGGGTCAGGCCGGCGGCACGGTCCGCGGCCCGGACCACCTCATCCACGTCGGAGCGGACCTCGCTCTCCGGGGGCAGCGCCTCGCGGATTGCCTCGGCGTAGCCGGCGATCGCGGTGAGGAGGTTGTTGAAGTCGTGCGCGATCCCGCCGGCCAGCTTGCCCACCGCCTCCATCTTGAGCGCCTGGCGCAGCTGGCCCTCGAGTTCCCGCCGTGCGGTGATGTCGGCGACGGCGCCGTCGTAGAACTGCACCTG
>CAZYIV010000215.1:0-2877 GCA_964647615.1 uncultured Gemmatimonadaceae bacterium | reverse complement strand
GGCCCGTACACCAACCCCAACGGCCCGGTGAACTGCTGCTGGGTCTCCACCACCGGCAGCACCGGCACCCTGACCATCACGGCCATGACGGCCAGCCGGATCCAGGGCACCCTCGTCGGCACGATCCAGCCCCAGGCCGGCAGCGGCGCCTCGGCCCCGATCAGCGTGAACACCACCTTCGACATCGGCCTCAACTGACCGGCCCCCCAGCCAGGAGCGCGCCCCATGTGGAACTTCATCTCCGGGATCTTCACGCTGGTGCTGTGGGTGGGTATCCCGCTGGCGATCTACGCCGCCTACACCTACAACAAGCTGCAGCGCCAGGCGCAGGAGGTGCGCGAGGCCACCTCGAACGTGCAGGTCGCGGTGAGCAAGAAGCTGAACCTCCTCAACCAGCTGGTGGACATCGTGAAGGGCTACCAGGAGAGCGAGCAGTTCACCCACCTCAAGGTGTCGCAGGACCAGAATGCCGTGGCCCTCGCCGCCGCATACCAGCAGTCGGGCTCGCTGCTCACCACGCTGCAGGGCATGGCCGACCGCTATCCCGAGCTCAAGGCGAGCGAGCAGTACCACCGCCTGATCGACAGCATCCAGCACTGCGAGCTCGACATCCAGCAGGTGCGCCAGCTGTACAACGCCACGGTGAAGCACTACAACAACGCCTACCTCACCTTCCCGACGGTGCTGGTGGCGCCGCTGCTGGGCTTCTCCAAGGCGCCGTACCTCGAGTTCGACACCCAGGGCAACGTGGACGCCACCGCGCTCAAGTCGTTCCAGACCGACGACGGCGAGCGGCTCAAGCAGCTGCTCAGCTCGGCCGGCGGGCACCTGGCCGGGGCCACCAAGGCGCTCGCCGGGCAGGCGGGGCAGGCGGGCAAGCTGCTCGCGGGCCAGGCGGGCCAGGCCGGCAAGCTGATCGCCCAGAAGGTCACCGAACGGGTCACGGTGAACTATTTCTACCTGCCGAAGGGCGGCGTGCCCCGCGGGCCGGTGCCGATGACCACCGTGCGGGAGCTGATCCAGCGGGGCGAGCTGGAGCCCGACGTGCTCGTGGCGCAGTCCGGCTCCGATGACTGGCACCCCGCGTCGGTGGTGGGCTCGGAGAACTGAGTCCGGTCCGGAGTTCGATCGCACGATCCGGATAGCCCCGGGCCACGCCCGGGGCTATCCTGTCTCCCATGCGAGACGCCCCCCGTTCCCTCCCCGCCCCCGACACCGCCTGGCAGGCGGTGGTGACCCGGGACCGTGCCGCCGACGGCCGCTTCGTGTACGCGGTGCGGACCACGGGGGTCTTCTGCCGCCCCTCCTGCGCCTCCCGGCGGGCCCGGCGGGAGAACGTGGCCTTCTACGTGGACGCGGCGGCGGCGCGCGCTGCCGGGTTCCGGCCCTGCAAGCGCTGCCGGCCGGAGGAGCCGCCGGAGGACCCGGCGGCGAAGGCGGTCGCCCGGGCGCGCGCGTATCTCGACGCCCACGCCGAAGAGCGGGTGACCCTGGCGGTGCTGGCCCGGGCCGCCGGGCTCAGCGCGGGGCACCTGCAGCGGACCTTCACCCGGCTGGTCGGCCTGTCCCCGAAGGCATACGCCGCCGCGCGGCGCGCGGAGCGGCTGCGCGCCGGGCTCCGCGCCGGGGGGACGGTCAGCCGGGCGGTGTACGACGCGGGGTTCGGGAGCGGCAGCCGGGTGTACGAGTCGGCCCATCGCCTGCTGGGCATGACGCCCGGCAGCTTCAAGCAGGGGGGACGTGGCATGACACTGCGCTATTCGATCGTGACCTCGCCGCTGGGCCGGTTGCTGGTGGCCGCCACCGATCGCGGCGTGGCCGCCGTGCTCCCCGGCGACCGGGACGAGGTGCTGGTGCGGGAGCTCCGGGCGCAGTTCCCCGACGCCGGACTGGCGCGGGTGGACCGCGGCGACGCCTGGCTGCGCGACCTGGTGCGGCGGGTGGCGGAGGAGGTGCGCCGCCCGGGCCAGGGGGCATCCATCCCCCTCGACCTGCACGGCACCGCCTTTCAATGGAAAGTGTGGCAGGCCCTCACCGCGATCCCGGCCGGCGAGACCCGGACCTACACCGAGGTGGCGCGGCGCATCGGCCGGCCCCGCGCGGTCCGGGCCGTGGCCAGCGCCTGCGCCGCCAACCGGGTGGCCGTGGTGGTGCCCTGCCACCGGGTGCTGCGGCGGGACGGCTCGCTCGGCGGGTATCGCTGGGGTCTGCCGCGGAAGCGGGCCCTGCTGGCGCGGGAGGGCCGGGCGGCGGGCTGAGCCCGCCGCCTCTTGCTTCCCGTCCGGCGGGCGCGCTACTTACCCCTTCCACGCCGCTTCACCCGCCCTCGGGGGTCCGTCATGTCGCACCGGCTGTTGCTCGTCGCCCTTCCGGCCGTCCTGCTTGCCTGTCCCGCCCACGCCCAGGTGCCCACCGCCGAGGCCCAGATCAACGGCGCCGTGAGCGCGCTGCCCGAGAGCATGCGGGCGGGCGCCACCGTGCTCGGCTACCGCAACTACCACAAGCTTGAGGTGCTGCGGCAGGGTACCGGCGACATGATCTGCCTGGCCGACGACCCGAGCGAGGCCCGCTGGCAGGTCTCCTGCTACCACAAGGACCTCGATCCGTTCATGGCCCGCGGGCGGGAACTGCGGGCCCAGGGCGCGGAGCATGCGCAGATCGACAGCGCGCGCCTCGCCGACATCGAGGCCGGCCGGCTCAAGATGCCCGACGGCCCACGCACGCTCTACAATCTCTATGCGCCGGCGGACAGCGTGGATGCCGCCAGCGGCCTGGCGCACGGCACCAGCCATCTCGAGGTGGTGTACATCCCCTACGCCACCGAGGCGTCCACCGGACTGCCCACCCGGCCCGGCGGCGGGCTCCCCTGGCTGATGT
>CAZYIV010000214.1:0-2998 GCA_964647615.1 uncultured Gemmatimonadaceae bacterium | reverse complement strand
CCCGGTCGCCTTCGACCATGCGCTGGGCATTTGTGCCGAGCCGGGAGAAGTTGAGTCGCAACTTCACGCGGGTCGAAGTGCCGGGAGATGATCGCCTGCAGCCTCGACCTGACCCGCTCCCAGCCGGATACCGTACAGCGTCTGCCCCGACCATGGTCGCGGGCGTCAACCGGCTGACGCTCGCGCCCTCCACGGAGGAGCTGGCGGCCGCCGGCTTCGCGATGACCTTCTGGTACATGGAACAGGCTGCCCGGGCGTGTGGCATCGAGGATCCCGGCCAGCACCGGCTCCGCCATATGCTCTATTGCCTGGGGCTGCGGCCACTGACCGACCGCGGGCGAGAACTCACGGCCAGACTGTACAACATCTACAACTATGGGTACGCACTCGCGGCGGACAGCCGGGCGATGCTCTGGCCCGAGGACTTCCCCTCCGGTCTAGCCGGCATTGCGCCGGCGGTGCGTTACAGCCGCGATCCGAAGACCTATGAGCTGGATGGCCGTAAGGGATGGAAGGGCTGGGAAATCCGCAAAGCCGCCGATGGGACCAGGCTCACCTTTGACCGCACCCTGCACAGGCTCGCCCCCAACCTCGAGTACGAGGTGGGCTTCCATGTCGGGGCCAGCCTGCCGGTGGACGTTGAGGCAGGAGTCGGGCGGGCGCGCCCGCATGGGCCTTGGTGCGCGGTGGCGCCTGCCACTCCGCCTGCACCGGCGGAGCCGCCCTGTCCATTTCCTTGGGATGAGCATGTCTACCGGGCGGAGATCGGGTCCCTTCGGGTGCGCAGCTCCGACCGGGGGACGGTTGCCGTACGATTCGTCCTCAAGGCTCGCGACGGACGGCTCGTTCCGGGCCAGGTCTGTCGCCTGATCAGTGCCTTCGATCCGGTGGGCATCCAACGAATGGACTGAATACGCCGGTCGCGACGCTGACCGACCGGTGTCCGCCCGTGCTGTACCCACCCGACGGTCGGTCGCGTACCCGGAGGGGCTCAAGCGGCCATTGGTATTGCCGATACCTTGGAATTGGGATCGCGGGTGTCGCGCCAGCAGCCAGGAATTGCGGCGATCCGACCCCAGGCCGCGTTTTCCGGCTCTGTTCCCGGCAGGCCTTTCCTGTATATTCGCATCCATGGCCAAGGCAACTTCTCCCACCGCCAAGTCCTCCCCTGCTCAGCTTGAGCGAGACGCCGCGGAATTGCAGGCCTCGGGAGCGCGGCTCCCGGGTGTTGCCGATCTCCTCCAGCTCTACCAACAGCACGCCAGGACCGTGGCCAGGGCCGGTGGGTTCCAGGTCCAGGCCGAGCGCCGGATTGTCATCACCTCTGGTGCCTCGAGCGCCTGAGCCAGTTCGCCGGACTAGAACGTGCCCACCTGGGGAGAACTGATCCCGGAGTTGACGGCCGCGACGGCACAACACGGCCCCTTGGCGTTTGATGTCGTTCGCCGGAAGTACCTCTCCGCCCTGTCTGCCCATACGGGGCGCAACACCATCCTCTACGCCACCAAATGGACTCAGCCGGGTGCGGCAGACCCGGGACTGATCTCCATCTCGCTTGCAGATGTTCAGGGACTCATGGAAGTCGTGCACGGGCTGGATGGTCAACGCGGGCTCGACCTCGTCCTGCACAGTCCAGGTGGATCACCGGACGCCGCCGAGGCGCTGGTCCATTACCTCCGCTCCAAGTTCGATGACATCCGGGTGATCGTTCCGCACGCCGCGATGTCGGCGGCGACCATGCTTGCCTGTGCATCCAACCGGATCGTCATGGGCAAGCACTCGTCGCTTGGCCCGATCGATCCCCAGTTCATCCTGCCGGTGCCGAATGGGATGACCATGGCGCATCCGGCACAGGCCATCCTGGAGCAGTTCGATCTGGCCAAGGACCAGTGCAAGGACCCAGCGCTTCTCGGCGCCTGGATCCCCATCCTGCCGCAGTATGGACCCTCGCTGCTGATCCAGTGCTACAACGCCCTGGACCTGGCGGAGGAGCTCGTGGCAGAGTGGCTCCGGACGTGGATGCTTGCCCCGCTTGGTCGACAGAAGGCGCAACGCAAGGCGAAGGCCATCGCGAAATGGCTCTCGGACCATGCCACGTTCAAGAGTCACGGTCGCCCGGTCCACAGGGACCTGGCCAAGGCGAAGGGCTTGGTCGTGGACGACCTGGAGCACGACCAGAAGCTCCAGGATCTGGTGCTCACCGTGTTTCACGCCACGACGCACACGTTCAGTGCGACAGCGGCAGCGAAGATCGTGGAGAACCAGATTGGGCGGGCGTTTGTCATGCAACACGCTGTGCAGAACGTGCAGCTGCAGATGGCGGGACCGTCGTTGCCACCCCCACAGACAGCTTGAGGGAAGAGCCGTTGGTCAAGGTTCGCCCCGATGCTGACCTCCGCCTCACCCTCCGCGACCTCGCCAGCATCCTCGGGTTGGTGGCGGTGGCCGCCGCGTTCGCCGGCTTCCTGATGTGGCGGCAGATCGCGGCGCAGCCACGCCTGCGCGTCGCCGAGTCCCGACCCCTCGACTCCCTCGCCGTCACCCGCGCCCAGCACGACACCCTCTGGCGGACCCTCCCACTCCACCTGCCACCCGACTTGGTGTTCAGCACCAGCACGGGGCACCTCGAGGTGATCGAGATGCAGCCGCCGACCAGTGTGCAGGGCTGGGCTGCACGGATGGCGCTGCTCGACCTGACCCGCGAGGCCGACGCCCGCTTCCAGGCGGCCTCCTACAACTGCGGCCTGAGCGAGGGCCGCTGCTGGGTGGATTCCGCCGGCACGACCGCGATCCTCTGCCAGCGCCCCGGTGGCGCCCGGGATCCGGAGCTGTCGTGGGCGCCGCTGCTGGAATGTCAGGTGCCCGCGCGCGGGGTGCGCATGGTGGCGAATGGTCCTACGTCGCGGCTGCGGGAGTTCGAGGAGCTGTTCCGCCAGGCGGTGCCGGGACCCTGACCGCGCTGCGTCCGCCGGCGCCGCCCGGCGTCGGGGTGGTGTCC
>CAZYIV010000213.1:0-3025 GCA_964647615.1 uncultured Gemmatimonadaceae bacterium | reverse complement strand
ACGTTGTCGATGTAGTCGGCGGTGCTGGCGCCCGGCTTCACGCCGGGGATGAAGCCGCCCTGCTTCTTGAGGTTCTCCGCCAGGTCCACCGAGTTGAAGATGATGGACGTGTAGAAGTAGCTGAAGAGCAGGATCAGCATCGCCAGCGTCAGGTCGTAGACCGCCTCGCCCGGGGCGAAGATATCGGCCATGGCCCGCATCCAGGTGTGCTGGGTGAGGCTCGCCAGGGTGCCGGGGACGATGATGATCGTCTGGGCGAAGACGATCGGCATCACGCCGGCGGTGATCAGCCGGATCGGGATGAAGGTCTTCTGGCCCTGGGTCATGCGGCCGCGGCCCATCACCTTGCGGGGGATCTGCACCGGGATCCGGCGGGCGGCCAGGTGCATGGCGGTCACGGCGGCGATGATCGCCACCATGATCGCGAGGAACAGGATGATCTTCCCGAGGCTCAGCGCGCCGCTCTTCCAGAACCCGATCATGTTGATCAGGCCGGGCCAGAGCCGGTCCAGGATCGAGAAGGTGATGAGCAGGCTCATCCCGTTCCCGATGCCCCGCTCGGTGATCTGCTCGCCCAGCCACATCACGAAGATGGCGCCGGTGGTGAGCACCACCACCATCGAGAGCCGGGTCCAGAAGGTGGGCACCGCCACCGCGCCGGGCACGCTCTCGGTGAACACCGCGAAGGTGTACGCCTGCGCCAGCGCGATGGCGACGGTGCAGTACCGGGTCCACTGGGTGAGCTTCTTCTTGCCTTCCTCGTCCTTCTGCATCTTCCCCACCGAGGGCACGATGCCGCCGGCGAGCTGGAAGATGATCGAGGCCGAGATGTAGGGCATGATGCCCAGGGCGAACACCGTGGCGCGGGAGAGCCCGCCGCCCAGGGTGTCGTACAGCCCGAAGAACCCGGCCGCGGCCGAGTTGCGGACGAAATCGGTGATCGCCTGGACGTTGACGCCGGGTGCGAAGATGTGCGCACCGACCCGGTAGATGACCAGGGCGAGGAGGGTGAACCCGATCTTCTTCTGCAGCTCCGGGTCCATCCCGAGCACGGGACGGGTGGTGGCGGTCATTCGGCGCTGATCTTCCCGCCGGCCTGCTCGATCTTGCTCCGGGCCGCGCCGGAGAGCCGCACACCCGAGACGCTGTAGGCGCGGTCCACCGCGCCGGTCCCGAGCAGCTTCACCGGCACGTCGCGCTTGGCGATGAGGCCGGCGGCGTGGAGGGTGTCCGGGTTGACCTCGGTGGCCGCGAGGCCGGCGAGGTCCTTCAGGTTCACGGGCTGCGCGATCACCTTGAACGGGTTGGTGAATCCGCGCTTCGGCAGGCGGCGGTACATCGGCATCTGCCCGCCCTCGAAGCCCGGGTTGGTCTCCCCGCCCTGCCGCGCCTTGTGGCCCTTGTGGCCGCGCCCGGAGGTCTTGCCCTTGCCCGAGCCGGGGCCGCGCCCGACGCGCATCTTCCCCCGCCGGGCCCCGGGGGCCGGGCGCAGGTTGGACAGCGTGATGGGCTCCTTGGTGTCCGCCATTTACTTCTCCTGGGCCGGCGCCACCTCGACGAGGTGACGCACCTTGAACAGCATCCCCCGCACCGAGGCGGTGTTGGGCACCTCACTCACGGCCTGGTGCCGCTTGAGCCCCAGCGCCTTGAGGGTGCGCCGCATGGTCTCCGGGTGCCCGATCCCGGACCGGATCTGGGTGACCTGGAGCCGCCGGGCCTGGGCCTCGGTCGGGATCGTGGCCGCGTGATACGCCGGGCCCTGCCGCCCGACGACGGGATTCCGCCCCATCTCAGACCTCCTGCGGCGCGCGGTAGGCGATCGTGTCCGCCTCCACGCCGCGCTCGCGCGCCACCTGGCGCGCCGTGACCAGCTGGGTCAGCCCGTCCACGGTCGCCCGCACCATGTTGTGCGGGTTGGTGGAGCCGAGGCACTTGGTGAGGATGTCGCTGATGCCGGCGCAGGCCAGCACCGAGCGCACCGGGCCGCCGGCGATGACGCCGGTACCGCTGGCGGCGGGCTTGAGCAGCACCCGGCCCGCGCCGTGGCGTCCCAGCACCTCGTGCGGGATGGTCGCGCCGATGCGGGGCACGTCCACCATCTTGCGCTTGGCCGCCTCGACCGCCTTGCGGACCGCCTCGGAGACCTCGTTGGCCTTGCCGGTGGCGATGCCCACCCGGCCCTTGCCGTCGCCCACCGCCACGAGCGCGTTGAACGAGAACCGCCGGCCGCCCTTCACCACCTTGGCCACGCGGTTGATCGCCACCACGTTCTCGATGAACTCGCTGTGCTCCTGGTCCCGGTCGCCGCGCTTGCCGCGGTCGCCGCCCCGGCCCCGGCCATCGCCGCGGCCCCGGCCACCGCCCGGCCCGCCACGCCCGCCCCGGCCGCCGCGCCCGCGCCCCTCATTGCCGCCCTGGGCCGGGGACTCGCCCCCGGCGGACACCGTCTCGTCTGCCATGATCTAGAACTCCAGTCCGGCTTCGCGCGCGCCGTCGGCGACGGCCTTCACGCGCCCGTGATAACGATAGCCCGCCCGGTCGAACACCACCCGGGTGACGCCGGCGGCCTTCGCCTTGGCGGCGAGCGCCTTCCCCAGGCCCTTCGCCTTCCCGATCTTGCCGGCCCCGTCGGGGGTGACCCCCTCGGAGCTGTCGGCCACGCCGAGCAGGCACACCCCGCGATCGTCGTCGATCAGCTGGGCGTAGATGTGCTTGAGCGAGCGGAACACCGCCAGCCGGGGCCGCTCCGCGGTGCCGGCCACCTTCTTCCGCACCCGCAGGTGCCGCCGGGACCGGAGTTCCTGCCGCGTGGACGGCGACTTGACTGCGCGCATCGTTACTTGGCTCCTGTCTTGCCGGCCTTGCGGCGCACGGTTTCACCCTGGTAGCGCACGCCCTTGCCCTTGTACGGCTCGGGCTTCCGCAGGCTCCGGATCTCGGCGGCGACCTGCCCCACCAGCTCCTTGTCCGGCCCCTCGATCTTCACGATGGTGTTGTTGTCCACCGTGAACTTGATCCCCGCCGG
>CAZYIV010000212.1:0-3026 GCA_964647615.1 uncultured Gemmatimonadaceae bacterium | reverse complement strand
AATCCCTCGAACAGCGCCTGACACTGGGCCGGATCCACCGCCAGCGTCTCCACGCCCGGGGCGTCCTCCGCCACGGCGCTTGCCGTGGAGCGCAGCAGGTCGCCCACGTCGTGCAGCAGCGTTCCGTGCATCACCGTGTCCAGGTCCACCACCGCCGCCGCCCGGCCACTCCCGGCGTCCAGCAGCACGTTCGCCGCCTTGGCATCGTTGTGGGTCACCCGCCGCGGGAGCGCGGCCCCGGCGAGCCAGCCGGCCCAGTCCGCGTGCCGTTCCGCGAACCGGAGCTCGGCCGCCGCGGCGTCCCGCCGCGAGGCCGGGGCGCCGGCCGCCGCCGGCGCCAGGCGGGCGAATCGCGCCGGCGTGTCGTGGAATCCGGGGAGAATCTCGGTGAGCGGCGGGCCGGTGTAGTCGGCCAGGAAGGCGTGGAACCGGCCGAAGGCCCGTCCCACCTCGTGCGCCTCGGCCGGGGTACGCGCATGCGGAATCGCGGTGACGCCCTCGAGCAGTCCGAAGCAGCGCCACCAGCCGCCCGCGGCATCGGTGAGGGCCACGGCGCCGGCGGTCGTGCGGCGTGGCCGGGGCACGCGCCAGTCGGGGGCGTCCGTCGCGGCGCGGGCGAGATGCTCGGAAACCACCGCCCCGTTCCGGGCCACGGCGAGGCCATCCGGAAACACGGCGGGATTGAGCCGCTGCAGCAGCCAGCGGATGCCGCCGCGCTCCGGGATGATCCACGAGCTGTTGATGTGGCCGCCCCCCTGGCGGGTGGGCGCGTCGGCGGCCTCCAGGCCGAAGCCGGCCAGCACCTCCGGCGGCGGGCCCGAGGTCACGACCAGAGGTGTTCGGGGTAGTCCCCGGCGCGGACCATCGCCTCCAGCGCGGCGCGGACCCACTCGCGATCGGCGGCGTAGGTGACCCCGCACCAGCGGCTGGTGGTGGGCAGGACGGTAATGGTCGCCTCGCCCTCCCGCAGCCCGCGCTGCAGCGCCTCGGGCAGGTAGCACTCGGCGTCCGGCCCGGGTGCCCCGGCGAGGAAGTCGCGGAACACCCGGTCGAGCAGCGGAAAGACGCCCGGCCCGAAGGCCCAGAGGTTCATCGAGACCAGCGTGTCCGGCGGCACCCGCACGGCCCCCGCGCGGCCCCTGCCCTCGAACATCCCGTCCGCGGTGGCCCGCAGCTCCCGGGTCTCCTCGATGCCGGTCAGCCGTCCCTCGGCGTCCCGGGTCAGCAGCGCGCGAGTGACCCCGCCCGCCGGGCTCGCGGTGCGGTCAAGGTGGTAGCCCACGACCGCATGCGACCGCCCCCCGCCAGGAAGCCGGCCCAGGAAGGCCGCGGCGCGCTCCAGCGCCTCGCGGCCGTAGAAGTCATCGGCATTGAGCACGGCGAAGGGGCCCTGCACCTCTTCCCGCGCGGCGAGCACCGCCTGGGCGGTCCCCCACGGCCGGGTGCGGCCGGTGGGGACGGTGTAGGGCGCCGGGATCCCATCGAGCCGCTGCACCGCAATCCGCACCGGCAGGCGGCTCCGGTACCGCGCGGCGATGCTCGCTTCCGCCTGCTCCACGATGTCCGGCCGCAGGATCAGCACCACCGACCCGAAGCCGGCGCGCCAGCCGTCATACACCGCGTAGTCCATCAGCGTGGAGCCGCCGGGCCCCAGCGGGTCCAGCTGCTTGAGCCCGCCGTACCGGCTGCCGAGCCCGGCGGCGAGGAGCACCAGCGCGGGGGCGGTCACCGCCCCGGGGCCATCAGCACCGCGTTGGTGAGCAGCCGGGCCGGCCCCCGCCAGAAGCCGCGGTAGACCGGGTTGCTGGCGAACAGCACCACCGTCCCCCGCCCCGCCGACTCCACCGCGGCATACACGCTGTTTCGCACGAAGCGCTCGGTGTTGGCGGGCCAGCTCCAGCCCGAGAGCAGCAGGTCGGTCCCGGTGAAGACCACCGGGTTGGCGCCCTTCTCCGACGGCTTGAGCAGGGAACTGGTCTCGAGGAACACCGGCAGCTGGTCGCCGCGGTAGCCGTAGGTGAGCCAGTGGGTCCGCTCCAGGGTCGCGCGGAAGATGCTGCCCGGGATGAACTCCGGCCGGGTGCCGCCGGCGGCGCTGGGGGAGACCAGCGGCGGACCGACGACCGGGCTCGCGGTGACGCTGGTGTCCTTGGCGCCGCTGCTGTCGCCGGTCACCTCGGCGACGGACGCGAGCCCCAGCTCCTTGCGCCGCAGCAGCGCCACGGCGTCGCCCACCGCGATGACCGCCGCGCCGCTCTCCACCCACGCCTTCAGCCGGGCGGCGCCGTTCTCGCCCAGCTCGCGCGCCATGCGGCCCGGCGAGCCATCGGGCACGATGAGGACGTTGTACGGGGTCAGGTCCATCCGGCCCACGCTCTCGAGGTTCACCGGGATCACCGGGATCCCCAGCTCCTGCTCGAAGTAGAACCACAGCGCACCGAAGGTGGTCTGGTCCACCCCGTCGCCGGCGGCGAGCAGGATGCGTGGTGCGTGCAGCGCGTTCACCACCTCGCTGCCGATGCCGTACTGCCCGCTATCGGGGAAGGCCGACTGCACCGGCGTCACGGTGACGCCGAGCTCCTGCGCCAGCGCGGCGATGCGCGCGTGCACCGTCTCGGGGTTCCGCTGCGTCCGCACCACGAAGGTCCCCGGGGGGTACCCCGCCCCGCCGGCGATGATGTCCCGCCCCGCCACGCCCACGGCGAACCCCTCGCGGAGCAGCCGCATGGCGAGACGGGCGCCGGCCTCGTCGTCATCGCCGAAGAGGTAGCCGGAGGCGGCCCGGGCCGGGGCGGTCACCTGGCGGGGCGCCGGGCCGGTCACCCGCTCCGCCCCCACCCGGCTGGTGTCGTCGCTCCACCAGGCATCGAGGCCCTGGGTGAGCGGCAGCGACCAGCTGGTCACGTCGTAGAACTCATACCCCTCACGGTCGCTGTCCTCGCCCCGGCGCTGGTTCCGCTGGTAGGCGGCGAGCTGCTTCTTCACGAAGCCCGAATCGAACACCGCGCGCGGCTCGAGCATCGTGG
>CAZYIV010000211.1:0-3060 GCA_964647615.1 uncultured Gemmatimonadaceae bacterium | reverse complement strand
GACCCCCTGCTTGCAAAGCAGGTGCTCTCCCAGCTGAGCTACCGCCCCTGACCCCCGGGGACCAGCCCCGGCGAGGGACAATATAGCGCCGCCGGGCGGAAACGAGGGCCCCCCCGCCCCGCCACACTAGAGCACGGCATTGAACACGTAACCGACCAGCAGGATGCCGGTCGCCACCACCCCGAGAAACACCGCGATGAGCCGCGGGGTCAGTACCTTCCGCAGGATCACCATCTCCGGCAGCGAGAGGGCGATCACGCTCATCATGAACGCCAGGACCGTCCCCAGCGCCGCCCCCTTGGCGAGCAGCGCCTGGACCACCGGGATGATGCCGGCGGCGTTGGAGTACAGTGGCACCCCGATCACCACGGCGAGCGGCACACTCCACCAGGCCTCCCGGCCCAGGGCGCCCGCCAGGTAGTCGGCCGGGACGAACCCATGGATCCCGGCGCCGACGGCGATCCCGAGCACCACGTACGGCCACACCTTCCCGACGATCTCCCGCACCGCGCGGCCACCGGCCGCCAGCCGGTCCGCCAACGGCGCCGCCTGGGCCCGGAAGGCGGGGCTGCGCTGCGGCATGGCCCGGACCCACGATTCCAGGTAGCCCTCGAGGTGCAACCGTCCAAGCACCCAGCCGGCCCCGACTGCCACCCCGAGCCCGAGCCCGAGGTAGAGCAGGGCAATCCGCCAGCCGAACAGGCCGAAGAGCAGCGTCAGCGCCACCTCGTTCACCATCGGCGCCGCGATCAGGAAGGAGAAGGTGATGCCGAGCGGGATCCCCGCCTGCACGAAGCCGAGGAAGAGCGGCACGGCGGAACAGGAACAGAACGGCGTCACCACCCCGAGGCTGGCGGCGAGGACGTTGCCCAGGCCCTCATGCCGCCCGGCCAGGAGCGCGCGGGTGCGCTCCGGGGTGAAGTAGGAGTTGATGATGCCCATCACGAAGACGATGCCGGTGAGGAGCAGCAGGACCTTCGGCACGTCGAAGAAGAAGAACTGCAGCGAGGTGCCGAGGTGACTCGCCGGATCCACCGGCAGCAGGGCCACGACGGCCGCCGAGACCGGCTGGAGCAGCCGATAGAGCCCGAGCCACGCCGCAGCCCCGAGGGCCAGGAAGGTGCGGGGACGGCGGCGCCAGGCACCCGGCGCCGGCGAAGGCGTCGGGGCGGGCGCCGGTCCCTCGAGGACCGGCAGGCCGAGGCGCCGGGGGAGCTGGCCAGAGGTCATGCTGTGCTGCCTCCCGCGGCCTGGGGACGTGACCGCATGGGAGGATCTTACACCAACAAATCTTGATGAATCATGAAGCCGCCATGAAGCTCCTTCCGGCAAGGCGGCGCAGTCCATCCGGCCGCGGGAGCCACCTCCCGGCAGGGGCCTGGATCAGCGTCCCGACAGCGGGGCGGGCGGCCCGACGTGAAGCCCCGCCGCCCGCCGGAGGCGGGCATCCGAGGCTCGCGTGGAGAGCCACGCCCAAGGGCTCGCGCACGCCCCCAGCAGTTCCTCCGCCTGAAGCCAGAGCGGCAGCATCTCGCGCCGCCGGAAGCGCCGCACCACGCGTCCCACCAGCCACGAGCCCCAGGTACCCGCGGCGTAGCGCACGACTTCCCCGCGTCGAACCCCGTCCCTCGCCGCGAGTCGGGTGAGCAGGTAGGTCCCGAAGGCACGGCCGTTGTCCCGCAGCTGCCGCCGCAGCGCGGGCATTTCCCGCCGGTGCCGGTGCCACACCAGCGCCCCGGGCAGGTAGCGCGCGACGTGGCCGGCGGCGATCACCCGGAAGAACATGTCGAGGTCGCCGCCGCCGTGCGATGGCGTGCCGACGTCCAGTCCGGTGTCGAACGTCCCGACCTGCGCGAACACGGTCCGTCGGAAGGCCATGTTGGCCCCGGCACCCAGATGGTGGGAGGAGAGCCGCGCGCCGGGCGGGAGGGGGCCGGGCCCCCAGCGCCGCGGGGTGCAGCCCTTGTCCATGCCGCCATATGCGTACTCGAACGCGACCTGCGCCGGTGTCTCCAGCTCGAGCGGCGCGATCAGCCCGGTGACCAGCATCGTCTCGGGGTCCACGAAGCCAGCCGCCACCGCCCGGAGCCACTGCGGGTCCACCCGCACATCGTCGTCGGTGAAGGCGATGATCCCGTGGCGCGCCTCCGCGATTCCGCGATTCCTGGCCCAGTCGAGTCCCGGCCGGTCCTCTCGCACGCAGCGGACGCTTCTCGCTGCCGCGAGCCGGGCGGTCTCGGGGCGGACGGAGGCGTTGTCCACCACCAGGACCTCGTACTCCGGATAGTCGAGCCCCGCCAGCGCCGCCAGGCACTCGGCGAGCAGTGCCTCACGGTCGCGGGTACAGACCACGACACTGATCGGCGGCAGCGGCGGGGCGGGCGCGCCGGCCCGCAGCGCCCGGGCCGTCGCCTCGCGGAAGACGGGGCCGGCCAGTTGCCGGCGGAGCGCCTCGTCCTGTTGTTCGATGGTGATGCGGCTGGCGGGCTGCTCCACGGTGACCCAGCCGAGCGGGGAGCCGTGTGCCCGTACCAGGATCCGCGCGGCCCGGCTCCCTGCGGGGACCGGCAGGTCCCGGCGGGGGGCCGCCAGCTCCAGCTGGAGCACCGCGACGGGGGTGGGCAGGTAGGGCAGCGGGATCATGCGCCCCCCAGCCGGTCGGTGGCGAGCTGGTAGGCCATCTCCCAGGCGAGCCGCTCGGCGAGGAGCGGGCGGAGGTGACGTCCGCCCAGGGCCTCGGCGCCGGGCGTGGCGGCCACCTCCCCGACTGGCACGCCGCGCCATGTCACCCGCAGGCCACCGGGTCGCCGGGCCTCGAGGTGCCGCTCCGCCTCCTCGAGCCCGGCCTCGAGATCGAGGTCGAGCCACGCACCGGCTTCCGCCGCACCGGACCTGCGGCTCAGCAGGCGCCCAAGCTCCGCCGCTGCGGCTGGGCCGCCGCCGAGCTGGGCCGCGACACCGCTCCAGTAGGCGAGCGTGGTCCCGGCGCCGTGCAGCTGGTGCCAGGCGCCGCGCAGGCCCCGGCGCTCGAGCAGCCCGAGCCACGGCAGGAGCAGCCCG
>CAZYIV010000210.1:0-3102 GCA_964647615.1 uncultured Gemmatimonadaceae bacterium | reverse complement strand
CTGTTCCTGGTGATGCGGGTGTATTTCGAGAAGCCGCGGACCACGGTGGGCTGGAAGGGGCTGATCAACGATCCCCACCTCGACGGTACCCGGGACATGATGCTGGGGCTGCGCACCGCGCGGCGGCTGCTGCTCGACATCAACGGGCTGGGGCTGCCCTGCGCCACCGAACTGCTGGGGCCGGTGGTGCCGCAGTACATCGCCGACCTGGTCTGCTGGACCGCGATCGGTGCCCGGACCGCCGAGTCCCAGACCCACCGGGAGATGGCCAGCGGCCTGTCCATGCCGGTCGGCTTCAAGAACACCACCGACGGCAACCTGCACGTGGCGCTCGATGCGATGCAGGCGGCGGGCACGCCGCACACCTTCCTCGGCATGGATGACGCCGGCCGCGGCGCGATCGTCCATACCACCGGCAACCCGGAGCGGCACCTGGTCCTGCGGGGCGGGGGCGGGCGCACCAACTACGACGCGGCCTCGGTCACCGAGGCCAGCGCGCTGTGCGCCGCCCGCGGGCTCCCGACCCGGGTCATGGTGGACTGCAGCCACGGCAACTCGAGCAAGGACCCCACCCGGCAGCCGCACGTCTTCCGGGATGTGGTGCGGCAGCGGGCGGAGGGCTCGTCCCACCTGCTCGGCGCCATGCTGGAGAGTCACCTGCACGCCGGGAGCCAGAAACTGGAGGACGGGGTGGCGGGGCTCCGCTACGGCGTCTCCATCACCGATGGCTGCCTGGACTGGGAGACCACCGAGGCGCTGCTGCGCGAGGCGCACCAGCGGCTGGCCCAGACCGAACCGCCGGCACGGCGCGCCACCGGCAGTTGAGCCGCGTCCGGTGGCTGGAGATGCAACGGCGGGGCGGATCCGGTGGATCCGCCCCGCCGTCGTTCTGCGGTCCGGCTCAGCTGCCCTGGATGCGGAGCAGCAGGAGCTGGCCGTTTTCCTTGACCAGGTTGGCGCCGGGCGCGGGCAGGGTGTGGGCCTGCACGTCGAACAGCCAGGCGCCCGGGCCGTACCAGGCCGAGGCGTCGATGATGCCGCTCGACTCCCAGCAGGTGCCGGCGGTGTCATCGCAGGTCGGGTTGTCGAGCTCGGCCACCGCGCGGCCGGCGGTGAGCGCGCCGGTGCCGGTGTAGTTGAACTGCCAGATCTGCGGTGCGCGCTGGCCGGCGAAGGTCGCGTTGGCCGGGTCTTCCTGCAGCATCAGGCTGCGCCCGCCGGAGGCGATGTTGTCCGGCGCCGACCAGCCGGCCTGGGCCCCGGTGGAGCGGGAGAGCAGGCGGAAGCGGACCGGCCCGGTCGGCGAGTGCCGGTCGAACCGCAGCTGGTAGATCGAGCCGTAGGGGTCGCAGGCGGTGGCGCCGCACATCACGCCCTCGTTGCCGGTATCCACGAAGTACAGACCCGGCGCGGCGCCCGGCCGGTGATCGTAGTCCGAGTCCTCCAGCCGGACGAAGGGCAGCGCGCCGAGGCCGTTGACCGTCGCCTGCAGCTGGGAAGAGCTGAGCGAGGCCGGATCCGGCACCTCGACCCAGTACCCCGCGTAGCCCTCGCCGGTGGTCATGTAGCCGGAGTGGGCGACCTTGTCGCTGGCGAGCACGTACAGCTTGCCGGTGCCGTTGATGAAGTCGGCCTCGGTGTCGCCCACGTACATGTAGAGCTCGGAGGCGCCGTTGGTGTCGTCGGTGCCGATGACCACGACCTTGCCCGGGTAGGGCACGGCGGTCGCGTTCTCGTGCGAGAAGCGACCCATCCACGGCAGCTGATGCACCGTGCCATCGCTGGCGATCGCCAGCTGGATGCCGTCGTTCAGGGTGCCGAGCGACTCTTCACCGGTCAGGAAGTAGCCCGAGGGGAAGCCTTCCCGGGCCCCGACCCAGGTGGCCGAGCAGAGCCGCTGGTACTGCTCGCTGCCGTCCACCACGTAAGTGGCGTCCACCACGCTGCGGGTGCGGCGGTCGATGGTGAGCTTCGAGACCCGCGCGTAGGCGAACTGGGTGACGCCGTTGCCGTCCTTCACCCCGGAGCTGCTCATCTCGTGGTTGACGAAGAGCACCAGGTTGTTGCCGCTGGCGTAGCCGCCGATGCCGTCGGGGATCGGGGCCCAGAGGCTGCCGTCGGGGAGGGTGTCGCCGACGGTGAGCCAGGGGATCACCTCGCCGGCGATGCCGGGCATGAGCAGGGCCTGGGGGGGCTGGGTGGTGCGGACGGCGGCGCCGATCGCCGCCGGAACGGCCGTGGTGCCGGCGGGATCGTGCGACGCGTCGCAGGCGGCCAGGCCGAACGTGGCCGTGGCGGCAAGGACCGTGGTGCGCAGCAGGCGGGACATGGGACCTCGGGAGTGGGAGGGTGCGGAACTGGATCTGCCGGATGCGCGGGAGAATCGCGGCGGGCAGTCACCCCGAGGCGGGTTGGGCGTCAAGGATCGGTAAAGGTCCGGCGACGAAGCTCCGGCAGAAGGCTGGCACAAAGGATGAGGAGGCCGCCGGCCCATTGGGATGGCGTGAGGACCTCGCCGGTGAGCGGCAGGCTCGCGACCGCCGCCACGACCGGCTCCAGGGCGTACACCAGCGCGGCGTGGGTGGCGGTGAGCACCTGCTGGGCCGCCAGCTGCAGCCGGATGGCCAGCACCGACGCGAGGACCGCCTCATACCCGATCATCGCCAGCAGGAACGGGGTGAAGTGCAGCCGCGGCTGTTCCAGGACCGGTGTGGCAAGGCTGGTGAGCACCGCCGCCACGACGATCTGCGCCATCATGAGGTGTTCCACCCGGTAGCGCACCGCGAAGTGGCCGGTGGCGACCATGTGCGCCGCGAAGCAGAGGGCGCAGATCACCGAGAGCACGTCGCCGGTGTTGAAGCCGCCGGTCAGCTGGCCGGGGCGGGTGAGGAGCAGCGTGCCGCCCATCGCGAAGACCAGGCCCAGGGTGGCGAGCCGTCCGGGCAGGGTGCGGAAGACCAGCAGCACCACGAGCGGGGTGAAGGGGATATACAGCGAGGTGAGGAAGCCGGAGCGGCTGGCCGTGGTCCACTGTAGTCCCGCAGTCTGGGTGGTGAAGCCCAGGGTGAGCAGGGCCCCCAGCACCCAGCCGGCGCGCCACTC
>CAZYIV010000209.1:0-3119 GCA_964647615.1 uncultured Gemmatimonadaceae bacterium | reverse complement strand
GGCAGCAGGGCGGACCCGACGTCCGGTTCAACGCCGGCAACTCGCTCTACCGGCTGAAGCAGTACAACGAGGCGGCCAAGACCTTCCGCGACGCGCTGGGCAGTGCCTCCCCGAAGCTGCGCGCCGAGGCCTACTACAACATGGGGAACTCCTTCGTCCGTGCGGACGAGGATGCCAACGCGCTGAGCGGCTACCTGGAGCGCTCCCTCGATGCCTATGAGGAGAGCCTCCGGCTCAATCCGGACGACAAGGACGCCAAGTGGAATCTGGAGATCGCGCTGCTCCGCCGGGGTGATGTGGGCCAGGAGGGCTCCCGGGGCCGGGGCGGGCGCGCGGAGTACGGCCAGGGCGGGCACGAGGAGGGCTACGAAGGCAGCCGCCAGAGTGCGGTCGGGGCCCTGGCCGGTGGCGGCACCGGCGGAGACGAGGGCGAATCGGTGGACGAGCTTGACGACAACCAGGCGCGCGCCATGCTTGAGCAAATCGAGCGCCAGCAGCTCTCGACCCACGAGGGCCGCCGGCCCCGGACCTCCACCCCGGGAGGCCGGGACTACTGACCGCGCGGGACTGTGTCGCGGGACACCCGAGAGTCGTCCCCCCGGCCGGATCCCCCCACCCAGCAGGTGCCGATGGCAGCAACCTCTCTCCGGCGGTGCGGTACCCTGGCGTTCCTGTTGCTGGCCGCCCTCGTGCCGTCCGGCCTCCGCGGCCAGTCGCCCGCTGATCGCACCGCACTGCTCGCCTTCATCGACACCCTGACCCAGATCAGCACCGCCGACGCCCTCCAGCCCCTGGCGGACCAGAAGGTGTCGGGACCCGTGGGGTTCCTCCGCGCCGGGCTCATCGCCCGCCGCCGCGGCGACCTCGGCACCGACCGCGGGCCGTACGACCAGGCGCTGCAGCCGATCGAGCGGGCGCTCGACGCGGAGAGCAAGTGGCCCTTCGCCTGGTACGTCCTCGGCCTGACCCAGCTGTCCGAGTACCAGCAGGGGTTCATCGCCAAGGTGAGTCACTACACCCAGTCCGGGATGTCCTACCGGGAGGCGGCGATCCGGTCGTTCTCCCGAGGCATCGAGGTGGACTCCACCTTCGCCCCGAATGCCGATGCCCTGGCGGCCATCGTGCTCTCGCTCGGCCACCGCCTGCTGCCGAAGGCGCTGGCGGAACCGCTGGCGCGCGCGGCGCTGGTGCCCACCGTGGCGCCGGAGGTGCAGTTGGCGGGCGCGAACGTGGCCTTTGCGCTGCAGGACTACCCCCGGGGCCTCGACCTCCTGGGCGACTATCTGCGCCGCGGTGGCGACAGCGCCCTCGCCCGGCTGGAGCAGGCCCGCACCCTGACCGCCCTGAGGCGGCCGGACGAGGGCGTCGCCTCCTACCTCGAGGGCCTGCAGCACCTCTCCGAGGTCGGACGGCTCGCGTATCGCGAGGACATCGCGTGGGTGGCCGGGGGGGACGAGCTGGCGGCCTTCGACAGCCTCCCCGCGGCCCAGCTGCAGCCCTGGATGGAGCGGTTCTGGCGTGAGCGGGATGCGCTCAACCTCCGGGCGCCCAACGAGCGCCTGGCCGAGCACCTGCGCCGCTGGGTCTACGCGCACGAGCACTTCCTGACGCACCGGCCCGACGACGTCCCCGCCAATGCCGAGGGATTCGGCCCGCAGGATCAGGCCTCGCTGTACGAGGTGGGCGCGATCGCGGACGTGATGGTGGAGGTGGCCGGTGGGATCCCGGCCTTCCGCAGCTACCGCCGCACCCAGTGGGAACTGGACGATCGCGGCGTGATGTACATCCGCCATGGCGAACCCACCAAGCGGGTGCGCTCCGTGGCGGGGCCGCCCAACGAGTCGTGGGCCTACGACCTGCCCGAGGGGCGCCGGATCTTTCACTTCCTTGGCTCGCGCGCCCTCGGCACCCAGGACGCGACCACGCTCACGGCATCCCTCCCACTCGACCCGGCGATGCTCGACGCCCGGGCCGAGCTGGATGGGCGCTACGCCGCGCTGGCGGACCGGATCGAGCGGCTGCAGGCCCAGGCCCGCACCTACCAGAGCCTGGAGCAGGCCGCCACGCGGGCAACCGGCGCCGGCGGAACCGAAGCAGACCAACTCCTCGTCTCGCCGGAGGGCCCCCGCCTCGGCGCCGATGTGCTGTGGCGTGAGGTCATGCGGGGGCGCACGGCGATTGCGGCCGCGGTCGCCAGCGACGGCTTCCCGCCCCACTACAAGAGCTCGCTCGATGCGATCGTGCAGGTCTATGGCGTGGGCTTCGGCGATGGCGAGCGGCGCCGGATCCTCACCGTCTTCGCGGTGCCGGGGGAGAAGCTGCAGCCGCGGCCGCGCCCCGATGGCGGGCCCGGGATGCTGTATCCGGTGGCGTTCCGGGTGATTGCACTGGACCGGCTCACCGGCGTGGTCCGGCAGCTGGACACCACCCGGGTGTTCCTGACCCGGGACACCCTGCGCGGCGACCAGCACCTGACCGGACTCCTCGAGCTTCCGGTGCCGCCGGGGAGTTACCAGGTGCGGGCGATGGTGACCCAACCGGGCCTGGACGCCGGCACCGGCGTGGGCACCGACAGCATCCAGATCCCGGCCTCACCCAAGGCGATCATCCTCTCGGACCTGATCCTGGGCCGCCAGGAGAGCGGGCTGACCTGGCGCTACGGGACCGACCAGGTGCCGCTCAATCCGCTCAACGCCATTCCCAAGGGCGGCGGCGTAGAGCTGTTCTATGAGGTGGGCGGCCTCGCGAAGGACCGGAAGTACCAGGTCACCAGCGAAGTGCGCCGCCCGGACGACAAGCCGACCGCCAAGCCGCAGCTGCAGGTGGCGTTCGACTTCACGGCCTCCGCCGATTACGAGCGCGTCTCCCGCGGGCTGGGGCTGTCCAACCTCAAGCCCGGCTCGTACCTGCTCCGGGTCACGGTACGCGAAGCCGGGAGCGACCGGGCTGCGACCCGGGAGCGGGTGATCAACATCCTATCCCGGTAGCGACTAGATTCCGGTTGACCCTTACCTGAGGAATTCATGACCAGTCCGTTTGGAGCCACCCAGGGATATGCCGCCAGCCAGGCGCAGTCCGCCCGGATCTCGGCCTTCCTGCAGAAGGTCTACGGGTGGATG
>CAZYIV010000208.1:0-3126 GCA_964647615.1 uncultured Gemmatimonadaceae bacterium | reverse complement strand
TGCGTGGACACCTACGTGGCGGAACCATTCCGCGGCGTGGACTGGCAGATCCAGGGGATGACCGTGCCGGAAGGCGGCGACGGCAGCACCCGTGGCACCGAGGAGGAGTGGGGGCTGGTGATCGAGCGGCTGCGCGCCATCCCGCCCTACCTGGAGGCGGCCCGGGCCAACCTCGCCGCCGGGGTGCAGTCGGGCAACGCCCCCGACCACCGCATGGTGGCGCGCGACGGCGTGAACGGCGCCAAGGCCAACGCCGACTACTTCCGGAAGGGGCTCCCCGAGAGCGCGAAGGGCTACCTGGCCGACCGGCCCTTCGCCGCCGCCACGCTGAACGACCTCAACACCGCCACCCGCGCCGCCGCCGATGCGTGGGAGGGGTTCGCCGGCTACCTGCTGCAGGCCTACGACCCGAACGATGTGACCGACCGCTTCGCGATCGGCGAGGAGGAGTACGCCTGGCGGGTGCGGAACTGCCTGCACCTCGACCGGAACCTCGAGGACCTCTACGCCTACGGCGCCGACCAGGTGGCGAGCTACGAGTCGCAGATCTACACCGTGGCCGAGCAGGTGGCGAAGGACGCCGGCCTGTCGCTCACGTGGGACAGCGACGACGCGAAGCGCGCCTCGACCCGCGCGGTGATGGACGCCCTGGCCAAGGACTCGCCGAAGGACGACGACGAGCTGTTCCAGTGGTATCGCGCGGTGGGCGAGCGGGCGGTGGCCTACGGCCGCGACCAGCAGCTGTTCGAGATCCCGGCGGATTACAGGCTGGAGGTGACCCCGACGCCGCCGGTGCTGCGGAGCACGATCGACGCGGCGTACTACCCCGCCCCGCCGTTCAAGAAGAGCGGCGTGGGGCGGTTCTACCTCTCGCCCACCGGGAACGACCCCGCGGCCCTCAAGCTCAACAACCGCGCCTCGGTGGCCGACACCGCGGTGCACGAGGGCTTCCCGGGCCACGACTGGCACTACAAGTACATGACCCAGCATGCCGCGGAGATCAGCAACATCCGGTGGCTGACTCCCGGCGCGGTGGAGGACTCCTGCTCGATGTGGGAGGACTCGATGGCGGCGGAAGGCTGGGCGCTCTACGCCGAGGAGCTGATGGCGGAGCCGGTGGCGGGGAAGCCGTACGGCTTCTACACCGCCGCCGAGCGGCTGTATGAGCTGCAGGGCCAGCTGCTGCGTGCGGTACGGGTGCGGGTGGACGTGGGAATCCACACCGGGCGGATGACCTTCGGCGAGGCGGTGGGGTACTTCGCGGAGCACGTCGAGTTCTACCCCGGCGCCCAGGCCGCGGCCGCGAAGGACCCGACGGCCCGCGCGATCGTGGCCGGCGCCGAGCGGGCGATCTACCGCTACTCCAAGTGGCCGACCCAGGCGATCACCTACAACCTGGGCAAGACCGGGATCATCGAGCTGCGCGAGGACCTGCGGAAGCAGCAGGGCGCGAAGTTCAGCGCGCGGGCCTTCCACGAGCAGTTCATGCGGATGGGGACGATCCCGGCGGGCTACGTGCGGGACTTCATGCTGGGCTGAGCGGCACCGCTCCGGGCATCCGCCGCTCGTTTCGCGCGTCCCGGGGGTGACACGACGAATCGTGAGCCGGCTCACACTCGGGGATGTCTCCAGGCGGAGACATCCCCGCGGCCTTTCGCGATACCCGCCCGCCCGCCGTCCCTCGCGAAGTCCGGCTTTCCCGCCTCCCGACAGCTGCCTTCCGCCGTCCGAGCGGATTTCCTGCCTTGCGACTGTCGCAATCCCGGCTCTTGGGTTCGGCACGCCTCCTGCCGATAGGAGAAGCAGGACGGAAGCCGGGAGGGCACGATGCCGTCAGCATGGGAGCCGGAACAGGGCGAGGCGCGCTGGAGCGACCGCGAAGCATGGCGCGGCGACCAGCATGCGGAGGACGTCAACGCCTGGCGCCGCGAGGCGGGCGAGGGCTGGGTGTGGGCCGGCGACGAGTCCGACCTCGAGGGCTACGACCTGACGCTGCTGGACCCGGCGCCGGACGAGACCTGGCCCGAGGACCTGGCGGGCCCGGAATACTGGCTGTACAAGCGGGACGGCCTCTAGAACGGCGACGGCCGCCGGGCAGGACCCGGCGGCCGCGTGCATTGTAGGGAGGGAGAGCCACTGGTCGGGATTGAACCGACGACCGCTCGATTACGAATCGAGTGCTCTACCACTGAGCTACAGTGGCGTCCCGGACGACGAAGGGCGCACCTTGGTGCGCCCCGGTCCGGATGCCCTGGCGCGGATTCGAACCGCGACGCCTTTCGGCACTACCCCCTCAAGATAGCGTGTCTACCAGTTTCACCACCAGGGCGAGGGCCGCAAAGTTAGCGGGCGGCCGTCGGGGGGTCAACCCTGCCGGCCTTCGGGGGCCGGCCGGCTAAGTGCCTAGGGGCCTGTCGGTTAGGGCGGCGGTCACTGGACGTCGAAGCTGGAGCTGGTGGCGCCGGTGAGGCCGGAGGCGGTCGCCGAGAGGGTGTAGCCGGTGAACACCGCGTCCACGGTGAGGTCGCTGAAGGTGGCGACGCCGCCCACCGCGTTCTGGAGGAGGGTGCCCCCCAGGGTCGCGCCGCCGCCGCTCGGGTCCGTCCCGAAGGCGAGGGTCACCCCGGTCGTGGCGCTGGTCACCAGGTTTCCGAAGCTGTCCTCGATCCGGACGGTCACGGCGGGCGTGATCACGGCGCCGCTGGCGATGTTGGTGGGCTGGGACGAGAAGGTGAGCTTGGTGGCCGCGCCGGCGGTGCCGGTGGCAGTAAAGCCCACAGGACTGCCGGTCAGGCCGGTCGCCGTCACAGTCAGCGTATTGGCCCCCGCCGTGGTGGCCAGCGTCCAACTGGTGGAGGCGATGCCGCTGCTGTTGGTCGCCACGCTGGTGCTGCCCACGCTGCCGTCGCCGCTTGGCGCGAAGCTGACCGTGAAGCCGCTCACCGGGTTGCCGCTCTGGTCGGTGACGAGGACCGCCGGGGCGATCGAGACCGGCGTCCCGACCGTCGCGCTCTGGCCGCTTCCGGCGTTCAGCGCCACCGTCGTCGCCGTGCCGGCGGTCAGCCCGATGCTGCCCGACCCGACACCGGTCAGTCCGCTCGAACTGAAGGACAGGCTGTAGCTCCC
>CAZYIV010000207.1:0-3229 GCA_964647615.1 uncultured Gemmatimonadaceae bacterium | reverse complement strand
CGCCGAAGCCGACGTGCTCCGGAAGGCGGTGGGCAAGAAGGACGCGGAGCTGATCCGCAAGGAACTCGGCAAGTTCGTGGAGCGGGCCCAGGCGCTCGGCCACCCGCGCAAGCTCGCCGACGAACTGGCGCAGCAGATCGAGACTTTCGGCCGCTACGGCTTCAACAAGTCGCACTCGGTGGCCTACTCGGTGCTGAGCTACCAGACGGCCTGGCTCAAGACCTACTATCCGGCCGAGTTCATGGCGGCGCTGCTGTCGTCGGAAATCGGCAGCACCGACAAGGTGGTGCAGTACATCAACGAGGCGCGGGAGCTGGGGCTCGAGGTGCTGCCGCCGGACGTGAATGAGTCGGGCTTCAAGTTCACCGTGACCGGCGAGCGGCGGATCCGCTTCGGGCTCGGCGCGGTGCGCAACGTGGGCCGGGGCGCGATCGAGTCGATGATCGCCGGGCGGCAGGCGCAGCCCTACGCCACCCTGGCGCAGTTCGTCCAGGGGGTGGACCTCCGGCTCTGCAACAAGCGGGTGGTGGAGTCGCTGATCGCCGCCGGGGCGCTGGACGGGCTGGGGGGCCACCGGGCCCAGCTGACCGTGGCGCTGGACGAGGCGCTCCGCGAGGCGCAGCTTCTCCAGCAGGAGAAGGAGGCCGGCCAGGCCTCCCTGTTCGGGGACGCCCCGGAGCAGGCCCCCCGCCCCAGCAGCGGCGCCCTCCCCGACCTCCCCGCGTGGAGCGAGCAGGAACGCCTGGCCAGGGAAAAGGAGGTGATCGGCTTCTTCATCTCCGGCCACCCCCTCGAGCGCTTCCGGGCGGAGGTGGAGGTCTTCGGCGCCCGCACCACCGCCACGCTGCACGAGTGGAGCGAGCACCAGGTGACGCTGGCGGCGGTGATCACCCTGGTGAAGCGGCAGATCTCCAAGAAGACCGGGAAGGAGTACGCCCGGCTCATCCTGGAGGACTTCCACGGCACCGCGGAGGCGATCGTCTTTCCCGACGCGTGGGCCAAGCTGAACGGCGTCATCCGCACCGACCTCGCGGTGCTGCTCACCGGCGGGTACAGCGCCCGCGACCGGGGCGAGGAGCGGGCGCCGTTCGTGATCGAGGCCGCCCGGCCGCTGGAGGACCTGCGCGCCTCGGGGGCGCTCGGGCTGGCGCTCCGGTGGAAGCTGCCGGAGGCGCCCGCGCCGGAATTGCTGCAACAGGCGATGGCGCTCTGTACCCGGCACCCCGGTCCCATGCCGCTCTATATTGAATGGAGCGACGGGAACGGGGAGCGGCTCCGGGCCCGGTCCCGGCGGGTGCGGGTGACGGCGGAGGAGGACCTGGTATCCGGTCTGCGGCGGCTCCTGGGCCCCGAGGCCGTCGCGTTCGTGAAGGCCGGCTGAGGAGCCCCCATGGCATCGAACTACGCGCTCGACTTCGAGAAGCCGCTGCAGGAGCTGGAGCGGCAGATCGAGGACCTGCAGAAGCTTGGCGAGGAGCGGCAGATCGAGGTGACGGAGGAGGTGCGGCTGCTGCAGGTGCGGCTCAACACCCTGCGCCACGAGATCTACGCCAACCTCACCCCCATCCAGCGGGTCCAGGTGGCGCGGCACCCCCGCCGGCCGTACACCCTGGACTACCTCAGCACCATCTTCACCGACTTCGTGGAGCTGCACGGCGACCGGCTGTTCCGCGACGACCCGGCCATCGTGGGCGGCTGGGCCCGGCTGGCCGGCACCTCGGTCATGGTGATCGGCCACCAGAAGGGCCGCGACGCCAAGGAGAACCTGAAGCGCAACTTCGCGATGGCCCATCCCGAGGGCTACCGCAAGGCGCTGCGCCTCATGAAGCTGGCGGCCAAGTTCGGGGCCCCGGTCATCACCCTGATCGACACCATGGGCGCCTACCCCGGGCTCGGCGCCGAGGAGCGCGGCCAGTCCGAGGCGCTGGCGCGCAACATCCTGGAGATGGCGGCGCTGCCCACCCCGATCGTGGCCGTGGTCATCGGCGAGGGCGGCTCCGGCGGGGCGCTGGCGCTGGGCACCGCGGACCGCGTGCTGATGTTCCAGAACTCGGTCTACTCGGTCATCACCCCCGAGGGCTGTGCCGCCATCCTGTGGAAGGACGCCGGCCAGCGGGAGCGCGCCGCCGACGCGCTGAAGCTCACCGCCGAAGACCTGCTCCGCTTCAAGCTGGTGGACGAGGTGATCCAGGAGCCGCTCGGCGGCGCCCACCTCGATCCCGACGCCACCGGCGAGGCCCTCCGCGAGGCGCTCATCCGCCACGTCAACGAGCTGCGCAAGATCCGCCCGGAGAAGCTGGTGCGCCGCCGCGCCGACAAGTTCGGCGCGATGGGCGCCTATTCCGAGGCCTGATGCCGCAGACTGTCGAAGTCCGCTTCAAGGGCACCCGTCGCGATTTCTTCCGCTGGCCCGAGGATGACGCCCCGCTCCGCCCGAGCGAGGCAGTCATCGTGCAGGCCGAGCGGGGACAGGACTTCGGCCGGGTGCACACCGCCGGCGCCGCCGCCGAGAAGAAGTGCGGCACCAGCTGCGGCGGCTGCGAGCGCGGCACCGCGGAGAAGACCCCGCTGGTCGCGTCCGGCGACGATACCGGCGAGCCCGCGACCGACGCGGCGCCCTTCCGCGCCCCCGAAGCCGCCGACGCCGGCGACGCCTCCGCCCCCGATCCGGCCCCCCTCCCCGAGCCCGCCGAAGCCGAGCCCGCCGAGGCCGAGCCTCCCGCGAACGAGCGTCGCGGCGGTTCGCCTTCGCTCCGCAGCGTGGTGCGCCGGGCCACCGCCGAGGAGGTCCGGGCCGCGGAGGAGCTGCGGCGGCAGGAGGAGGAGGCCCGCCGGCAGGTGATGGCGAAGGCCCGCCACCACAAGCTCGACATGAAGGTCTGCGACACCGAGTGGCAGTGGGACCGCTCCAAGCTCACCGTCTTCTTCACGGCCGAGAAGCGGGTGGACTTCCGCGCCCTCGTGCGGGAGCTGGCCAGCCAGTTCCGCACCCGGATCGAGCTGCGCCAGATCGGCGTCCGGGACGAGGCCGCGCGGCTCGGCGGCGTGGGCCGCTGCGGCCGGGAGTACTGCTGCTCCACGTGGCTTGGGGAACTCACCCCGGTGAGCCTCGCACTCGCCAAGGACCAGCACCTCTCGCTCAACCCCACCCAGATCTCCGGCGGCTGCGGGCGCCTGCTCTGCTGCCTCAAGTACGAGCACGAGTTCTACGTCGCCGCGCGCAAGCGCT
>CAZYIV010000206.1:0-3280 GCA_964647615.1 uncultured Gemmatimonadaceae bacterium | reverse complement strand
GCGGAGACCCGGATCCGCTCGTCCCGGCCGTGGGCCCGGATGTCGTCCTCGTCGAGCGTGACGCCGGAGACGCCGTACACCGGCAGGCCCGCGTTCCGGAGGTAGAGGCCGTCGGTGGCGCCGGTCTCCATGCTCGGCACCACCGTCGCGCCGGGCCACATCTCGTGGGTGATCCGCTCGATCGGGTCCAGCACCTCCGGGATCAGGCGCGAGAGCGGGCTCGCCACCGGCGCGGAGTGCACCGCCACCGTGATGGCGGTGTCCGCCACGACCCGCCGGATGGTCGCGATCACGCTGTCGGGGACCTCGTCCGGGAGCATGCGGCAGTTGACGTTGGCGTGCGCGGTCTGGGGCAGGGCATTTGCGGCGTGGCCCCCGTCCAGCATGGTGGCGACGCAGGTGGTGCGGAGCTGCGCATTGAAGAACGGGGACATGGCCGAGAGCCGCCGGATGGCGCCGGGATCGGCGCGGCTCGCGGCCAGGCGCATGTCCCGCGCGACCGTCGGCGCCATGCTGGCGGCGCTCCGCTCCAGGAAGGCGCGGGTGACCTCGTTGAGCCGGGCCGGGAAGTCGTACGCGGCCAGCCGCGTGAGCCCGGCGGCCAGCCGGTAGATGGCGTTGTCCTTGAGCGGCAGGGAGCTGTGGCCGCCGGCGTTGTGGACCGTGAGGTCGAGGTCCATGTAGACCTTCTCGCTGGCCTGGACGTTCCGGGCATAGACCTGCCCGTCGTGGGCCAGGACGTCGCCGCCATCGCCGTTGATGCAGTACGCCGCATCGATCAGCTCGCGGCGATTGGCCAGCAGCCACTGCACCCCGTTGCCCGGCCCGCCTTCCTCCCCGGCGGTCAGCGCCAGGATGAGGTCGCGGTCCGGCACCACGCCGTCCCGCTTCATCCCGAGCAGCACCGCCGTGAAGATGGCGGCCTCGTCCTTGATGTCGCTGGTGCCCCGCCCGTAGAAGTACCCGTCGCGCTCGGTCAGGGTGAACGGGTCCACCGTCCAGTCCGAGCGCAGCGCCTCCACCACATCCAGGTGCGCCAGCAGCAGGACCGGGCGCCTGGCACCCGTCCCCCGGAGCCGCACCACCACGTTCATGTGGGTGCTGTCCGGGCCGACCACCTGCACGTCCCCCGCCGGGAATCCCGCGGCCAGGAACCGCCGCGCCACCGCCTCGGCCGCGGGGGTGGTGCTCCCCCGCTCGTGGGTGGTGTTGATCCCGATCAGCTCGGCGAAGATCGCGCGGGCCTCGGTCAGGTCGGCGCCGCCCTGCGCCTGCAGGGTACCGGTGGAGAGGGTGAGAGTTGCCAGCAACAGGGGGAGGAGACGGCGGTGCACGGCGGGATCCGGGAGAGGAGGAGGGGGGAGGATACACTGCGGGCCGGGCGGGGCGATAGGGTGGGAAGACGGTCGGACGGTCGGACGGTCGGGCGGTCGGACGGTCGGGCGGTAGGTACCTACCGTCTGTCCGTCCGACCGTCCTGCCCTCGTCACGCCGCGGCCTCCCCTCCTTCCTTCTTCACCCGCCCGTTGGGCCAGTAGATGTCGCGCGCGGCGTGCCAGGCCGCGAGCAGTTCGCCCTCCCCGGCGAGGCGCCGCTCCTCGAGGGCATCGAGGTGGCGCAGGACGTCGGTGGCCTCGCGGGCGACGTCCAGCAGCTCGGCCGAGGCGCCGACGTGGGCCACCTGGTGCGCGGCACGCTCGGCGGTGCTGGCCTGGAATCGGTCGAGCAGGTTCTGCACCCGTTCGAGGAATTCCTGCCCGATGCCGTTCTGGGCCAGCAGCTCCGCCTCGGCGGTGGCGGCGCGCAGGGCCATCCTGGCGCTGGCGATGAAGGCGCGGTTGCCGACGCGGCTGGGCACGCTGATCTGCACCACCAGCCCGGGGCGCTCCGACTCGGCCGCCCGCGCGATGCGGAGCAGGTGATTGAGGTCCCGCCGGAGCTCCGCGCGCATCCCGGCGGCGACGGTGACGGTGGCCTTGGAACCGACGATCCCGGCGCGCTGGGCAATGAGCAGCTCATCGGCGTGGGCGGCGAGTTCGGCCAGGTTACGGGTGAGCTCGACCGCGACGGGGTCGGGGCTCGGGTGCTCGCGGGTGAACGCCAGGGCGCGGTTCACCGCGTCGAGCCGGATACGGGTTTCGCTACGCATGACTACCTCCTGCTGTGGTTGGACTGCCTCCTTCTATGGATTGTGCCGAGGCCCGTGGGGAGCCGCGGGGCGACCGCACCGGTACCACCCCACGTGGCACCGGTGACGGGGGGCCGGGATGCGAGGGTTGTGCCACGGCGTTGACTTCTCCGACGAGGACGTGTGAGGCAGGAATGGACCTCGTCGCGGAGGTGCGTGACCAACGCGCGCGGACGCTGGAGTGACGCGCGGGGACGGTGGAGTGCGATGCTCAAGTGCGGAGGGGACGTGCGCGGACGGTGGAGTGCGGTGCGGAAGTGATGGAGTGCGGCGCGGGGACGCGTGAGTGCCGCGCTCGAGTGCGGAGGGGACGCGCGGGGAGGATGGAGTGGTGCGCGGGGACGGTGGAGTGCGGTGCGGGGACGCCGGAGTGCGGTGCTCAGGTGTGGAGGGGACGTGCGCAAGTGCGTGACCGGCAGTGATTTGCGCGTGAGTAAGGGAGGATGGCGCGTGAGTGCCCCGCGCGAGGGGCGGAGTGCGGTGCGCGAATGCGGGAGTGGTGTTCGCTAGCCGTGGATGGGGGGCGTGGGGCCCCGGAGTCAGGGCGGGGCGGCCGGAGCGGGTCCCTGGGGAGGTGGTGGTGGGGTCCGGGGGCCGGGGATCAGGGCTGGGTGGGGGCGCGGATGACCTGCATCTGACGGGGGATTGCGAGGTTGGGAGGTGGAGCGAGAGCGGCAGGAACTGCCGGGCTCCGCGTGGGGCCGCGGGGCGGCCGGGCGATGTGGATAAGCGAACGGGTCGTTCGGGGGAAGCGGGTTTCGGGGTAGAGTGTCCGGTTTGGGAGACAAGGGGGATGGGGCTGGTGAGCGGGCGGGAGGCCCGGGGGGGTGAGTCGGGTTGGGGGCCGACCGCTGGCGTAGGGCTGGCGTGCCGACGGGCACCCGGGACCTTGTTGGAGGGTGTGATCAGCCCGAAGCCGAGCCGGGCGTGGTCGCGCCGGGCCGGCTGAGAAGTGGCGAGTGGGCGTGGGGAAGCGGTCCGCGCTCGGGGCCAGGGGGCGGTCAGCGCCCGGGGTGTGGCAAAGCTCGGGCGATTGTGTGGCGGGCGGGGTGGGGGAGGGTGGCGGAGGGTGGACGGGAGTGCAGGTTGGGT
>CAZYIV010000205.1:0-3301 GCA_964647615.1 uncultured Gemmatimonadaceae bacterium | reverse complement strand
GCAACAAGGGCATCGTGGCGCGCATCGTCCCCGAGGAGGACATGCCGTTCCTCCCCGACGGGTCGCCGGTGGACATCGTGCTCAACCCGCTGGGCGTGCCCAGCCGCATGAACGTGGGCCAGATCCTCGAGACCCACCTCGGCTGGTGCGCCTCGATCCTGGGCTTCAAGGCCAAGACCCCGGTGTTCCGGGGCGCCGACGAGCACGAGATCGGCGTGCTGCTGCGGATCGCGGGGCTGCAGTGGGCCGCGCGGGCGCTGGGCCTCAAGCAGGCGGCCCCGGCGCCGGACCCGGCGATGGTCAACACCGTCGTCGGTGACCTGAAGGCCAGCGCCCAGAGCCTGACCGAGGCCGGCATCCAGGACCTCGGCGCGCGGGGCGTGGGCCCGGTGACCAAGGAGCTGTACGGCGCGATCAAGGGCTTCCTGCAGGCGGCCGCGAAGGAGCTGGCCGCGCGCGAACTGGCCCAGAAGCGGCAGGAGCTGGCCTACCACCAGCACGTGGTGGAGGCGGCGGAGGGCGCCGAGCAGAAGGCGGCGCAGAAGCTGGTCAAGGAGCTGGAGAAGGCCGCCGACCACGCGCCCGCGGAGCTGCTCGCCGCGGCGGGGCGGCCCGCGCTGGCCGGCATCGCCGGCGGCAAGGCGGAACCCGACGAGGTGGCGGCGGCGGCGGAGGAGCTCATCCGCGCGGCCGGCCTGACTCCGGCGGGCAAGGCCCGGCTCCGCGACGGGCGGTCGGGCCAGGAGTTCGAGGGCGACGTGACCGTGGGCACGATCTACATGCTCAAGCTCTCGCACCTGGTCGATGACAAGATCCACGCCCGGAGCATCGGGCCCTACTCGCTGGTCACCCAGCAGCCGCTCGCCGGCAAGGCGCAGTTCGGCGGCCAGCGCTTCGGTGAAATGGAAGTGTGGGCGCTGGAAGCGTACGGCGCGGCCCACGTGCTCCAGGAGATGCTCACGGTCAAGTCGGACGACGTGAACGGCCGGAGCAAGGTGTACGAGGCGATCGTGAAGGGGCAGAACCTGCCCGAGCCCGGCATCCCCGAGTCGTTCAACGTCCTGGTGAAGGAACTCCAGGCCCTTGGCCTCAAGGTCACGCTCGGCACCAGCGCCGACGGCGACGAATAAGGACGGATCCATGATCGATTTCCGCAGCGGACGCGAGCCCAAGAGCTCGAGTTTCGACTTCATCAGCATCCGCATCGCCTCCCCGGAGGAGATCCGCGGCCCCCGCGACACCAAGGAGCGGGAGCGGCTGGAACTCCAGGGGCAGCGGTACTGGTGGTCGTGGGGCGAGGTGACCAAGCCCGAGACCATCAACTACCGCTCGTTCAAGCCGGAGAAGGACGGCCTGTTCTGCGAGCGGATCTTCGGCCCGGTCAAGGACTGGGAGTGCCACTGCGGCAAGTACAAGCGGATCCGCTATCGCGGCGTGATCTGCGACCGCTGCGGCGTGGAGGTGACGCTGAGCAAGGTCCGGCGCGAGCGCATGGGCCACATCGAGCTCAGCGTGCCGGTGGCGCACATCTGGTTCTTCAAGACCCTGCCGTCCCCGATGGGCAACCTGCTCAACGTCACCCTGCGTGACCTGGAGCGGGTGATCTACTACTCGAGCTACATCGTCATCGAGCCGGGGGACCAGGAGGTCGAGGCCAACCAGCTGCTGGACGAGGACGAGTTCCTCCAGCTGCGCCACAAGGCGCGGGAGGAGGGCGACACCGGGTTCAAGGCCGAGATCGGCGCCCCGGCGGTGCGGGAGCTGCTCAACCGCATCGACGTCAAGAAGCTGGCCGAGGAGCTGCGCAGCGCCGTCGCGACCGAGACCAGCCAGCACCGCAAGAAGCAGATGCTCAAGCGGCTCAAGATCGTGGACGCGTTCCTCACCTCGGGCGAGAACGGCGACGTGCCGAACAACCCCGCGTGGATGATCCTGGACGTGATCCCGGTGATCCCGCCCGACCTCCGGCCGCTGGTGCCGCTGGACGGCGGCCGCTTCGCGACCTCGGACCTGAACGACCTCTACCGGCGCGTCATCAACCGGAACAACCGGCTGCAGAAGCTGATCCAGCACAAGGCGCCCGAGGTCATCCTGCGCAACGAGAAGCGCATGCTGCAGGAGGCCGTGGACGCGCTGTTCGACAACGGCCGCCGCTCCAAGGCGATCCGCGGCCGCGGCAAGCGCCCGCTCAAGTCCCTGAGCGACATGCTCAAGGGCAAGCAGGGCCGGTTCCGCCAGAACCTGCTCGGCAAGCGGGTGGACTACTCCGGCCGCTCGGTGATCGTGGTGGGCCCGGAGCTCCGGCTGCACCAGTGCGGCCTGCCCAAGGCGATGGCGGTGGAGCTGTTCAAGCCGTTCATCATCCACAAGCTGGTGGAGAAGGGCATCGCCGAGACGGTGAAGCGGGCCAAGAAGATCGTGGAGAAGGAGAGCCCGGAGGTGTACGAGATCCTGGAGGAGATCATCCAGGACCACCCGGTGCTGCTCAACCGCGCGCCGACCCTGCACCGGCTGGGCATCCAGGCCTTCGAGCCGGTGCTGGTCGAGGGCAAGGCGATCCGGATCCACCCGCTGGTCTGCGCCGCGTTCAACGCCGACTTCGACGGTGACCAGATGGCCGTGCACGTGCCGCTCTCGTTCGAGGCGCAGCTCGAGGCGCGGATGCTGATGATCTCGTCGAACAACATCCTCAAGCCCTCCGACGGGCGGCCGGTGGCCGAGCCGTCGCAGGACATGGTGCTGGGCAGCTACTTCCTGACCAAGCTGCCGCCGGCCGCCGACGAGCCCCGGGACGGCAAGCCGGCCCCGGCGTGGGACAAGGCCAAGCACTACGGGTCGCTGGCGGAGATCGAGCTGGCGCTGCTGCACCGGCGGATCGTGTTCCACAGCGCGATCCACTTCTGGTACCAGCCGCCCCGCGATGCCGCCGACCCGGCCCCGCGCTGGGTGCGCACCACCGCCGGGCGGGTGCTGTTCAACAGCATCCTGCCCCGGCAGGTCGTGGCCAACCACGGCTTCCGCAACGACCTGATGCGGAAGAAGGCGCTGTCGGAGCTGGTGCTGCAGAGCTACCGCGAGGCCGGCCTGGCCGACACCGTGGTGTTCCTCGACCGGCTCAAGGAGTTCGGCTTCCGCTACGCCACCCAGGGCGGCATCTCGATCGGGGTGGAGGACCTGGAGATCCCGGGCGACAAGGCCAAGCTGCTGGAGGAGGCGGACAAGCGGGTGCAGCGCTTCCAGCGGGCGTACAACACCGGCCAGATCACCTTCGGCGAGCGCTACAACAAGGTGATCGACGCCT
>CAZYIV010000204.1:0-3313 GCA_964647615.1 uncultured Gemmatimonadaceae bacterium | reverse complement strand
GCGTTGGCGATGCCGGCGATGTCCCGCTCGGAGCCGTTGATCTCCTCGGTGAGCGGGGTGCCGTCCAGGTTCATGTAGCGCACCACCACCCGCCCGGTCGCCTCCAGCTCGTCGAGGGTGCGCTTGTCGGCGGTGTAGCGGCCGTCGCCGTGGGCGACCGGCATCCGGAGCAGCGCCCCCCGGGCGTACTTGCTGGTGAACGCGGTGTCGGGCTGCTCCACCCGGAGCAGCACCGGGCGGGAGACGAAGGTGAGCCGGCTGTTCCGCTCCAGCGCGCCGGGGAGCATCCCCGCCTCGCACAGGATCTGGAACCCGTTGCAGATGCCGAGCACCGGGCCGCCGGCCTTCGCGAACTCCTGCACCGTGGCCATGATCGGGCTGAACCGGGCGATGGCGCCGCTGCGCAGGTAGTCGCCGTAGCTGAAGCCGCCGGGGATCAGTACCGCGTCGGGCTGCTGCAGGCTGGTCTCCCGGTGCCACACGAAGTAGGCCTCGGTGCCCGCGCGCCGGGCGGAGTGCAGGGTGTCGAAGTCGCAGTTGCTGCCGGGGAACCGGACCACCGCCACGCGGAGCATCAGCCCTCGACCTCCACCAGGTAGTCCTCGGTCACCGGGTTGGCGAGCAGCTTGTCGCACATCGCCCGGGCCCGGGTGCGGGCATCGTCGGGGGACGTCGCGTCCACCGAGAGCTCGATCGCCTTGCCGATGCGCACCCCGCTGGCCTCCTTGAAGCCCAGCGCCGTGAGCGCGTGCTCCACCGCGAGGCCCTGCGGGTCCAGCAGCCCCGCGCGGGGCACGATGCGAACGTGAACCTTGTAGGCCATGCCGTTCTCCGTGATGGTCATACCGCCTTACCGCCCTACCGCCCTACCGCCCTACCGTCACACCCCCGGCATCCTCGGGCTGGTCTTCCGCCCCTCGCCGGGCTCCTCTTCTTCTGTCGCTTCACCGTTGTCCATGATCGCCAGCGACGCCGGCTCGGGCCGCTCCGCCAGCCGGAGCAGCGCATGCCGGCCCACGCCGAAGGCCAGGTAGGTGATCCCGAGCGGGAACAGGAAGTGGCTCGGCTGCCACAGCGCGCCCACCAGGATCACCAGGTGCACCACCAGGCCCAGGATCCCCTTGGCGGAGCGGAACCCGATGGCGGGGAAGCGGGGGTACTTCACCGTGCTCACCATCAGCAGCGACAGCAGCACGATCAGGATCGCCAGCCCCTCGCGCTGGAAGTCGAGGATTGCCAGCGACTCCCGGTACCAGTGGGTCTGGCTGAAGGGGAAGTAGGTCGCCAGCGTCATCCCCGCGCTGGGCGAGGGCATGCCGGTGAACCACCCCGGCTTCCCGGTGCCGTGCTGCACGTTGTACCGCGCCAGCCGCACCGCCACCGCCACCACGTAGAGGTAGCACAGCACCCAGCCGAACTTCCCGGCGTTCTGGAACTCGAGGAAGTACATGATCAGCGCCGGCGCCACGCCGAAGCTGATGCAGTCCACCAGGCTGTCGAGCTCCGCGCCGAACCGGGTGCCGCTCCCGGAGAGCCGGGCCACCCGGCCGTCCAGCATGTCCAGCACCCCGGCGAACACGACGAACCACGCCGCCCAGAGGAAGTTGCCCCGGTAGGCCGAGACGATCGCCCAGAAGCCGAAGAACATGTTGCCCAGGGTGAAGGCGCTCGGTACCACGATCACCACCTGGCGCAGTTCGGGCCGCCGCAGGCCGCGCCGTGCAGGCATCAGTCCCATCGGGCCACCACCGTCTCGCCCGCCACGGTCTTGTCGCCGGTGTGCACGAGGACCCGTGCCGTGACGGGCAGGAAGACGTCCACGCGCGAACCGAAGCGGATGAGGCCCATCCGCTCCCCCTGGGTCACTGCGGTGCCGGGCTGGTCGTCGGTCACGATCCGCCGGGCCACCAGCCCCGCGATCTGCCGCACCAGGACCTTCCCCCGGGCCGTCAGCAGCCCGATCGTGCTCTGCTCGTTCTCCAGGCTCGCCTTCTCGGTGCCGGCGTGCCCGAACTTCCCCTTGTTGTAGTGCCGGTACTCCAGCGCGCCGCTCATCGGGTAGCGATTCACGTGCACGTTGAAGACGTTCATGAAGATGGACACCCGCTGGGTCCGGTCCTTCACGTAGTCCGGCTCGTCCACGTTCACCACGCTCACCACCACGCCATCCGCCGGCGCTATCACCACGTTCTCGCCCCGCTCGCCGGTCCGCACCGGGTCGCGGAAGAAGGCGACCACCCACACCGCCACCGGCAGCCAGAGCAGCGCGGCCCACAGCGGCGCGAACAGGTAGAGCGCGACCTCGAGGGCCCAGAAGGCCAGGATGAAGGGCCACCCCTCGGGGGCGATGCGCATCAGGCGTCCTCCGGCAGGTCGTAGCCCGTCAGCCGGCGGAAGGCCTCGAGGTAGCGGGCGCTGGTCGCCGCGATGACCTCGGGCGTCAGGGTCGGCGGCGGCGCCTCGCCGTTCCACTGGCCGGCCTGCTTGAGCTCGAGCAGCCAGTCCCGCAGCGGCTGCTTGTCGAAGCTCGGCTGGCTCTTGCCGGGGTGATACTGGTCGGCCGGCCAGAAGCGGGAGGAGTCGGGGGTCATGACCTCGTCGATCAGCAGCAGCGCCCCGTTGGGGTCGGTGCCGAACTCGAACTTGGTGTCGGCGATGATGATCCCGCGGCCGGCGGCGTAGTCCCGTCCCGCGCCGTACACCGCGAAGCTCGCGTCCCGGAGCCGCACCGCCTGGCCGGTCCCCAGCGCCTGCGCCATAGCCGAGAAGGTGACGTTGAGGTCGTGGCCCGACTCCGCCTTGGTCGCGGGGGAGAAGATCGGCGGCTCCAGCCGCGCGCTCTCGACCAGCCCCGCCGGCAGCGGCTCGCCGGCCAGGGTGCCGCTCTCCTTGTATTCCTTCCAGGCCGAGCCGGAGATGTAGCCCCGGACCACGCACTCGAACGCCACCGGCGTGGTGCGCCTGACCAGCATGGTGCGGCCCGCGATCTCGTGCTGGTGCGGCACCAGGGCGGGGAAGCGGCGCAGGATGTCGGCGGTGCGGGCGGTGATGAAGTGGCTCGGCACGCCCGCGCCCAGCCGCTCGAACCAGAAGGCACTGATCTGGGTCAGCACCGCGCCCTTCCGCGGAATCGCCTCGCGCATCACCACGTCGAACGCGCTCACCCGGTCGCTCGCCACCAGCAGCAGGTGGTCGCGATCGGCTTCGTAGACTTCCCGCACCTTCCCCTTGCGGAGCAGGGGGAGTGGCAGGTGACTCTCGGTGAGTACGTTCATGGATCCCCTCGTTACCGTCCTTACCGTGCTTTACCGTC
>CAZYIV010000203.1:0-3315 GCA_964647615.1 uncultured Gemmatimonadaceae bacterium | reverse complement strand
CCTCCTTGACAACAATTAATTATCCGAATAGATAATTTCCATGCCCCGACGCCCTTCCGCCCGCCCCGCCCCCACCGGCCGCCGCCCCCTCGGTGCCACCGTCCGCGAGGACCTGCTCCAGGCCGGCCGCGCCCTGCTCACCGAGGCGGGCTTCCAGCCCATCGCCCTCCGGGACGTGGCCCAACGGGCCGGCGTCAACCAGGCGATGGTCCGGTACTACTTCCGCGACAAGCACGGCTTCCTCGAGGCGCTGCTGGACGACGGCTTCGACCGGCTGGTGGCCGCCATCAGCGGCCGCCGCGGCCTGACCGATGTCGCCCGCGCCGCCATCGGCGCCCTCAACACCATGCCGTGGCTGCCGGTGCTGCTCACCCAGAGCGTGTACCTCAGCACCGAGCTGCGGGAGCAGTTCATCCGGCACCACGCGCCCCGGCTGGTGGGCGCGCTGCAGCAGGCGGTGCCGCGCCGGCGCGGCGTGCGGCCGCACCACGCGGCGCTGGTGCTGCTCTCGGCCCTGATCTTCCCCCAGATCGCCCGGCCGGTGGTGAGCCGGGTCTTCCAGGTGGAGTACGACGACGAATTCGCCCGGACCTTCGCCGCGGAGCTGGCCGTGCTGTTCGCGGCCCCGGCGGAGGAACCGGCCCCGGCCCGGGGCGCGCCGCGCGCGCGCTCCGTGCCCCAGCCCACAAGGAGCAGACGATGAGTGCCCTCTCGATTCCCTCGACGACCGATGTCCTGGTGGTCGGCGCCGGCCCCACCGGGCTCGCCGCCGCCACCCTGCTGCAGCGCCGCGGCCTGGCGCCGCTGGTGGTGGACCGCCTGCCCCAGGGCGAGAACACCTCCCGCGCCGCCGTCATCCACGCCCACACCCTGGAGGTGCTGGAGCGGATCGGGGTGACCGAGCGGCTCGCCGCTGCCGGGCTCCGGCTGGCGCAGTTCAGCATCCGCGACCGCGACCGGGTGCTGACCCAGCTGTCGTTCGCGCACCTGCCGAGCCGGTATCCGTACCTGCTCATGCTGCCGCAGGACCGGACCGAGGCCATCCTCACCGAGGCGCTGGCGGAGGCGGGCGGGGCGGTGCACCGGGGGCACACCGTGGAGGCGCTGGAGCAGGGGCCCGACGGCGTCCGGGTACGGCTCGCGACCCCGGACGGCCCGCGGACGGTGACAGCGCGCTACGTGATCGGCGCCGACGGCATGCGCAGCGTGGTGCGGGGCAGCACCGGCATCGGCTTCACCGGGTCGGCGTACGAGGAAACGTTCGTGCTGGCGGATGTGGACCTGCAGTGGGAGCACGGCCGCGACGAGGTGAAGCTGTTCTTCTCGCCGGCGGGGCTGGTGGTGGTCGCACCGCTGCCGGCGCCGGACCGGTTCCGCATCGTCGCCACCATGGACGAGGCGCCGGAACATCCGGACGCGGGCGACATCCAGCGGCTGCTGGAGGCGCGGGGGCCGACGACCGGCATCGGGCGCGTGACACAGGTGCACTGGAGCTCGCGCTTCCGGCTGCATCACCGGGTGGCCGATCGCTACCGGGAGGGGCGGCTCTTCCTGGTGGGAGACGCGGCCCACGTGCACAGCCCCGCCGGCGGCCAGGGGATGAACACCGGGCTGGTGGACGCCTGCGTCCTGGCCGACCTCCTCGCCGATGTACTCACGGGCCGGCGCGATGCGGCGGCGCTGGACCAGTACGAGGCGCTGCGGCGGCCCGCGGCGCAGAAGGTCCTCGGGCTGGCGGGGCGGCTCACCCATATGGCGACGATGCGCGCGGCGCCCGCCCGCGCCCTCCGCAACCTGGCGCTGGGACTGTTCGGCCACCTGCCGACCTTCCGCACCGGGCTGGAGATGGACCTCTCCGGGCTGAGCCGCCGCCGGGCGGCGGAGTTGCAGGGGGTGTAGGGCGGTCGGACGGTCGGACGGTCGGACGGTCGGGCGGTCGGACGGTGGGTACCCTCCGCCCTACCGTCTGACCGTCCGACCGCCTTACCGCCTTTCCTTGCGCCGCCACGCCCCGCCTGACACCTTGTCAGGTACCCGCCGCTGTCCGCATTCGCGCCACCCCTCGGAGGACTTGATGCATTGGTCACGCGCCCTGCTGCCCACCGCTCTCCTGCTCGCGGCGGTTGCGGGTTGCAGCGATTCACCGACGTCTCCCCCCAGGCCGCCGACGCTCGTGGTGGTGCACGCACCGCCGGCGCTCGGCCTGCCCGATCTGCCCTTCCTTGACACGATCGTCGTCCAGGCGGTGAATCCGAAGAATGGCAACCCGCGCAGCGGCGTGCCGATCACCTGGGTGGTCTCCCAGGGCGGCGGCACGGTGGTCGTCATTGACAGCGTCACCGACGCCGGCGGGCTGGCCCGGGCGCAGTGGTTCCTCGGCGCCGCCGGGGCCAACGCGCTGCAGGCGCATACCGCGGAGGACAGCACGGTCACCGTGGCGGCGACGGCGGGGGCCTTCACCGCGGACCTGCTCGTCAGCGGGATCTACAGCGCCTGCGGCCTCCGGAGCGGCGTGGCCTGGTGCTGGGGCGAGGGCTACGGCGCCGACGCCGCCGGGCCGTCCGACCGGCGGCGGGGGGACTGGGCCAACACCAGTCCGGTGCCGGTCACCGCGCCGGCGGCACTGGTGGACCTCTCGCTCAGCGGCAACTCCCTCTGCGGCCTCGACCAGGCCGGCACCACCTACTGTGCCGACAGCGCGAGCACCACGCTCAGCGCGGTGGCGGGTCTGCCGGCGCTGCGGACCCTGGCGGCGGCCTCCGAGGGGCACGTGCACTGCGGCCTCACCCGGGCGGACTCGACGGCCTGGTGCTTTGTGCCGGACAGCGCGGCGCCGGCCGCGGTGCCGGATAGCGTGCCGTTCCTCGACATCCGGCTGGAGCAGTGGGACCACTTCTACGAAGTCTGCGGGATCAAGGTGGATTCCACCGTGGCCTGCTGGTCCACCGGCTTCGCCACCCAGGGCTTCAGCCTCACCCATCCGACGACGGACCTCCCCTCCAGCCCCAAGGTCATCGAGCTGGCCCGGGGGCGTGGCTTCGGCTGCGGCCGCACCGCCACCAACGACATCTACTGCTGGGGGAGCCTGGCCCTCGGCTTCAAGCCATACACTGCCACCCTGGCGGATTCGGGCGTGACGACCCTGGGCGCCTTCGACGACTGGGTGCAGCTCCTGCCCTCGCTGCTCCAGTGGTCCGGCTTCAACGAGCTCACGCCGGCCAACCCCTACTCGGCGCCGACCGGACTGGGCGGCCTGCCGCTGCTCGACTACGGCAAGAACAGCCTCAACTGCCTCCGCACCACGAGCCACGAGGT
>CAZYIV010000202.1:0-3325 GCA_964647615.1 uncultured Gemmatimonadaceae bacterium | reverse complement strand
CCAGGAAGGCCTCCTGCGGGATCTCCACCTGGCCCAGCTGCTTCATGCGCTTCTTCCCCTCCTTCTGCTTCTCGAGGAGCTTGCGCTTGCGGGTGATGTCGCCGCCGTAGCACTTGGCCAGTACGTCCTTGCGGAGCGCGGAGATGGTCTCGCGGGCGATGATCTTGTTGCCGATCGCCGCCTGGATCGCCACCACGAACAGCTGCCGGGGGATCAGCTCCTTCAGCTTCTCGGCGATCTTCCGGCCGTACTCGTAGGCCTTCTCCTTGTGGATGATCACGCTGAAGGCGTCCACGGCGTCGCCGTTGATCAGCATGTCAAGGCGGACCAGCTCCGACTCGCGGTAGCCCGCCAGCTCGTAGTCCATCGCGGCGTAGCCCCGGGAGATCCCCTTCAGCTTGTCGAAGAAGTCGAGCACGATCTCGCCCAGCGGGAAGTCGAAGTCGAACTCGACCCGGCTGGTGTCGAGGTACTTCATCCCGTGGTACACCCCGCGCCGCTCGGTGCCCAGCTTCATGATCGGGCCGATGTACTCGGAGGGCGCCATGATCCGCGCCTTCACGTAGGGCTCCTCGATCCGGCTGATCTCCGCCGGGTCGGGGAGGTTGGTCGGGTTCTCCAGCAGCTCCATCGTGCCGTCGGTGCGGTAGACGTTGTACTCCACCGTCGGCACCGTGGTGATCAGGTCGAGGTTGAACTCCCGCTCCAGCCGCTCCCCCACGATCTCCATGTGCAGCAGGCCGAGGAAGCCGCAGCGGAACCCGAAGCCGAGCGCGGTCGAGGTCTCCGGCTCGTACTGCAGGCTCGCGTCATTGAGCTTGAGCTTGGCCAGCGCGTCGCGCAGCGGCTCGTACTGGTCGCTGTCGGTGGGGTAGAGCCCCGCGAACACCATCGGCTTTACGTCGCGGTAGCCGGGCAGCAGCTCGGTGGCGCGGTCGCGGGCATCGAGCAGGGTGTCGCCGGCACGGGTGTCGGAGACCGTGCGCAGGTTGGCCACCACGTAGCCCACCTCGCCGGCCTCCAGCACGTCGGTAGGCCGCTGGCCCAGCTGCAGGTAGCCCACCTCGTCCACGGTGTAGACGTCGTCCGGATGGGAGCCGAAGGCGATCTCCATCCCCTCGCGCACCGCGCCGTCCACCACCCGGATGCTCGGGATCGCGCCCCGGTAGCGGTCGAAGTAGGAGTCGAACACCAGCGCCCGGAGCGGCGCGTCCGGCTGCCCCACCGGGGCGGGCACCCGCCGCACGATTTCCTCGAGCAGCTCGGGGACCCCGGTGCCCTCCTTGGCGGAGACGCTGAGGATCTCCTCCCGCCGGGAGCCGATCAGGTCCATGATTTCCTGCGCCCGCCGCTCCGGCTCGGCCCCGGGCAGGTCGATCTTGTTGAGGACCGGGATGATCTCGAGCCCGGCGTCGAGCGCCAGGAACAGGTTGGAGAGGGTCTGCGCCTGCACGCCCTGGGAGGCATCCACCACGAGGATCGCGCCCTCGCAGGCCGCGAGCGAGCGGGAGACCTCGTAGGTGAAATCCACGTGGCCCGGGGTGTCGATCAGGTTGAGCTCGTACTCCTGCCCGTCGCGCGCCCGGTAGGCCATGCGCACGGCATTGAGCTTGATCGTGATCCCCCGCTCCCGCTCGAGGTCCATCGTGTCGAGCAGCTGTTCCCGCATGAGCCGCTTCTCCACGGCGCCGGTCGCCTCGATGAGGCGGTCGGCGAGGGTGCTCTTGCCGTGGTCGATGTGGGCGACGATGCAGAAGTTGCGGATCCGGGCCTGGCGCATGGCGGGAAAGATAAGGGGTAGGGGGAGGCCCCGGGGGGCGTTCCGCCCCGGCCACCGGGGCCCTACCTTCCCCCGCCATGAGCGACTCCACCGCCGGCAGCCTCGCCGAGTTCCAGGCCTTCCGCACCCGGATGAACGACCTCATCCTCGGCGCGGGCAACCTCACGATCAACCGGTTCTTTGCCCTGGACCACCGGTGCTACGAGCCCGGTGCCCTCGGCACCAAGACCAAGGAGATGCTGGGCCTCGTGGCCAGCCTGGTGCTGCGCTGCGACGACTGCATCACCTACCATGTCGTCCGCTGCCACGAGGAAGGCACCAGCCGGGAGGAATTCCTGGAGCTGTTCTCGGTGGGGCTGGTGGTCGGGGGCAGCATCGTGATCCCACACCTGCGCCGGGCGATGGCCCGCCTCGAGGCGCTGGAGGCCGGCGGCTGAGCGCCTAGCCCTCCGCCGGGACCGGCCGCCCCGCCGGGACGTTGCCGAGCAGCACCCCGCCCACGATCAACAGCCCGCCGGCCGCATGCCAGGCCGTGGGCCGCTCCCCGAGCAGCGCCGCCGCGACGGCCGCCGCCACGAGCGGCGTGAGGCAGGTGTAGAGGGCGGCCCGCGACGGACCGATCCGCTGGACTCCGCGGGTCCACAGCAGGTAGGCCGCCACCAGCGAGAGCAGGGTGGAGTACACCAGCCCGGCCCACGCCGCCGCCGGCACCTGGCCCCACGCCACCGTGGCCAGCGAGGGCAGCCCCAGCAGCACCAGCGCCGGGGTACCCGTCAGCATGGCCCACGCGGTGGCCCCGAGCGGTGAGACCGCCGGGCCCAGGCGCCGGAGGCCGAGCGTATAGGCACTCCAGCACGCCACCGCCGCCAGCACCAGCAGATCCCCGCGCCAGTCCCCGCCGTCGAGCATCCGTCCCCGCGCGCCGACCACCACCAGGACCCCGAGGGTACCCAGCACCACCGCCAGGCGCTGGCGCCCGGAGATGACCTCCATCCCCAGCCAGGCCGCGCCGACAGTCACCATCACCGGCATCGCGGAGAGGATGAGGGCGGTGCTGGTCGCGCTGGTCCGCGCCAGGCCGCTGATGAAGAAGAGCTGGTACAGCGTGTTGCCCACCAGCCCGAGCCCGAGCATCGGCCAGCGCAGCCGCGGGGGCAGGCGATGCCCCGGCTCCAGCCGGCGGAACACCACCCACAGCAGCAGCGTCCCCACGGCGAAGCGCAGGGCGGTGAAGGCGAGCGGCGGCAGGAACGGGAGCGCCAGCTTCACGGCGCTGAAGTTGCCCCCCCAGAAGAGCACCGTGAGGAGCAGCTCGGTGTGGGGGCGGGGCTCGCGGGACATGGAATGGACGGGAGCCCGGGAGGCGGGCCGGCCGGCCCGCCTCCCGGGGCACGTCGGGTCAGCGGGTCGCCGGAGGCTCGACGATCTTGTCGTAGCTGGCCTGGTTCCACCTGGGCCGCGCCGGGTTGTTGGCGATCTCCTGGCCGAGGTAGAACAGCAGCCGCACGATCCGGGCTTCCTTCTCCGCGTCGATCTTGTCCGGCG
>CAZYIV010000201.1:0-3479 GCA_964647615.1 uncultured Gemmatimonadaceae bacterium | reverse complement strand
GCCATGTCCCGCGCCGCGCCGGTGCCCGAGCCCTCGGGCCGGAAGCACATCTCCGGCTACACCGACGAGTACGCCCGCCCGCGCCCCCAGCCTGAGCCCAAGGCCGCCGGCGGTACCGCCGTACCGCCCTACCGCCCTACCGCCAAGCCCTTCTTCAAGCGGACCTCCTCCCGTCTTGGAATTCTGCTCGGACTGGGCATCGGATTGATCATTGCCGCGTTTGTCTGGTTCGGCGGGCGGGGCCGAGTCGGCGTGGGGGCGGGCGGTGCGGTGCCGATCGTGGCGGTGGGGGTGATCAAGGACTACACCCGGAGCCGGGACGGCGTCGCGCGGCCGCTGGCCGACCTGCTCGCCACCGACCTGGCGCGCGACGCCTCGCTGCAGGTGATCAGCACCGCGCGGATGTACGAGCTCATGGCGCAGGCGGGGATCAAGGACTCCTCCGCCTCCGCGGTGCGGGCCGCGCGCGATGCCGGCGCGACCGAGTTGCTGGACGGCGCGCTCTACGTGCGGCCGGACGGCCGCTACCGGCTGGACCTCACCCGCACCAACCTCGCCACCGGTGGCGTGGTGCAGACCTACTCCGCCGACGCCGCCGACATCTTCGCCCTGGTGGAGAGCGCCCGGCGGAGCATCCTCGGCGCGGCCGACAGCACGGTGGCCAACATCGGCGACGTGACCACCCGCTCGCTGGTGGCGTACCGCTTCTATGAGGAAGGGCTGCGCGCCATCCTCGCCGGCGACCAGGTCTCCGGCGGCCGGCTCATGCAGCAGGCGATGGACGAGGACAGCACCTTCGCCATGGCGGCGTACTGGCTGGCCACCACCCGGGGCGGGTTCAACGACCCGGGGCTCATCCGCGGCCTGGAGCAGGCGGTGCGGCTGAGTGCCCGCGCCTCGCTGCGGGAGCGGCTCACCATCCTCGCGGCGTGGGCGGCGGCCACCGACCACCCCAGCCGGATCGCGGTGGCGGAGTCGCTGACGGTGCGGTTCCCCAACGAGCCCGACGGCTACAACTGGCTCGCCTCCGCCCGGATCTCGGCCGGCGACTTCCAGGGGGCGATCGCCCCGCTCCGGCGGGTGATCCGGCTGGACAGCCTCTCGCTCGGGCTCGATCCCAACGCGCCGGGGCCGCCGGTGCGCTGCTCCGCCTGCCAGGCCTACGCCGACCTGATCTTCACCTACGAGCTGATGGACTCGCTCCCCGCGGCGGTCCAGGCGGCGCGCGCGTTCGCCGCGGCGGCGCCCCGGCGGGGCTTCCCCGCGGGGCAGGTGAGCTGGGCGCTGATGCTGATGGGGCGCTACCCCGAGGCGCTGGCCGCCGACCGGGAGGTCATCGCCCGGGACCCCACGACGCCGCGCGACTGGTTCCTGGCGCAGGTGGGGCTCCGCACCGGCGACTTCGCCGTGCCGGACAGCTACTACGTGCGGCTGGCGCGGGGCGCGAGCCCCAGCGAGGCCGGCAAGTGGCTCAGCATCAGCAAGCGGATCCAGGGCCGGCCCCGCGAGGCGATGGACTGGGCCCGGCGGCTCCGGGCGCTGGAGACCACCTTCCCCAGGGGCGCGGCGCCCTACAACGCCCTGTTCGAGGCCCAGTGCTGGTACGAGCTGGGCGACTACCGCCACGCCGCCGCGCTGTTCGACTCGGTGAGCCGCTCGCCGCGGGATACCACGCTGTCGCAGCGGGCCCGCAACCTGGCCTGGACCCAGCTGCTCCGGAGCTCGGCGCTGGCGGCGGCGGGGGACACCGCGCCGCTCGCCGCGATCGCCGACAGCCTGGAGGCGTGGGGCCGGCTCAACTCCTACGGCCGCGATGGCCGCTCCCACCACCACGTGCGGGGGCTGCTGCTGGAGGCGCGGGGGGACCTGCAGGGCGCGGAGCGGGAGTTCCGGGCCGCGGTCTACAGCCCGACCGGCGGCTACACCCGCACCAACATCGAGCTGGCCAAGCTGCTGCTCCGGCTGGACCGGCCCCGGGAGGCGGCGTACTGGGCGGATGCCGGGCTCCGGGGCGGGCTCGACGCCTCGCAGACCTACGTGAGCCGCTCCGACCTGCTGGAACTCTCGGCCCTGGCGTGGGACGCGGCGGGCCAGCCCGACAGCGCCGCGACACGATACCGGCAGGTGCTCAAGAACTGGGGCGACGCGGAGCCGGTGTACCGGGCGCGGGTCGAGCGGGCCCGGATCCGGATGCGCCAGCTCGAGGAAGCGAAGCACTAGCCGCGGCGCGGCGTGACGCGTCTCACACGCGCGGGCAGTGCGCCGCCGCGCGTGCCGGCGCCCGGTCCCGGTGACGCCGTGCGCGCGCTGTCAACCCTCTCCCGCCCCCGGAATTCCGGCCCTTGCGTCTCCGGGACGACAGGCAATATTCCCGCACGTGCTGATCAATCTCGTCCCTGAGTTTCTCTCCGTCCTGCAAGCCCCAGATCGCGAAGCGGCGTTCGAGCACTACCTCAACGCCCACCGCGCCGTGCTGTCCGCGTACTGGCACAACTACGTGCTGGACCTGGAGAGCCCGCAGGCGCGCGCGGTGATCACCCACGCGCTCAGCGCCGACCGCTCCGACCTGTTCGAGCTGCTGGAGACCACCGACGTCGCGGGGATCGTGGAGGACGCGATCGCGCAGTCGGAGGACCTGCTGCGGGTGGACCGGCCCACCGACGTGTACCTGATGGTGGGCATGGGCGCCGCGAACGCGGGCGAGCTGGTGGTGGGCGGCCGGGGCGTGGCCTTCATCTGCCTGGAGCACTTCACCGGGCGGGCCAATCCCGAGACCTACGGCATGGGATTGCCGCCGGAGCTGATCCCCCTCTGGGTGGCGCACGAGCTCTCCCACACCGTCCGCTACACCTCCCCCGACAGCCAGAGCGAGCTCAAGCGCATCGTCGCCGACCAGGGCGGCTACTACGACTACTGGGTGACCGGCAGCCGGGCCACCCTGCGCGAGCTGCTGCTCAATGAGGGGCTGGCGGTGCACGCCGCGCAGGCGGTCGCGCCCGGTTTCGACCCGGCGAACTACTTCGGCTACCCCCGGCGGCAGTACCGCCGGCTGCGGGAGCTGGAGTCGCTGCTGCGCCGGGTGGTGGAGCCGGAGCTCGAGGGCCGGGGCATCGGGCTCCGCCTCCGGTACCTCTCGGGCGGGATGAGTCCCTCGGCGCGGCTGGTGGCGGGGCGGGTGCTGCCGGAGCGGTCGGGGTACTACCTGGGCCACCGGATGGCGGAGGCGCTGGTGCAGGAGCGGGGCATCGCCGGGGCGCTGCGCGCCAGCGCGCAGGAGTTCCAGGCGGCGGAAGACCAGGCCCGCGGCATCCAGACCGCATGACCGAGCCGATCCGGGTCCTGATCAAGCCCTCGGGCAGCATCACCCTGGACGTACCGGTCATCGTGGTGGACGCGGAAGGCAACGTGATCCCGCAGCCGACCGACAAGAAGCCGGGGATCACCAAGTTCTGCGGCTGCGGCCGGTCGAAGAGCAAGCC
>CAZYIV010000200.1:0-3505 GCA_964647615.1 uncultured Gemmatimonadaceae bacterium | reverse complement strand
AGAACCGGCTGTAGCCCGCGTTCTTCTCGTCGAAGTTCGGGTCGATCTGCTGCATGACCTGCTTCAGGCGATCGGAGCGCATGACGTCGCCCTCGCGGGCCATCACCGCCACCGCCTCCTGGACCAGGGCCCAGGGGTCCTTCTGGATGGACGGGGTGTCGGACTCCTTGGTGAGCCCGGCCAGGTCGGAGTAGCTGTAGTACTCGTCGCAGTTCTGGATCAGCAGGTCGCTCGCCGACTCGCGGATCCCGACGCCGATCACGTACTTGCCGTACTCCTTCAGCTTGATCACCAGCATCGAGAAGTCGCTGTCGCCCGAGAGCAGAATGAAGGTCCCGATCTCGGGGCGGGTGAACACCAGCTCCATCGCGTCGATGGCCAGCCGGATGTCGGTCGCGTTCTTCTTGTTGGTGCCGAAGGCGGGGGCGAAGATCAGGTCGATCGACGACTCCGACAGCGGCACGATGTACTGGTGGTAGCGGCGCCAGTCGGCATAGGCGCGGGAGACCGCCACCTTGCCCTTGATGATGTCGCTGTTGAGGAGGTGCTTCAGTTCCTTGGTGAGGTCGCTACGGACGCCCAGCGTGACATTGTCGAAGTCGATCAGCAGGGCGGCATTGGGGGCGTGCAGGGGCTTTTCCCCGGCACGCAGGTGACGCAGTTGGGGTGTGGTCACAAGCCATCATCGAGTCTGGGTACGCGCGCGGGGTGCGGGGCGTGAGGGAGGGAGGGATGGACCGCTCACTCCTCCGTGCCCGCCCCCGGCGGCGCGGATCCCGGCCTGGCCGCCACCATGGCGGCCGGGTCCGGCCGGAATCAGGAAACAAATGTAGTGTGGTCGGCCACCGGACGGCGAGGGGTCAGTCCCCGGCCAGGGCGGCGATCACCCGCTCGCCGGCCCGGCCGTCCCAGCCTTCCGGCCGGCCCGGCTGGAAGCCGCCGCTGGCCCGGCGGGCCAGCACCTCGGCCACGGCGGCATTGATGCCCGCCCGGCTGGAGGGGACCAGGCGGTTGGTGCCCTCGGTGATCGTGACCGGCCGCTCGGTGTTGGGCCGGGCGGTCAGGCAGGGAACACCCAGGACGGTGGTCTCCTCCTGCAGCCCGCCGGAGTCGGTCAGGACCAGGGTCGCCCGGTCCACCAGGGAGACAGTGTCGAGGTAGCTGAGCGGGTCGAGCAGCGTCACCCGTGTGGCCAGGTGCCCCAGGTGGAACTCCCCGATCCGCTGCCGGGTGCGGGGGTGGATCGGGAAGATGACCGGCATCTGCCGGGCCAGGTCGTCGAGCGCGCCGAGGATCTCGGCCAGCAGCTCGGGATGGTCCACGTTGGACGGCCGGTGGAAGGTGCAGAAGGCATAGGGCTTCCCCGCCACCCCGTGCGCTTCGGGCGCCTCCAGCGCACGGGCCTTCCCCCGCAGGTGCAGCAGGGTGTCCACCATGACATTGCCCACGAAGCGGATCTTGGCCTCCGGCACGCCCTCGGCGCGGAGGTTCTCGTCCGCGTCGCGACTCGGAGTCAGGAGCAGGTCGGCGAGGACATCGGTCACCAGCCGGTTGACCTCCTCCGGCATGCCGCGATCGCGGCTGCGGAGCCCCGCTTCCACGTGGGCCACGCCGACGCCCTTCTTGGCGGCCACCAGGGAACAGGCCATGGTGGAGTTCACGTCGCCGTACACCACCACCCAGGTGGGCTGCAGCCGGTCGAGCACCGGCTCGAACTCCGTCATGATCCGCGCGGTCTGCACCGCGTGGGTGCCGGAGCCGACGCCGAGGTTCACGTCCGGCGCGGGCAGCTCGAGGTCGGTGAAGAAGCGGTCGCTCATGGCCGCGTCGTAGTGCTGGCCGGTGTGGAGCAGGTACTGCTCCACGCCGCCCCGGGCGCGGCCGGCGCGCAGGACCGGCGCCACCTTCATGAAGTTGGGCCGGGCCCCGACGATGTGCAGGAGGCGGGTCATTGCCGGTCGGAGGCGAGCGGAAGGTCGAGTTCGAAGAAGAACCGGGTGCCGGTCTCGGCCGCGGTCTCCACCTTGAGGGTGCTGTGCATCGCCTCGACCAGCTTGCGGCAGATCGAGAGCCCGAGGCCCGCGCCGGAGAAGGCGTACTCGCCCTGCTTCTGGCGGCGGCGGAACGGCTCGAACAGCGTGAGCATGGCGTGCGGCGGGATGCCGCGGCCGGTGTCGCGCACCGAGAACTCCACCGCGGTGGGGCTGCGCTGCTCGCCGCGCAGTTCCACGTGGCCCTCGGAGGTGAACTTGAGGGCGTTGGTGGTGAGGTTGAGCAGCACCCGGGAGAGCGCGACCGGGTGGCCGACCCGGAAGTCGTCCTCCGGCATGATCAGCTGCACCGACAGCCCCTTCTCCTCGGCGATCGGCTGCACGATGTCGCGCACCGACTCGAAGATGTCGGCAATGGAGAACGGCAGCGGGTCGAGATCCACCAGCCGGTCGCCGCCGCGGGCCAGCTCGATCACGTCACTGGCCAGGGAGGAGAGCCCGAAGGCGGCGGAGTAGATGAGGCCAAGCTGCCGCTCCTGCACCGTGTTGATGGGGCCGCTGCGGGCCCGCTGCAGGGTCTCGGCGAGGAAGAGGATCGAGGTGAGCGGGGAGCGAAGGTCGTGGGCCACCTCCACGACCAGCTCCATGCCGTCCGGCCCCGACAGCCGGTCGGCGAAGTGCTGGGACCAGTCGGGCTCCAGCGCCCAGTGGACCTTCTCGATGGCGCAGAGCAGCCCCAGCAGCCCGGGGCCCTCGGGCGCCGGCGCCAGGCGTTCCGCCTGCACCACCACGTGCCGCCGGGTGAGGTCCACCAGCCGCCGGGTGAGCACCGTGCGGGGCAGCGCCTGGGTCGCGTCCGACTCCCCCTGGCTGACGCCCCGGACCGCCTGCGCCACCTGGCGCAGCAGCGCGCGCACCTCCTCCTGCGCGGCGGAGTCGTCGGCCAGCTGCTGCCATCCGGACTCGACGTCGGCCACCGCGCGGTCGAAGGCCTCCCACAGGGCCGGTGGCACCTCGGCGCCCGCCACCCGGGGACAGGGCAGCGGGACCGACCGTTCGGTCACGCGGTCACTCCGGGGTCCCCGACATGTCGTCGCGCTGGAAGTTGTGCTTGTCCATGAGCCGGTACAGCGTGGTCCGGTCGATGTTGGCCAGCCGGGCGGCCTTCGACATGTTGCCGCCGGCCCGCCCGATGAGCCGGGTGAGATACTCCTTCTCGAACTGCGCCACCACCCGGTCCTTGGCCACGTGGTAGGCCTCGTCGAGCACCGGCGCGGTGAGCGCCGACTCCGACGGGTACTCCGAGCCGTCCTCGTAGATCGGGATGTCGTTGGGCTGGATCACCTGGTCCGGCTCGGCGAGCACCGCGACATGCTCGATCACGTTCTGCAGCTCGCGCACGTTGCCCCGCCAGGGCCGGGAGCGCAGGAAGGTGATGCTCGCGTCGGAGAGCTTGGGCAGCCGGTCGCCCATCTGGCGGTGCCGCTGCCAGTAGTAGGTCAGGAAGTGGTTGG
>CAZYIV010000199.1:0-3534 GCA_964647615.1 uncultured Gemmatimonadaceae bacterium | reverse complement strand
ATGGGTGAGGACAGCCGCGACGGCCGCGGCCACGTTCCGCGCATGCACCAGCGCCAGCGGACGGGTCCCGCCTCCCACCACCGGGAAGTAGCCGTGCCGCGCACGGCGGACCACGTTGGGCAGGAAGAGCCGATCACCATCTCCGTACACCACGCAGGGCCGGAGCAGCACCGCGCGGAGCCCGCGGGTCATCTCCTCCCGCACCACATCCTCGGCCAGCCGCTTGCTTCGGGCGTAGTACTGCCCGGTAGTGCGGGAGCCCGTCGGGTGGTCCTCGCCCACCGACCCCGGGGCGGCGCCGAGCGGTCCGTGATCGTACACCGCCACCGACGAGATGTGCACGAGGGGGACGCCCAGCACGCGCGCGCGCCGGGCGGCGAGGCGGGTGGCCTCCACGTTGGCGCGCTCGTAGGCCGGCCATCCGGCATCGCTCGCGATCAGTGCGGCGGCATGGACGATCGCTTGCACGCCCTGGACGCGGTCCCAGGTGGCGGGGTCGGTGATGTCGCCGGGAACGGGAGTGGCCCCGCGCGCGGCGACCGCCGCGGCCGCCGCCGGGGTCCGGGCCAGCGCCTGGACGGCGCCGCCCCGGTCGCGCTGGTCTTCGAGGATGTGGAGTCCGAGCAGGCCGGAGCCGCCGGTCAGGAAGATCACCCCGCGGCCTGGGAGAGGAGACCGAGGTCGAACGGCAGGGCGACCACGCGGGCGGCGCGGTTGCCGGCGGTGAGGGTGGTGCCGGGCGCCACCTCGCGGCGCACGACGGCGAGGCCGAGGCTCATGCGGTCGAGGTCGAGGACCGAACTCACCCGCCCGACCTCCTTGCCATCCACCACCCGGACCGCCTCGTCCTCGAGCAGCGGCGTCCCTTCCCACACGATGCCGCGCAGTTCCCGGTTGGCGTGCCCCCGGAAGTGCAGCCGGGCGACGGTCTCCTGGCCGGTGTAGCAGCCCTTGGTGTAGGACACCCCGCCGTTCTCGTCGAAGCGCACTTCCTGGGGCAGGGTCTTGTCGCTGATCTCGGCGCCAAGCCGCGGCCACCCGGCGAGCACCCGGGCGGCCTCCTGCTCGGCGACCCCCGCCGCCAGGGCGCCGGCGCGTTCCAGCGCGCCCTCGGCCTCATCGAGCGTGGCCTCGGAGCCCAGGAGCAGCGCGCGGAATGGCGCGCCCGAGGTCGGCCGGAGGAGCGCCAGGCGCCGGTCGTGATCGCCGCTCAGGCTGCCGTGTCCCTCGCCGTCGATGACCGGCAGGTGGGCCGCGGCCAGCGCGGCGATGGCGAGGTCGCCATAGAGCCACGTGGCCTCCCAGGCGCCGGTGAGATCCTCCGCCTTCGCGAGCCGCGGCGGCAGGCCGCGGGCGAACACCTGGCGGATCGGCTCCCGCGCGTGGGCTTCCGCCACCAGCAGGAATTCGTCCGCCCCGCGATACACCCAGAGGTCGGCGAGGATCATGCCCTTGGGCGTGAGCAGCGCGCCGTACACCACGGCGCCGGGGCCGGGCTTGGCGAGGTCGTTGGTGAGCAGCCCCTGCAGGCAGGTCAGGGCGCCGCTGCCGCGCACCCGGAAGATGGCGGGGCTGGTGCGGGCCAGCAGCACGCCGTGCTGCAGCTGGGAGAGCCGGCCGCCGTCGAGGGCGGCGCGGCGCAGGGTCAGCTCGCCCATGGCAGCTCGTCGGGGTGGTGGCCGGCCAGCGTCTCCCAGACCAGGTCGGCGCCCGCCAGCTCCACGGCGGGATGGGACGTGGTGATCATCGCACAGCGGGCGCCGGCGCCGCGGGCGGCGGCCAGGCCGGGGAGGGAGTCCTCGATCACGACGGTGCTGCCCGGCGCCGCCCCCAGGGCGGCGAGCGCCGCGCGGTAGCCCTGCGGGTCGGGCTTGCATCGGCTCACGTCCTCCGCCGCCACGATCACCTCGAAGAGGGGCCGGAGCCCCGCCTCGCCCAGCACCAGCTCGATCTCCCGCCGGAGCGCGCCCGAGACCACCGCCATCCGGTAGCCGGCGGCCGCGGCGGCCCGCACGAAGGCCGCGGCGCCCGGCACCAGCTCCATCGAGGCCCGGATGGCCCGCTCGTACAGGGCTGCCTTGCGCTCGATCGCCTCGGTGAGCAGCGCCGTGTCGGCCGCGCGCCCCATGCGGTCGAAGGTGAAGCGGAAGCACTCCCGGTCGTCGAAGCCCAGGTAGTCGCGGTAGTACCCCTCCCGGTCGAGGGGGTAGCCGTAACTCGCGAGGGTGGCGATCAGCGCCTCGCAATGCTGCGGCTCGTCATTGACGATGACGCCGTTGAAGTCGAACAGGATGGTGCGCGGCATGCCGAACGGTAAACGGGGCAGGCGGGAGACGCGAGGCGGCGGCTCAGGCCGCCCCGTAGAGCCCGCCCGCGGCGTAGGACCAGTCGAGCAGCTCGACCGGGTGCGCCACCGCGATGGGCAGCCCCGCCGCCCGGAGCCCGCCGCCGATCTGCATCAGACAGCCGGGGTTGCCGGTGGTGAGCACCGCGGGGCGGGGTGTGGCGGCGGCGATGCCCGCGACCTTCGCCTCCAGCACCGCGCGCGACATTTCCGGTTCCAGCAGGGAGTAGATGCCGGCGCTGCCGCAGCAGCGGTCGAACCCCGGCAGCAGCGACAGCCGCAGTTCGGGGATCGCACGGAGCATCGCGAGCACTTGCTCGTGCACCCGCTGCGCATGCTGCAGGTGACAGGGCGCGTCGTAGGCCACCTCCAGCGGCAGCGCGCCTCCGGGCCGCGGGCCCCGCTCGGCGAGCAGCTCGCTCACGTCGCGCACCCGGGCCCCGAACCGCGCACCGGCCGCGTCGCCGAGCAGGTGGCCGTAGTCCTTGAGCAGGGCGCCGCAGCCGGCGCTGTTGAGCACGATGAAATCGGCCCGGTCGGCGAAGGCGGCGAGGTTCGTCCGTGCCAGGGTCCGGGCGCTGTCGGGATCGCCGGCGTGATCGTGCAGCGCGCCGCAGCACACCTGGCCCGGCGCCTCCACGACGGTGTAGCCGTTGGCCTCGAGCGTCCGCCGGGTGGCATCGTGCACATGGCGGAAGAGCGTGTCCATCACGCAGCCGCGGAACAGCGCCACGGTGGGGCCGGCCCCGGCGGCTGGCGCCCCGCGGGGGGCGGGGCGGGCGGGCGCGGTGGCGGCCAGCATCGCCATCCCGAACCGGCGGCCGGAGGCGAGCCGCTCCGCGACGCCGCTCGCGCGGAGCAACCGCGCCGCCCCGAAGACGGTGCGCCACGCCGGCCGCCGCGCGAAGGTACCGAGCACCAGCCGCGCCAGCGGGCGGAAGCCGCGGACCCTGGCCAGGTCGGCCCGCGCCGCCTCGAGCCCGCGGCCGTAGCCCACCCCGGCCGGGCAGACGGGCTCGCAGCCGCGGCACCCCAGGCAGGCGTCGAGGTGCTGCAGCAGCGCCTGGTCGGTCGGGCCGACCTCGCCGCGCTCCAGCGCGCGCATCAGCACGATGCGCCCGCGCGGGCTGTCGGCCTCGTCGCCGGTGGCCAGGTAGGTGGGGCAGGCCTGCAGGCAGAAGCCGCAGTGC
>CAZYIV010000198.1:0-3542 GCA_964647615.1 uncultured Gemmatimonadaceae bacterium | reverse complement strand
GGGTCCACCAGCAGCCTGAGGAGGCTGCGCACGCCAATTGGGAGAATGCCGAGGTGCGCGCGAGTCGGCAAGCCGGCGCCGGTTACTAGCCAAATCCCCCCGCGCCGCCCAAGTTGGAGCCTTCCCCTCCCCCCATGGCGACACCCGCGTGACCGACCCGCTCGCCCAGCTGCAGCAGGCCCTCGCCGACCGGTACCAGATTGACCGGCAGCTCGGCCAGGGAGGCATGGCGTCGGTGTACCTCGCCCACGACCGCCGCAACAACCGCCCGGTCGCGATCAAGGTCCTCCGCCCCGAGCTCGCGGCGGTGCTCGGCGCCGAGCGGTTCCTGCAGGAGATCAAGACCACCGGCAACCTGCAGCACCCCCACATCCTGCCGCTGTTCGACAGCGGCCAGGCCGGGCCCTTCCTCTACTATGTCATGCCCTATGTGGAGGGGAAGTCGCTCCGGGACCGGCTCAACCAGGAGCGGCAGCTGCCGGTGGCCGAGGCGGTACAGATCGCGCAGGAAGTGGCCGGCGCACTCGACTACGCCCACCGCCGGGGCGTGATCCACCGCGACATCAAGCCCGAGAACATCCTGCTGCTGGACGGGCTGGCGCTGGTCGCCGACTTCGGGATCGCGCTGGCCCCGGGCGATCCGGACAGCACCCGCCTCACCGCCACCGGGATGTCGCTCGGCACGCCGCAGTACATGAGCCCCGAACAGGCGATGGGCGAGTCGGCGGTGGACGCCCGCACCGACATCTACGCCCTCGGCGCGGTGCTGTACGAGATGCTCTCGGGCGAGCCGCCGTTCCCCGGCGCCACCGCCCAGGCGATCATCGCCCGGATGATGACGACCGACGCCCCCTCGCTCACCGCCCAGCGACGGACGATCCCGCCCGCGGTGGACGCGGCGGTGCATAAGGCGCTGCAGCGCGCTCCCGCCGACCGGTTCGCGACCGCTGCTGCCTTCGCCGCCGCGCTGGACGCCCCGGCGTCGGCGGGCCCAGGGCTACCGTGGCGGCGGGTCCTCGTCGGCACCACCGCCGTTGCGCTCGTGGCGCTGGCCCTCGGATACCTGGGCCGCCGGCGCGAGGCCGCCGACCGTGCCAGCCCCGACTTCCGGGTGGTCGCGGTGCTGCCGTTCCGGAACCTCTCCGCCGACTCGGGCCAGCGCTACTTCGGCGACGGCATGACCGAGGCGATCACCGGGCAGCTGGGGAAGGTGGCCGCGCTTCGGGTGCTGGGCCGGGCGGCCACCGCGCCCTACGACACCGCCGGCAACCGGCTGGAACGGCTGGCGAAGGAGCTGGGCGTGGGCAGTGTGGTGGACGGCAGTGTCGCGCTCGCCGGCGACCAGGTGCGGATCAACGTGGAGCTGACGGATGTGCGAACCGGAGTGTCGCTCTGGTCGGAGCGCTACGACCGGAAGCTGGCCGACCTGTTCGCCGTGCAGGATGATGTCGCCCGCAAGATCACCGACGCCCTGCAGGCCACGCTCTCCGCTGCCGAGTCCGAACGGGTGGCGAAGGCGCCCACCAGCAACATGGCGGCGTACCAGCTGTACCTGCGAGGCTACGAGCTGAGTGCCGTGGTCCGGGATGGCAACCGCCGGCAGGCGGAGCTGCTCACCCAGGCCATCGGGATGGACAGCAGCTTCGCCGCGGCGTGGGCGACCTTGGCGCGGAACTACATGTTCCGCGCCGTGGCGGGGGAGCCGGCGTGGCACGACTCGGCGATGGCGGCGGCACGGCGGGCGATCGCGCTCGACCCCGATCTCGCCGAGGGGTACTTCGCCCTGGGAGACCTGCTGTCGGGAGAACTGAAGCTCTCCGATGCCCGCCGCGCGTACCTCAAGGCGCTCGAGCTGAGCCCCAGCCACGGCGGCGCCATGGCCGACCTCGGTAACCTCTACGTGACCCAGGGCCGGCTGGACGAGGCGCTGGACTGGGCGGTGAAGGCTTACTGGCTCGACCCCAATCACCGGCATGGGCCCTACCACGTGGCCCTGCCGCTCATCCAGCTGAATGACGACTCGGTGAGCACCCGCTACCTGCTGGCGGCCGAGCGGCGGATGCCGGCCGAGCTGCGGAACCAGGGGCTGCTGGCGTGGCTGGAGTACCGGAAGGGGCAGCCGGCCGCGGCGCTGGCGCGCGCCCGCCGGATGGTGGAGGAGCATCCCGGGTCCACGGAGGGGCTGCCGATCCTCGCGGAGCTGGCGTTCCTCGCCGGCGCGCCGGATGCCGAACGGCTGCTCAAGCCACTGGTGGACGCCGACCCCCTGACGCCGTCGCAGTACTCGCCCGTGGGCCTGCGCTCGATGTACGCGCTGGAGCTCCGCCGGCGCGGGGATGATGCCGCCGCGCGCCGGCTGTGGGCCCAGTCGGCCGCGGCGGCCGAAGCGCAACTCAAGGAAGGGGCGGAGGGACCCGCGGCACCGATGGAGCTGGCGGCCATCCACGCCATCGAGGGGGACACGGCGGCGGCGCTGGACTGGCTGGAGCAGGGGTACCGCGCCGGGTGGCGCGACGCGCGGCAGCTCCGGCTGGACCCCTTCTTCGAGCCGCTCGGGAAGTCGCCACGGTATCTCGCGGTGCTGGCGAGCATCGACCGGGACGTGGCCGAGATGCGGAGGCGGGCGGCGGCGGCGCACCCGGAGATTTTCGGGACGGGGCCGGCGACGTAGCGGCGGCGCCCCCCGCGCCGGTCAGATCTCCTTCAGCAGGTCCTTCAACTCGAGCACGAACGGCGCGCTGGCGCCCTCCGGCCGCCACACCAGCGCGTGGCGCTCGACCCGGGGAAAGTCGTCGCCGGAGTGCCACAGCTCGGCGAAGCACTGGTCGGGGTCAATGACCCAGTAGAGCGGCACGCCCCGCTCCTGGTACAGCCGACGCTTGGTGAAGCGGTCGGCCCGGACCGACGCCGGCGAGAGCACCTCCGCGGCGAGCAGCACGGTCTCGCAGGCGAGCCAGTCGAGCCGGCGGGCCTCGTCCAACGGCACCACGAACAGGTCGGGCGAGACCAGCACGTCCCGGAGCCCCCACGAGAGGTCCGACCGGGCGCCGTACGCGTGTCCCACCCGCTCCCGCTCCAGGTACTGCCGCACCGCCAGCAGCAGCCGGATTGCTACTTCCTCATGCCACGGGCGCGGCGCGGGGGTCACCAGCAGCTCCCCGTGCACCACCTCGTGGATGTTGCCGTCGTCCGGCATGGCGCGAACCATGTCGGCGGTGAAGTAGGCGGGGGCGGACATGCCCATAAGCTGGGATCCTCGGCGGGGAGGGCGCAAGACGGCATGGCTGAGCATGCCACCGCCGGAGTGGATCGAGGGCACCGGAAGGATGCGGGGGGAGTCGGAAACGATCGAGGCCGCGCAAGGCGGCCTCGTCAGTTGCCCCTCCTGGGCTCGATCCGTAGGGCGCGAAGCGCCCGGAGGACGAGCCCAAAAAACAAAGGCCCGGGGATGTCTCCCCGGGCATTGCCCCTCCTGGGCTCGAACCAGGACTCTCCTGATCCAGAGCTCGCCCGCTAACTGGCTGGGACACAACAACTTGTAG
>CAZYIV010000197.1:0-3634 GCA_964647615.1 uncultured Gemmatimonadaceae bacterium | reverse complement strand
CCACCAGGTCGATCGCCTTGTCGGGCAGGAACCGGTCGCCGATGTAGCGATCGGACAGGGTCGCGGCGGCAACCAGGGCGTTGTCGGTGATCCGCACCCCGTGGTGCACCTCGTACTTTTCCTTGAGGCCGCGCAGGATGGCGATGGTGTCGGCGACGCTCGGCTCCCCCACCAGCACCGGCTGGAAGCGGCGTTCGAGCGCGGCGTCCTTCTCGACGTGCTTGCGGTACTCGTCGAGAGTGGTGGCGCCGACCACGTGCAGCTCGCCCCTGGCCAGCGCCGGCTTGAGCAGGTTGCTCGCGTCCACCGCGCCCTCGGCGGCGCCCGCGCCCACCAGGGTGTGCAGCTCGTCGATGAAGACGATGTACTTGCCCTCGGCCTGGGTCAGCTCCTTCACCACCGACTTGAGCCGCTCCTCGAACTCGCCGCGATACTTGGCGCCGGCCAGCAGCAGCCCGATGTCCAGCGCGACGATCTGCTTGTCGCGCAGGGTCTCCGGCACGTCTCCATGGACGATCCGCTGGGCGAGGCCCTCGACGATGGCGGTCTTGCCCACGCCGGGCTCGCCGATCAGAACCGGGTTGTTCTTGGTGCGGCGGGAGAGCACCTGCATCACCCGGCGGACTTCCTCGTCCCGGCCGATCACCGGATCCAGCTTTCCGTTCCGGGCCTGGTCGGTAAGGTTGCGGGTGAAGCGCTCCAGCGCCTGGTACTGGCCCTCGGGCGTCACATCAGTGACCCGGTGCGCGCCGCGGACTTCCTTGAGCGCGGTGCGGAGCGCGTCGGCATCCACCTCCTGCGCGCTGAGCAGCTGGCGGGCCGTGGTACCCTTGAGCTCCGCCAGCGCCACCATCAGATGCTCGGTGCTGACGTACGCGTCGCCCAAGGCCTTGGCCTCGGCCTCGGCGCGGTCGAAGACCTGGTGCAGTTCCCGCGCGAGGGTCGGTTCGCCGCCGCCTTCCTGCCGGGGCAGACGTGCCAGCTCGCGCTCGGTCTCCTGCTGCAGCGCGGTGACGTTGAGCCCCGCCTTCTGCAGCAGCGGACGCACCACGCCCTCGTCCTGTGCCAGGAGGGCGTGGAACAGGTGAGTATCGTTGGCCACCGGATTACCCCGGCGCCCCGCCTCGGCAGCGGCGTCGCGGTAGGCCTCCTGGGCCTTCAGGGTCAGGCGTTCGGGTCGGATCATGGTTCTCGGACTCCTCTGCTCGACAATACACTGCCTTCCCGGCGCCAACCAGCGGCGGGTGACCGTGCATCGAGGGGGATTCACCCGCCCAACCGGGCAAGCGACGGGCCGCGAATCGCTGCCGGGATGGCAGGGAACCCCGGCCCCCCGGGAGGCGGTCCTGCCACCCTGAACGCATCGAGGGGCCCTCGCCGCGCTCCGGCCAGGACCCCCCGACGCCCCGCGTCAGCGACGGGCGATCATCTTCAGCGTGTAGCGTTCGCCATCCACGACCAGGTGGGCGTAGTACACCCCCGGGGTGAGTTCCCGGCGACGGTCGGCGGTCCGGCCGTCCCAGTAGGCTTCGTGGCTGCCGCAGCGCAATCGGAGCCCGTCCAGGCGCTCTCCGTTGGAACCAAGCAGGATGGGAGTGGCCACCACCTGCGCGAGCACGTTGTAGATCCTCAGACTGACCAAGGGCTGATGGCCACGCTCGCAGAGTTGAGGGTTGAGGACGAAGGGAATCGTGGTCGACGGGAAGAACGGGTTGGGATAGTTGTCCAGCAACTCCACCGGCGGCGGGGCCCGTTCCTGCGCGGCAGCGGGCCCGGCCAGTCCGGCGAGGAGCGCCAGCACCCATCCCGGCCTGCACCTCCAGGCCATGGGCGCCTCCTCGAACACAGGGCAGTGCTGCCGGTGCACCTCCGCGGAACGTCTCGCAAGATCACGCGGGCGGGAAACCGGCGCAATCCCGGGCCCCGCGGGGTCATCGGGGGGGCAGCAGCTGCCGGCGCTCGCCGTCGCGGCGCGTGAGCCCGCGGGCATCCGCCCACTCCAGCAGCGGGATCAGGTACTTCCGGCTGAGGCCGGTGGCGTCCCGCACCGCCGCTGGGGTGATCCAGCCTCCGGCCCCCACGCGGCGCAGGGTGTCCACGAAGCCCTCCACGGCGGCAGGGTGCAGGAACCGGTCACGCTCCACCTGCACCACCCGGCCCTCCTTTGCGAGCCGGCGCAGCGCCTCCGGCGCGTCGGGGATGTCGAGGCTTCGCCCGACCTCGCCAGCATTGGGGGCGGTGAGCCCCTCTCGATCCAGCAGTTCGACGATCCGGTCCATGCCACCGGCGCCGCCGGGCATGGCTGGCCGAAAATCGGAAGTCCGGGTCCGGCCGCCATCGCTCGCCAGCTGACCCTGCCCGATCGCGGCGGCCAGCGCCGCGTCGGCCAGCGCCAGTCCCTGCCGGCCCAGCGCCTGGCGCAACGACTCGGCGGGCATCCCATCCTCGCCGGCGTGGGCGGCCTGGTACTCGCGGACCAGCGCCTCCGCCCGTGCACGGGTGGCCTCCACCGAACTCGCGAGCAGGACCTGACCCTCACGCGACACGAATCTCGCATCGACGACCACCGTGCCGAGCTCGGCCGGACCAACGCCGAGGCGGATGGGCAGGTCGCGGGCGGCCACGCCACCGGGCTCCCGCTCGAGCAGGGCGGCCAGGCGCTCCGCGGGGCCGTCGGCGTCGAGGCCGGGCGGCCAGCGGGGCCGGCCGCGCGGTGGGAGCGGATCGAGGACCCGCCCGCCGCCCGCCAGCTCCACGGGACTGTAGGTCCGCAACAGGAAGCGGTCCCCGCCGCGTGCCACCAGCGGTGCCTCCAGCAGCAGGCGCGCCAGGCCACTGGTCCCGGGCTCGAGTGCCGCCTGCAACTGGACCCGTCCCATCACTTCCGCGGTGCCGAGATGCAGCCGCACCCGGGCCCGGTGGCGGAGCGCGCGCGGAGCGCCCGGCAGCACCCGGACCTCGACGTCCAGCCTCGCGGTGGCCTGCCATGGATCCACCGCGTGCACCAGGGCACTGCCGCGGCCGACGGCGGCGCGCTCCACCCCGGCGAGGCTCACCGCGAGCCGCCGGGCCGGCGCACTCGCCTCGACGGCGGCATCGTGTTCCTGCAGCCCGCGGATGCGGCCTTCGAGTCCTTCGGGCAGCACGCGGACCTGGTCGCCAACGCGGAACCGGCCGCTCCAGGTCGTCCCGGTCACCACCGTCCCCGCGCCCGGCAGCGAGAAGGCCCGGTCAATCGGGAGGCGGGCAAGGTCGTCGGCACGGCGATCACCCTGCCCTGCCGTTTCCGCGCTGATCCGCGCGCGCAGCTCTTCCATCCCGGCGCCGGTCCGGGCCGAGACCGTCACCGGTGGCCCGAAGCGGACGGCACTGCCGGCCAGCCAGGCACTGACCTCGTCGCGGACCAGCGTCAGCCATTCCGGCTCCGCGAGGTCCGCCTTGGTGATCACCGGGATGCCGCGGGAGACGCCGAGCTGCTCCAGGACGGCGAGGTGTTCGCGGCTCTGGGGCATGATCCCCTCGTCCGCGGCCACCACGAGCAGCACCAGGTCCATGCCGGCCGCGCCCGCCGCCATGGTACGAATGAGGTCCTCGTGCCCGGGGACATCCACCACGCCCCAGCGCGCGCCGCCGG
>CAZYIV010000196.1:0-3650 GCA_964647615.1 uncultured Gemmatimonadaceae bacterium | reverse complement strand
CCGCCGCCGGCGTCGCCCGCGCCACCAGCGGCCGCAGGTACTCGTCCAGGAACTCCTGCACCTGCTGCGCCGAGCGGCCGGTGTAGCGGGTCGGGTCGAGCTCGGCCGAGAGCGACTTGGTGGGAATCTTCGCGAAGGTGTGGTCGGCGGCCAGCCGCTCCAGCAGCCGGTTCGGCTCGCCCCGGCTCACCTCTTCCGCGGTGGTCAGGCTGTTCTGCCGGATCACCTCGTGCAGCGCCTGCCGGTCGCCGCCCGCCTCCACGCCGAGCATGATCCACCGCTCGGTCGCCATGAAGGGCATCTGGTCCCGCACGTGGCGCTCGATCACCGCCGGCCGCACCTCGATCCCGCCGGCGATGTTGCCCACCAGCAGCAGGATCGCGTCGGTGGCCAGGAATGCCTCCGGCAGGGTGAGCCGCCGGTTGGCGGAATCGTCGAGGGTGCGCTCCAGCCACTGCGTGGCCGCGGTGTTGGCGCCGTTGGCCTGCAGGCTGATGACGAACCGCGCCAGGCCGCAGATCCGCTCCGCCCGCATCGGGTTCCGCTTGTAGGCCATGGCGGATGAGCCGATCTGGCTCTTCTCGAACGGCTCCAGCAGCTCGCCCTCGTGCTGCAGCAGGCGCAGGTCGTGCGCCATCTTCGCCGCCGACTGGGCGATGCCGGAGAGGGTGTCGAGGATCCCGCTGTCGAGCTTCCGGCTGTAGGTCTGCCCGGTCACCGGGAAGACGCGCGGCAGCCCCAGCCGCTCGGCGATGCGCTGCTCCAGCCGGCGCACCTTCGCGTCGTCGCCCTTGAACAGCTCCAGGAAGCTGGCCTGGGTGCCGGTCGTGCCCTTGCAGCCGCGCAGCCGGAGCGCGTCGAGCCGGTGCAGCAGCTCCTCCACGTCCAGCGCGAAGTCCTGCATCCACAGCGTCGCCCGCTTGCCCACGGTGGTGAGCTGGGCCGGCTGGAAGTGGGTGTAGGCCAGGCAGGGCCGGGTCCGCTCCGCCAGCGCGAACGCCTCCAGCTTGCCCAGCACGTCGAGCAGCCGCCCCAGCACCAGCCGGAGTCCCTCGCGCAGCACCAGCACGTCGGCGTTGTCGGTCACGAAGGCGCTGGTGGCGCCAAGGTGGATGATCGGCCGCGCGGCGGGGGCCTGGTCGCCGAAGTGGTGCACGTGGGCCATGACGTCGTGGCGGAACTTCTTCTCGTACTCCGCCGCCTGCGCCAGGTCGGCGTCGTCGAGGTGGGCCCGCATCGCGGCGAGCGCCGCCTCGGGGATGTCGAGGCCCAGCTCCCGCTCCGATTCCGCCAGCGCCAGCCACACGCGGCGCCACAGCCCGATCCGGTGCGGCTCCCCCCAGAGGCGCTGCATGGCGGGGGAGCTGTAGCGGGTGCCCAGCGGCGAGCGGTAGCGGTCGTCGGTCATCGGAACTCGAGGTCGGTGTAGGCGATCGAGCCGTCGCGCTCGAAGTACATCCGCACGCCCTGCCGCGGCTTCAGCCCGTTGATCACGTCGCGCACGTCCTCGGCGGAGCCGATGCGGCGCCGGTTCATCCCCACGATCACGTCGCCGTCCTCGAGCCCGGTGGCCTGGGACAGCTCCCGCGAGATGTGGAAGATCAGCGCCCCCTTGTCCGAGCGCACCGTGCGCTCGGCCCGCACCTGCTCGGTCAGCGTGACCAGCTGCAGGTCCTTGAGGACCGTCACCTTCTCGGCGGTGGTAGTGGGGAGGTCGCCGCTGGTGACGCTGAAGGTCTCCGTGCCGCTGCCCCGCTTGGCGGCGAGCCGGACGGCGTCGCCCACGTGCAGGTCGAGCTTCACCGCTTCCCAGTCGAGGTAGTTGTGCAGCGGGCGGTTGCCGGCCAGCGTCAGCACGTCGCCCCGGCGGAGCCCCGCCCTGGCGGCGGGCCCGCCCGCCGCGACGGCGGTGACCAGCACGCCGCCCTGGCTCTTCCAGTCGCGCAGGCTCTCGGCGCCCGCCACGTCGAAGCCCACCCACGCCCGCCGCACCTGGCCCGACTTGAGAATCTCGTCCGCCACCCGCAGCGCCCGCTCGATCGGGATTGCGAAGCCGAGCCCCACCGAGCCGCCGCTCTGGGAGAGGATGGAACTGTTGACGCCGACGATCTCGCCCAGGGCGTTGGCCAGCGGCCCGCCCGAGTTGCCGGGGTTGATGGCGGCGTCGGTCTGGATCATGTCGAGGTAGAGCCCCGACTGGTCCCGCCCGGGGAGGATGTTGCGGTGGATGGCGCTAACCACGCCGGCGGTGACCGTCGGCTCCACGTTGCCCAGGAGGTAGGCGAACGGGTTGCCCAGCGCCACCACCCACTCGCCGATCAGCAGGTCGGAACTCCTCCCGGTCTTCACCGTCACCAGCCCGGTCCGGTTCACCTTGATGACCGCGATGTCGGTGAGCGGGTCCTCGCCCAGCAGCTGCGCCGCGACGTCGGTGCCGTCCGGCAGCGTCACGATGATCTTGTCCGCGCCCGCCACCACGTGCTGGTTGGTGACGATGATGCCGTCGGTGCGGATGATGAACCCGGTCCCGAAGCTCTGCTGCTCCTGCGGCGACTGGGGGACGAAGAAGAAGTCGAACGGCGTCTGGGGCGACGCCTGGCGGGTGCTGGTGACGGTGATGGACACCACCGCCGGGGAGACCGTCTGCGCCGCCTCCACGATCGCGGTGCGCCGGGTGGCGGTGATGGACTCGGAGACCACCGGCCGGCTGGGGCGCTGCGCCTCGAGGGTCTCGACGAACTGCGGCGCGCGCTCGCTGCCGGTGCAGGCCGCGAGCGCCAGGACCACGGCCGCCGCCGCCCGCCGCCTCACGCGGCGCCGCCCGCGTAGCAGGCCGCCGGGTACTCCGCGGCCACGAAGTACAGCCCCTCGGGTGGGGCCGGCGGGCTGGTGCGCTGGTTGTCCGGAGCCTCGAGCAGTTCTGCCATGTCCTCCACCGGGCGGCGGTCCAGGCCGATGTCCACCATCGTGCCCACCAGGAAGCGCACCATGTGGTGCAGGAAGCGGTCGGCCGCGATGTGCAGCCGCCATCCCTCCGCGGTCGCTTCCCACTCGGCGCGACGGATCGTGCACTCGTACGGGCGCCCCGCATGGGCCCCCGACCGGGCCTCCACCCCGTCGTCCGCCACCGGCTTCCGCACCGCGAACGCATGGAACGCGTGCGTCCCCGGGAGCATCGCCGCCGCCCGGACCAGCCGAGCCCCGTCCAGCGGGCGGCAGAGCGGCCACGCCCAGCGGCGGCGGAAGGGCGACTGCGCCGCGGCCTCGGTGCCGATCTCGTAGCGATAGCGCCGGCCGGTCGCGCTCTTCCGCGCGTGGAACCCCGGCACCATCGCCGTCACCCGCTCCACCCAGCAGTCGCGCGGCAGGAGCGCATTGAGCGCCCGCCCCAGCGACTCGGCCGTCCACTTCTCCGGCACCGTGCAGCTCACCCCCATCCCGAGGGCATGCACCCCGGCGTCCGTCCGGCCCGCCCCATGCGCCACCACCCGCCGCCCGCACAGCCGCTCCAGCACTGCCTCGAACTCGGCCTGCACCGTCCGGGCTTCCGGCTGCCGCTGCCACCCGGCAAAGCCACCGCCATCATAATGCAGGAGGGCCAGATAGGTCCGGCTCATGAGACCCGGAATATAGTCGAGGGGGAAGGGGTG
>CAZYIV010000195.1:0-3651 GCA_964647615.1 uncultured Gemmatimonadaceae bacterium | reverse complement strand
TCCGCACGGCGTGAACATCATGGAGTTCTGCAAGCAGTTCAACGCCCGGACCCAGGCGCAGGCGGGGATGGTGATTCCCGTGCTCGTGACGGTCTACCAGGACCGCACGTTCTCGTTCATCACCAAGACGCCGCCGGCGCCGAACCTCCTGCTCAAGGAGGCGGGGCTGGAGAAGGGCAGCGCCGCGCCCAACCGCACCAAGGTGGGGCGGGTCTCGCGGGCCCAGCTCAAGAAGATCGCCGAGCTCAAGATGCAGGACCTCAACGCCGCCGACCTCGAGGGCGCCATGCGGATGATCGCGGGCACCGCGCGGAGCATGGGGCTGGAGGTCATCGACTGATGCGGGCGCACGGCAAGAAGTTCGGGACCGCGCTGGCCAAGGTGGACCGGACCCGGGAGTTCCCGGTGGCCGAGGCGGTCCGCCTGGTCAAGGGCGCTGCCTTCGCCAAGTTCAACGAGACCGTCGATGTGGCGGTGCGGCTCGGGGTGGATCCCCGGCACGCCGACCAGGTGGTCCGCGGCACGGTGGTCCTGCCGCACGGCACCGGCAAGTCGGTGCGGGTGCTGGTGATCACCCAGGGCGAGAAGGTCAAGGACGCGGAGGCGGCGGGTGCCGACTTCGCGGGGATCGAATACATCCAGAAGCTCAAGGACGGCTGGCTCGAGTGCGACGTCATCGTCGCCACGCCGGACGTCATGGGCCAGCTGGGCCAGCTGGGCCGCATCCTCGGCCCCCGCGGCCTGATGCCGAACCCCAAGGCGGGGACGGTCACCATGGACGTGGGCAAGGCGGTGCGGGAGATCAAGGCGGGCAAGATCGAGTTCCGGGTGGACAAGACCGGGAACGTGCACGCCCCGATCGGGAAGGTGAACTTCTCGGAACAGCAGCTCACCGAGAACCTGCAGGCGTTCATGGACACCATCGTTCGGGCCAAGCCGTCCGCGGCGAAGGGGCTGTACATCCGGAGCGCCACGGTGTCGAGCACGATGGGGCCGGGCGTCCGGCTGGAAACGGCGGTGTATCGATGAGCAAGACCGAGCGGCAGGCCGAGGTCGACTTCCTGACCACGGAACTGCAGACGGCACCGACCGTCTACGTGACCGACTTCGCCGGGCTGGACGTGGCGAAGCTGACCGAGTTCCGCCGCCGCATCCGCGGCGCCGGCGCCCGGTACATCGTGGTGAAGAACACCCTGGCCGTGCGGGCGCTGGGCAGCCATGGCATCACCGCGCTGTCCCCGCACCTGAAGGGCCCCAGCGGGCTGGTGCTGGCGTCCGACCCGCTGACCGCCGCCAAGGTGCTGACGGAGTTTGCCCGGGAGCACAAGAAGCCCGAGATCCGGGCCGGCCTGGTGGACGGGGCCGAGGTGTCGCCGGCGCACATCGAGCGGCTCGGCTCCCTGCCGGATCGCCAGACCCTGCTCGGCATGGTTGCCGGGTCGCTGTCCAACATTGCCGCTTCATTCGCTGGCTGCCTCGAGGCGCTCCGCGAGCAGCGCGCAGCAGCCTCTAACGCCTGAGGGAGAGAACCGAGATGAGCACGACCACGCTGAGCAAGGACGAGATCCTCGAGGCCATCGGCAAGATGTCGGTGATGGAGCTGGCCGACCTGATCGACGCCTTCAAGACCAAGTTCAACGTCACCGTGATGGCGGCCGCGGCCGCGCCGGCGGCGGGGGGCGCGGGGGGCGCCGCGGCGGCCGAGGAGCAGAGCGAGTTCGCCGTGATCCTGAAGAGCGGCGGCGAGAAGAAGATCCAGGTGATCAAGGTGGTGCGCGAGCTCACCAGCCTGGGCCTGAAGGAAGCGAAGGAGCTGGTCGACAACGGTGGGACCATCAAGGAAGGCGTGGCGAAGGCCGAGGCCGCCGAGATGAAGAAGAAGCTCGAGGAGCAGGGCGCCGTCGTCGAGCTGAAGTAGGCGGGCCGGCCCCGGGGCGGCGCCGCCAACGCGCCGGCCCGGGCTCCCCGGGGGGGATCCAGCAACGGATTCTCCAGCCCCCTACTTCGGTGAGACGACATGAGCGCTGGACGGCTTCGATAATCTGCAGAGTCTCCGAGCCCCGCGTGACCCCGCCGCAACCGGCGGTGGGGTGCGCGCCGGGGCCATTTGTGTTGCGCGAGTGGATACGATGACGGCATCGCGACCCCAGATCGTGTTTTCCAAGCGGGACGTGGGCATGCCCATGCCCAACCTGCTCGACATCCAGACCCGGGCCTTCCAGAGCCTGCTGGTCCCGGACGACGTGCACGGCGAGCGGCAGGACGTCTCGCTGGAGCGGGTCTTCCGCGACCTGTTCCCGATCAGCGACGTGAACGGGAAGTACAGCCTGGAATTCCTGTCCTACCACCTGGGCGAGCCGAAGTACTCCGTCGAGGAGTGCATCGAGCGCGACATGACCTATGCCGCGCCGCTCAAGGCCACCCTCCGCCTCGACGTGTTCGAGGAGGTGGACGGCCAGCGGCGGCTCAAGAACGCGATCGAGAAGGAGGTCTACCTCGGGGAACTCCCGATCATGACCCCGCTCGGCACGTTCGTGATCAACGGCGCGGAACGGGTGGTGGTCTCCCAGCTGCACCGCTCGCCGGGCGTGGTGTTCGAGGAGGACACCCACCCGAACGGGCAGCGGCTGTTCTCGGCCCGGATCATCCCGTTCCGCGGCTCGTGGGTGGAGTTCACGATCGACATTCACGACGTGATCTACGTCCACATCGACAAGAAGAAGAAGTTCCCGGCGACGGCCCTGCTGCGGGCCTTCGGCTACGGCACCAACGCCGAGATCCTCAAGCTGTTCTTCGCCACCAAGTCGCTCGACCTGACCGGCAAGCTCGAGGGCCGGCAGGAGCGGCGCGAGCTGGTGGGCGCCCTGATCGCGGTCGACGTGGCCAACCCCGAGGAGCCGGGCGGGGCGCCGCTGGCGCAGGTGGGCGACGAGCTCACCCCGGAGCGGCTCAACCAGCTGCGCCACGTGGGCGTGAAGCAGGTGACGGTGTTCGCCGGCTACACCGCCCTCGACCTGCGGGACGAGGAGCAGCCGACCACCACCCGGGAGCGGGCCCGCCAGGTGCTGGCGTTCGACGTGGCCGACCCGGAGACCGGCGAGGTCGTGGCCGAGGGCGGCCAGGAGCTGACCGACACCCTGCGGAAGAAGCTGGCCAAGGCGCAGATCACCAAGGTCGAGGTGCTGCTGCCGGCCGGGCGGGGCGAGTCGCCGCTCATCAAGAACACCCTGGCGAAGGACCCGACCCACAGCGAGTCCGAGGCGCTGGAGCAGATCTACGCCCTGCTGCGGCCGGGCGAGGCGCCCAACCTCGAGACCGCGCGCGAGGCGCTCAAGCGGCTGTTCTTCAACCCCAAGCGCTACGACCTCGGGCGGGTGGGGCGGTACAAGATCAACCAGCGGCTCAAGACCCGGATCCCGGCGAACCACACGGTCCTCACCGAGGAGGACTTCATCGCCATCATCCGGTACCTGATGGACCTGAACGACGGCCGCGGGTTCACCGACGACATCGACCACCTGGGCAACCGCCGGATCCGGTCGGTGGGCGAGCTGATCGCCAACCAGTTCTCGGTGGGCCTCTCGCGCATGGCGCGCCTGGTCAAGGAGCGGATGAGCATCAACTCGGACCCCGAGAAGATCTCGCTCGACG
>CAZYIV010000194.1:0-3661 GCA_964647615.1 uncultured Gemmatimonadaceae bacterium | reverse complement strand
TTCTCGGTGCTGTGGGGGACGCTCTTCCCCATCCTCTCGGAGGCGGTGCGGGGCACCAAGATCTCGGTGGGCCCGCCGTTCTTCAACAAGGTGAACGTGCCGCTCGGGCTCGCGCTGCTGGCCCTCACCGGCATCGGTCCGCTGATCGCCTGGCGCAAGGCCTCCACCGCCAACCTCAAGCGCCAGTTCACCTGGCCGCTGGTGAGCGGGGCGGTGGTGGGGCTGGTGCTGCTGGCCTTCCGGGTCTCCAACCTGTACGCCGTGATGGCGCTGGCGCTGGCGGGCTTCGTGGTCGGCACCCTGGCGCAGGAATTCATTCGCGGCACCCGTGCCCGGCACCGGATGTACGCCGAGTCGTACCCCACCGCGTTCCTGCAGCTGGTGTCGCGCAACCGGCGGCGCTATGGAGGGTACATCGTCCACCTGGGGATGGTGATCTACTTCGCCGCCTTCGCGGGCTACGCCTTCAAGACCGAGATGGAGGCCACGCTCCGCCCCGGCGACTCCGCCACGCTCAAGAGTCCGTTCGGCCACACCTACACCTTCACCCACCTCGGGGTGTCGCAGTTCGAGCAGCTCAACCGGATCGTCACCCAGGCCTCGGTGCAGGTGACCAAGGACGGGAAGCCGATCGGGGTGATCAACTCCGAGAAGCGGCAGCACTTCTCCGAGCCGGCGCCCGGGGTGCGGCAGAAGTCGTTCGAGCCCTCCACCGAGGTCGGGATCCGCAGCAACCTGCAGGAGGACCTCTACATCGTGTACGCCGGCTCGGTGGCCGGCACCGAGGAGGCGGTCTACCGGTTCACCATCAACCCGCTGGTGCTGTGGGTCTGGCTGGGCGGCCTGGTCCTGGTGACCGGCGGGCTGATCACGATGTGGCCGGGCGGTACCGGGGGCGGCAGCGTGCGGCCCCGGCAGGCGGGGTACGAGGTGCAGCTGGCGGGCACCGGGGGGCCGGCGTGAGCCCCCTGCCACGGCGCCAGTTCCTGGCGCGGGCCGGCGGCTCGGCCCTGCTGCTCCTTGCCGCCGGCGGGCTCGCCGCCCAGGACCAGGCCCTGCCGGGCCAGGGCGAGACCGGGACGCTTCGCGACCCGGTCGCGGCCGGGCGTTCGCGCGAGCGGGTCACCGCCGCGGACAACGAGGAGTTCATCACCGCGGTCGAGAAGCGGATGCAGTGCACCTGCGGCTGCACCCTCGACATCTACACCTGCCGCACCACCGACTTCACCTGCACCTACTCCCCCGCGCTGCACAAGGAGGTCATGGCGCTGGCGGAGGAGGGGAAGACGGCCGACGAGATCGTCGCGGCGTTTGTCGCCAAGTACGGCGAGAAGATCCTCATGGCCCCCAAGCCGGAAGGGTTCAACATCGCGGGCTATGTGGTGCCCGGGCTGGTGATCCTGCTGGTGGCGGGGATCATGGTCGCGGTGCTGCGGCAGCGCACCCGGGCCATGGCGGTCCGGGCGGCCGGCGCGCCGGCGGGGGCCGCGCCCCCGATGCAGGCCGGGGCAATGCAGGCGGTCTCCGCCGCCCCGCCGGCGTCCACGGAGGAACTGGCGCGGCTCGAACGTGAACTCCGGGAGCTCGATTCTTGATGATCGCCGAAGTCGTTGCAGCCGCGCTGGTGGGCCTGGTGGTGGTCGCGGCCATCGTGAGCCCGCTCGCCCGGCCGGGGGTGGTGGCTCCCTCCGGCGCCGATGAACCCGAGGACCTGGAGGAGACGCCCAAGGGCATCGCCCTCTCGGCGCTGCGGGAGATCGAGTTCGACCGGGAGACCGGCAAGCTCTCCGACGAGGACTATGCCGCGCTCAAGAGCAAGTACACCGCCGAGGCGCTGGCCATCCTCCGGGTCGAGGAAGCGGCGAAGCACCCCGAGGCGACGTCCGTGCCCGTGCCCGCGCTCGCGGGGGCCGAGGCCGACGAGGTCGAGGCGATGATCGCCGACCGGGTGCGGCAGCTCGGGGTCGCGGCGATCCGTTGCCCGGGATGCGGCCCCCGGCCCGAGTCCGACGCGCTCTTCTGTTCCGGCTGCGGGCGATCGCTCACCGTCGGGGGCTGTGCCAGCTGCGGCGCCCCGCTGGTCCCGGGCAGCAGGTTCTGCGAGGGGTGCGGCGCCGCCGTCGAACGCTGACCCGCCTCCTTACAACCCGATCCGGAGCCCCGCACCCACGCTGAGGGTGGTGAGGCTCCGGATCGTCGCTTCCGGGGGCAGGGCGGTCCGCTTGAAGGGGCTCCCCCCGATGCCGTAGAGGATCCGGTGCTCCAGCTCCACCCGGCCGCCCAGCGGCACCGCGAGCAGCAGTCCGGCGTGGACGGCCGGCGTGGCCCGGCTGCCGAGCTCGCCGATCACCCAGTAGTCGAGGGCGGGGCTGACCATTGCGGAGAGCGTGGTCGGGCCCGGGGACGCGATCCGCCGCGACAGGAGCAGCGCCGCGCGCCAGCGGCGGACGTCACCGCTCCGGTCGTCCACCAGCAGCGACGGCGCGCGGGCCCGGAGCGCCCCACTGCTGTACCCGCCCTCGAGCCCCACGCTCCAGGCGCCGGCCGTCCGGACCAGTCCCACCGACCAGGCCAGGCGGGGCGAGGGATGCACGTCGACCGTCGTCCCGGGAATCGTGGTGGTATCGCTGGAGCCGCCCCGGAAGCTCTCCAGGCTCAGGCCGGCCCGCAGCGACCAGCGGGGCGCGGGTGCCTGGGCGGCGAGGGCGGTGGCCAGGAACGGCAGGAGCAGGAGCAGGCGGCGCATCGGGGTGGTCTCCACCGTGGGGGTTGGGTGCCGGCGGGGCAGGGCCCCGCCGGCGGGATTGGTCACTTCATCTGCAGCGCGATCCAGCCGTTGGTCACGTCGTTGTCGGCCCGGAGGACCCAGTTGTACCCCGTGTGGAACTCGCCGACCACCACGTCCTCCATCGCGTCGCCGATGAGGTCGTCGTTGGTCTTGATCAGGCCGGCCAGGCTGGTCAGGAAATTCTTCAGCGACTTGGCCGCCTTGAGGATCTTCGGGTAGCTGCCGCTGTCGGCGGCGCCGGTGTAGTCATGGTACAGCGGGCCGATGGTGCCCAGAAAGGTCTGCCACCGGTTGTTGTCCACCTTGATCTCGCAGGAGGTATCGTCGTCCTCCAGGGCCACGATCCGGAACGCCTCGCCGGGGTGGGCCAGGCGGTAGGCGTTGATCTCCGCCTGGCTGAAGAGCATCACGCTGCCGCTCCAATCGGTGTCGCCGTCCCAGTAGTACGGGCTGGGCTGGTGTTCCCCGGCGCAGCGATACTTCTGCAGCGAGTCGGTGGCGCCCGCCTGGCCCAGGATGTGGATCTCAAACTCGGGGCTCCCCTTCAACCAACCCTCAAAATCGTCCAGGGTATAGAGATATCGCCCCCAACCTGTCAGTCTCCGTCTTGCGATGTCCGCCCCGGCGCGATACACGTTCCTGCATGGCAAAGAAGACCCGCACCCGCACCCTCCCTCCACCAGGGGAGGAAGCACAACTAGAGCTTGAAGCGCCGACGGCTGAGGACGCGCAAGCCTCAGACTTGGAGGAGGCCCAAGCGACCATCCTTCGGTCCGTGGGTGCCGGTGATTTCGATACGCTTCAACAGCGGGTGGCATGGCTCCTGAATCATTTCCCGGAGACCCGTGATTCTGACATAAAGCTGCAACTTGA
>CAZYIV010000193.1:0-3748 GCA_964647615.1 uncultured Gemmatimonadaceae bacterium | reverse complement strand
CCCACCAGCAGCGCCAGGATCAGGAAGTCGCGCGCGGTCTGCATCCGGTAGCCCAGCAGGCTGATCACGCCGTACGCCACCAGCCCGAGGAAGATCGCCCGCTTGGCGCCGATCTTCCCCGCCAGGCTGCCGAACAGGAAGGCGAACGGGATCCCCACGAACTGGGTGATCATGATCGCCGCGATCAGGTCGGCGTCGCCGATCCCGATCTCGCTGCCGTATGCGGTGGCCATCCGGATGATGGTGCCGATCCCGTCGTTGTAGATCAGGAAGGCGATCAGCATCAGCAGCGCCTGCGGGAACCGGCCCAGCTGGCGGAAGGTGTCCTTCAGGTCGGTGAAGGCCCGCCCCACCTGGATGGTGCCGTCGCCGGTGGCCGGCGGCTCCGGCACGTGGCGGAACAGCGGGATCGAGAACACCAGCCACCACACCGCCACCGAGACGAACGCCAGCCGGGTGGGCAGCGTCGCCTGGGCGGGGGAGAGGTCCGGCCCGCTCGGCAGCCCGAACCACTGCGGCATCTTGATCCACGCCAGGTTGAGCGCCAGCAGCACCCCGCCCCCGACGTAGCCCAGCGCGTACCCCGCCGTGGACACCCGGTCCATCTCCTCCCCGCTCGCGATGTGGGGCAGGAAGGAGTCGTAGCAGACATAGCTGGCATTCACCGCGATGTTGGCGACGACGAACAGCACGCTCGCCAGCAGCAGGTCGCCCCGCTGGATCAGGAACATCAGCGCCACCGCCGAGACCCCGACGCCGATGGACACCCCGAGCAGCTTCTTCTTGATGCCGGCCCGGTCGGCGATGGTGCCCAGGATCGGGGACAGCACCGCGATGATGCCGAGCCCGATGGTGGTGATGTCGGCCAGGCGCTGGGTGGCGTGGGCCGGCGTGAGGCCGGCGGCGGCGACCCGGGTGAAGTAGATCGGGAAGACCGCGGTGACGATGGTGGTCACCATCGCGGAGTTGGCCCAGTCGTACATCGCCCAGGCGCGCAGCTCGCGCCGATGCAGGCCCAGCCGGTCGAGGAGGCTCATGGTCCGAGGGGTCGGGGAGAGGCGCCGCCGGACCGGGCGGGCCCGGCGGGTCGGGGGAAAGATGGCCCGGCCGGGCGGCCCGGGCCACCGCTCAGGCGGCGGGGCGCTCTCGCTCCGGGAAGACCAGTGAGAGGACCACCGCCAGCAGCAGGATGCCGAGGATCACCACCAGCGACGCCACCGTCGAGGGGTGGAACCAGGCGCTCGCCACCATCTTGGCGCCGACGAACAGCAGGATGACGCCCACGCCCGGCTTGAGGAAGCGGAACTGGTCCATTGCCCCGGCCAGCACGAAGAACAGCGCCCGGAGCCCCAGGATGGCGAACAGGTTCGATGAATAGACCACGAACGGGTCACGGGTCACCGCGAATACCGCGGGGATGCTGTCGATCGCGAAGACGACGTCGCTCCACTCCACCACCAGCAGCACCAGCAGCAGCGGCGTCGCCAGCCACGTGCCGGCGGCGTTGCGGATGAAGAAGTGCGCGCCCTCGTACGCCGGGGTGACGGGGAAGATCCGCCGGGCCAGCTTCACCAGCGGGTTCCGCTCCGGCTCCACCCGCTCCTCCCCGTCCTGGAACATCCGCAGGCCGGTGAGCAGCAGGATGCCGCCGAACACGTACACGATCCAGTGGAATTCCCGGAGCAGCAGGGCGCCGGCGCCGATCATCACGCCGCGCATCAGGATGGCGCCGAGGATGCCCCACTTGAGCACCCGTGGCTGCAGCGCGGCGGGCACCGAGAAGTACTGGAAGACCAGCAGGAAGACGAACAGGTTGTCCACGCTGAGCGAGAGCTCCACCAGGTACCCGGTGTAGTACTCCAGCGCGGTCTTCGAGCCGACTTCCCACCACAGGAAGGCGCCGAACAGGAGCGCCACCGAGACGATGCTCGCGCTCCAGCCGAGCGCCTCCCGGTGTCCCAGCACGTGGGACTTCCGGTTGAGCACCCCCAGGTCGAGGACCATGAGGCTCCCGACCACGACCACGAAGGTCAGCCACACCTCGGGCGAGTGGGTGGTGACGTCCACTCAGCGCCCCGGCGCGGCGGTCAGCACGGGCATCGTATCCTCCCCCAAACGACTCGAGACCTCCGCGCCGCGTCGGCGTCCCCGCGGGGGCATGCCGGCGTCGTCGCGAAGGCCTCGCGAATGAGCTACTCCCCTTCGGGGGCGAAAGTCTAAGGACGGGTGCGGGGGCACGTCAACTCGCGGGCCGGGTGGCGACCGCCCGCACCGGCAGCCCGCCGTTCCGGGTGCGGAACAGCGGCTGGAACGACAGTCCCGTCGCCCGCTCGAGCGGCGCCGCCGGGAGCAGCAGCGCCACCCCGAAGCCCGGCACCCGCTCCCGGGCCAGCTGCCCCAGCCGGGCGAAGAGGTCGCGCAGCGCACGCCGGTCGCCCACGCGGACACCGTAGGGCGGATTGCTCACCAGCCACCCGGGGCCGGCCTGGGGCGCCAGGTGCGAGAGGGCCCTGGCCTCGAACACGACGTCCCCCGCGACACCGGCGCGCGCCGCGTTGGCCCGGGCGGCCTCGATGGCACCGGCATCGCGGTCGCTCCCGGCGATCGGCGCCATGGCCGGGCGTTCCGCCGCGCGGGCGTCGGCCACCAGCGCCTCCCACCACCCCGCCTGCCACGCGCGCCACTGCCGGAACGCGAACGCCCGCCCGATCCCCGGCGCGATCCCGCGCGCGAGCAGCGCCCCTTCGATCGGGATCGTGCCCGAGCCACAGAGCGGGTCCACCAGCGGCGTCGCCGGGTCCCAGCCGGAGGCCAGAAGCAGCGCGGCGGCGAGGGATTCCCGCAACGGCGCTCGCGCCGTGGCCAGCCGGTAGCCGCGCCGGTGGAGCAGGGCGCCGGAGCTGTCGAGGCTCACCTGCACCTCGTCCCGGTGCACCCGCACCACGACGAGTTGCGCCGCCTCGTCCGCCTCCTCCTCGGCCGCGGGGGCCACGGCGCCGGGCCGTCCGGCCGCCTGCAGCACCCGCTCGGCAATCGCCTTCTGGTGATAGAGCCGCGACTTGTGGCAGGTGGCGCGTACCCGGAGGGTGCCGCCCGCGGGCAGCCAGGTGTCCCACGGGAGCAGGCCGAGCTTCCGTTCCAGCTCGCCCAGCGCGCGGGCGTGGAACGGGCCGCCCAGCCGCACCAGCACCCGGCTCGCGGTGCGCAGGTGCAGGTTGGCCCGCGCGACACCCTGGAGGTCGGTGACGAAGGCGAGTCCGCCGGCATCCGCGGCGCCCGGGGCGAACCCGAGCCGCGCCAGTTCGGCGGCGGTGACTGGCTCCAGCCCCGGCGCGGTGACGGCGTAGCAGGAGAGGCCGCCGGGATCGCTCAGAAGGGCGGCTCCGCCTGGTGCACCGGGTCGTCCAGCAGGATGGCGGGCAGGGTGGCGCCGGCCGGGGTCTCCAGCTGGCCCTCGGGCACGATGAGCAGCGCGTTGGCCCGCGCCATCGAACTGAGGATGCCGGAACCCTGCGGGCCGGTGAGGCGCGCGGTGGCGGGGCCGCCGTCCGCGGCGGGGCTCACGACCACCCGCTGGAAGTGCTGCAGCCGGCCCGCCACCCGCACCGGTTCCGCCAGCACCACCGGCACCGCGCGGCGGAAGGGCAGGGCCCGCCCCGCGAGCCGGCGGATCGCGGGCCGCACGAACAGCTCGAAGGTCCCCATGGTGCTGACGGGGTTCCCCGGCAGCCCGATCCAGGGCAGCGCC
>CAZYIV010000192.1:0-3765 GCA_964647615.1 uncultured Gemmatimonadaceae bacterium | reverse complement strand
CCGGGCCCGCTCCCGATGGCCATCGTGATGCTGGCGCTGCTCGCGGTGACGGTGTTGCCGAAGCCGTCCAGCACCCGCACCGTGACCGCCGGCGCCAGGGCCGCGCCGCTCGCGACCTGGCTCGGCTGCTGCCCGAAGGCCAGCGCGCTGGCGCTGCCAGGCGTGCCGGTGGCGGTGAAGCTGACCGGGCTGCCGGTCAGGCCGGTGGCGCTGGCGCTCAGGGTGTTGCTGCCCGCGGTGGTGCCGAGGGTCCAGCTCCCTACCGTGGCGATGCCGCTGACGTTGGTGCTGGCACTGGTGCCGGTGGCGCTGCCGCCGCCGCTCGCGACCGCGAAGGTGACCGCCACGCCGCTCACCGGGTTGCCGTTGGCGTCGGTCACCAGCACGGCGGGTGCCGTGGCCACGGCGCTGCCGACGGTCGCGGACTGGCTGTCGCCGGCGCTCCGCGCGATCGTCGCCGCGGGGCCGACGGTGCCGGTCGCGGTGAAGGTGAGCGGGCTGCCGGAAAGGCTTCCGGAGGTCGCCGTCAGCGTGTTGCTGCCCACGGCAGCGCCGAGGGTCCAGCTGCCGACAGTGGCGATGCCGCTGGTGTTGGTGGTGGCGCTGCCGCCGGTGACGCTGCCGCCGCCGGTCGCGACCGCGAAGGTCACCGACACGCCGCTCACCGGGTTGCTGCTCGCATCGGTCACCAGCACCGCCGGTGCGATCGCCACCGCGCTGCCGGCCACGGCGCTCTGCCCGTCGCCCGCGCTCAGCGCGAGGGTGGTGGCCGGACCGGCGGTCAGGGCGACCCCCGCGCTGACGCCGGTGAGGCTCGGCGCGGAGAAGGCCAGGGTGTAGCTGCCGGCGGTGCCGGACAGCGAGAGGTCCGTGAAGGACGCCACGCCGCCGGAGGTGGCCACGACGGTGGTGCCGCCGAGGGTGGCCCCCGCCTCGACCAGCGCGGCGGTCACCGTGGCGGAGGCCCCGCTGATCAGGTTGCCGAAGGCGTCGGTCACCTGCACCACCGGCTGCTGCGCCAGGGTCGCCCCGCTCGCCACGGTGGCGGACGGCGCGGTCGCGAGCACCAGCTTGGAGGCGGCGCCGGCCGAGACCGTCGCGGTGAAGGTCAGGGCGGGAGAGCCCGGGAAGGTGGCATCGAGGGTGTGGCTGCCGGGCACGCCACTGTACGTCCAGCCGCCGACGGTGGCGATGCCGGACCCGTCCGTCTGGACCAGGCCGTTGGTCACCGCGTCGCCGGCGGTGCCGGCGGTGAAGCTGACGGCCACGCCGGCCACCGGGTTGCCGCTTGCATCCTGCACCACGACGGAGGGCAGCGGGGCGGCGGTCCCGCCGACGACTCCGGTCAGCGCCGTGGGGGAGTTGTTGAACATGTTCGCCGGGGCGCCCGCGTCCACCTGGATGCTCCCGGACACCAGCGCGACGAAGCCGGTCGCCGAGAAGCTCAGCGTCCGCGACCCGACGGTCCCCGAGATCATGAGGTTGGTGAACGTCACCACGCCGTTCGCGTTGCTCGCCACGGTGGCGGTGCCACCCAGCGTGCCGCCGCCCGAGGTGATCGCCGCGGTCACCTGCACCCCGGCCTGGGTGGCGTTGTTGCCGTACTGGTCCTTGAGCTGGAGCACCGGCTGCTGCGAGAACGCCACCCCGCTCTGCGCCACCGTGCCGGGCGCCGTGCTGAAGCTGAGCGCCGCGGCCGGCCCGGCCACGCCGGTGGCGGTGAGCGTCACGGGGGTCAGGCCGCTGACCGTGGCGGTCAGGGTGTTGGCGCCGACCTGGGTGCCGAGGGTCCAGCTGCCGACCGAGGCGAGGCCGCTCGCGTCCGTGGTGTCCACCGCGCCGGTGATCGCTCCGCCACCGGAGGCGACCGCGAAGGTCACCGTGATGCCCGGGAGGACTCGGCCCTTCTTGTCCTTCACCACCACCGACGGCGCCAGCGCGAGCGCGGCGCCGACCGTCCCCTGCTGGTTATTGCCGTTGTTGGCGGCGATGCTGGTCGGCGAATGATCCGACGGCCCGGTGCTGTCTCCCCCGCCACAGGCGGAGGCGAGGGCAAACGCGGCCAGCACGGCCAGACGACGGAAGTTCCGCATGGGACGGGCCCCGGTGGGGTGAGCGCCTGGAAACGGCGGGACCCACGCCGGCGGCCCCGGCGCGAGTCGGTTATGCCCCGTTACGTAACAAGTTCCGTGCCGTGGTGTGGCGGGGGCGCCGCAGTGCAGGTGCTTGATTCGCAATGACTTGACCGGAAGCCCGGGCCGGGGACGGGGGTGTCCTCAGGGAGGCGGTGCCGGGGCCCGCGCCCCTTCTTGCTCTGTGCCTGACTCCGAGGCCTAGGCCCGGACCCGCCAGCCGAGCCGGTCCATGCCCCAGGCCAGCAGCAGCCAGACCCCCACGAACGCCAGCGCGTAGGCCAGCGAACCGTTGAGATCCCCGGCCCAGCTGGCGAAGCCATCCAGGTAGATCAGCCGCTGCAGCGACGGGGCATCGGGACCCCCGGGGTGCACCAGCAGGAGCACCCGGGCCATGAGCCCCGAGCCGAGAAAGACCAGCAGGGGGTTGCGCCCCATCGGCAGCCAGGGCCCAGCCCACCCGCCCCGCCCTGCCACCTCGATGAGCCAGTACGCAGCGGCGAGGCAGAGCAGCGCCGCCCCACCGGTGAACAGCACGTAGGAGCTGGTCCACAGGCTCTTGTTGAGCGGGAAGACCAGGCCCCAGAGCCAGCCCAGTGTCAGGCCGGCCACGCCCGCTGCGGTGAGTCGCAGCACCACCGGCGGCGATGGCTCCCGGGTGCGGAGCCAGCGGCCGGTGAGCGCACCGAGGAGGCAGGTGGCGATCGCGGGGAGGGTGCTGAGCAGGCCTTCGGGATCCCACTCCGGCTTCCAGGTGTGCCCCGCGAGGAGGTGGGCGTCCACGTACTGCGCGAGGTTACCGACCGGCTCCAGGACCCCGGGGCCGTAGCCCGGCACCGGCACCAGGGTCATCAGTGCCCAGTAGCCCAGCAGCAGCGCGACGGTGAGCAGCGCGGTGCCCCATGCCGGGAGCAGCAGCCATGCCGGCGCTGCCACCAGGTACACCAGGCCGATGCGCTGCAGCACGCCGGGCCATCGCATGGTGTCGAGGTGATAGTAGGGGAAGCCATTGAGCAGCAGCCCCGCGAGGATGATGACCAGGCCGCGGCGGAGGATCTTGCGCAGGATGGCGGACCGGTCAGCGCCGGCGGCGCGCCGCGCCTCCAGCGAGAAGGCCAGCGCCACCCCCATGATGAAGAGGAAGAACGGAAAGATCAGGTCGGTGGGGGTGCCGCCGTTCCACTCGGCATGGAGCAGCGGGGGATAGACGTGGGCCCAGCTGCCGGGATTGTTGACCAGCAGCATCGCGGCGACGGTGAAGCCGCGGAACGCGTCGAGGGACTGGAGCCGGCGGGGCACGCGGGGATGTTACCTGCTGGGGACGCGACCGCCAGATGTGCCAACGGCCCGGGCAGGGCCCGGGCCGTCGAGTGCGCCGCGTAGGAATCGAACCTACAACCTAGTGATTAAGAGTCACTTGCTCTGCCAATTGAGCTAGCGGCGCGAAGGGGTGCTGCTCCTTCGGTCGTCCGGCCTCCGGCCGGCTCGGGTCATAGCCCCAACGGGAATCGAACCCGTCTTTCGACCTTGAAAGGGTCGCGTCCTGACCGATAGACGATGGGGCCGTTGGGGCCCACCCCATACCGCTAACGGGATTCGAACCCGTGTTCCAGCCTTGAGAGGGCTGTGTCCT
>CAZYIV010000191.1:0-3795 GCA_964647615.1 uncultured Gemmatimonadaceae bacterium | reverse complement strand
GTTTTGGGGGGGGGGGTGTGGGGGGGGGGGCGCCCGTGGGCTTGTGCTCTTTTACTCTTCTGCGGGGGTGGGGGGGGGCGCGCCCGGCCCCCCCGCCCCCCCCGCGGCGCCGTTCCGGCCCCGCGGATCCTTCCCCGTAGCCAGCGGAATCCCATGCGACTCTCCCACCGCCTGACGCTCCTCGCCCTGCTCGCCTGTGCCGCCGCTCCTGCACGCGCGCAGGACCTGCTGGAGGGCGAATACCCCGGGCTCGAGACCGGGAAGATGTGGACCTTCGACGTGCCGCCCCGTGCCTACTGGGCCAAGCGGTACAACTTCGCCCCGACCGACCAGTGGCTCGATCACGTGCGGCTCTCCGCGGTGCGCTACGGCGGCGGCTGCTCGGCCTCGTTCGTCTCGGGCGAGGGCCTGGTGATGACCAACCACCACTGCGCCCGGGCCTGCATCGAGGCGGTGACCCGCGAAGGGGAGGACTTCCTCACCAACGGGTTCTACGCCGCCCGGCGGGAGGACGAGCGGGCCTGTCCCGGGCTGTTCCTCGACCAGCTGCAGCAGATCACCGACGTGACCGCCCGGGTCAACGCCTCCGCCGCCGCCAACGCGGACGCGAAGACCGCGGCCACCCAGCGCGACAAGGTGATCAAGACGATCGAGGACGAGTGCGGTGCCACCGAGCCCGACGCCGCCTGCCAGGTGGTGAGCATGTACCGGGGGGGGCAGTACAAGCTGTACCGCTTCCACCGGTTCAAGGACGTGCGGCTGGTGTTCGCGGTGGAGGGGCAGATCGCGTTCTTCGGCGGGGATCCGGACAACTTCACCTATCCGCGGTGGAACCTCGACATGTCGTTCGTCCGGGCGTACGTGGACGGCAAGCCCGCGGTGACCCCCGAGCACTTCGGCTGGAGCCCCAGCGGCACGCGCGAGGGTGACCTCACCTTCGTCATCGGCAACCCCGGCTCCACCGGCCGGCTCAACACGGTGACCCAGCTTGAGTACCTGCGTGACGTGCAGTACCCGGCCCAGCTGGACCAGCTGCGCCGCATGATCGCGGCCTACCACGCGCTGGGCCGGGCCGACGAGGCCCGGGCCAAGGCGCTGCGCAACACGATCTTCAGCCTCGAGAACAGCCAGAAGGCGATCGGCGGCTACCAGGCCGGCCTGCTCGACCCCCGGCTCATGGGCCGGAAGCGCGCCTGGGAAAAGGAATTCCGCGCCCGGGTGGATGCCGACCCGGCGCTCAAGCGGCAGTACGCCCGGGCGTGGCAGGTGATCGCCGACGTGACGGCCCGGCGCACCGCGATCGATGCCCGCCGCCGGTTCCACGGCACCAACGGCTTCGGCAGCCGGCTCCTGGCACTCGCGCTGGGCACGGTGCGGTACGGCGCCGAGACCGCCAAGCCGGATGCCAGCCGGCTGACGCCCTACCAGGAAAGCAACCGCGCCCGGCTCGAGGGGACGCTGTTCAACGGCGACGCGCCGGACATGGCCCAGGAGGAAGCCCTGCTCGCCGCCTGGCTCGGCGCCATGCAGCAGACCCTCCCCGCCACCGACCCGGTGGTCCGGCAGGCGCTGCAGGGCCGGACCCCGGAAGCTGCCGCCGCGGCGATGATCGCCGGGGCCACCGTCACCACCGGCGAGGCCCGGAGGGCGCTGGCGACCGGCGGGGCCGCCGGGATCGCCGCCTCGACCGATCCCTTCATCCAGCTGGCCCGGGTGATCGACCCGCTGGAACGGGCGCTCAGCGCCGAGGTGGAGACGCTCAACAACCGCGAGGCGCAGGCCAATGAGCTGGTGGCCCGGGCGCTGCTGGCGGTCTACGGCAACGATGTCGCGCCGGATGCCACCTTCAGCCTGCGGATCTCCGACGGCGAGGTGCGCCGTTACCCCATGAACGGCACCGTCGCCGCGCCGTACACCACCTTCAACGGGCTGTACGAGCGGGCCAGCGCGTTCGGGGAGCAGCCGCCGTTCGACCTGCCGCCGCGGTGGAAGGAGCGGCGCGATTCGCTGGTGCCCGATACGCCGTTCGACGGCGTGTCCACCAACGACATCATCGGCGGCAACTCGGGCAGCCCGGTGGTGAACCGCGACGCCCAGATCGTGGGGCTCATCTTCGACGGCAACATGGAGATGCTGCCCAACCGGTTCCTCTTCACCGAGCGGGTGGCGCGCGCGGTGTGGGTGGACAGCCGGGCCATCACCCACGCGCTGCGGCGGATCTACGACGCCCAGCCGCTGGCGGACGAGCTGCAGGGGGGCGGCGGGCCTCCGCCCGCGATGTAGCCCTCCCCGACCCGGTCACTCCCGAACGGCCCGGCCCCCCGCCGAGCCGTTCGTGACTCCGGGCACTGGCATTCCCGGGGACGGGGCGAGAACTTGTGGGCATGCATCCCGCGATCCGACGCTGGCTCGCGTACCTGCTGCTGTTCGCCGCAGTGCTCGGCGCGGCGTTCGCGCGGGAGGGCGCCAGCCCGGTCGTGGACCAGGCGATCATCTGGCTCCCCTCCGGCGTGGCGATCGCCGGGCTCTGGCTGGTCGGGCTCGACGCCTGGTGGGTGGTGGCGCTCGCGACCGCCCTCGGGCGGGTACTCATCGGCTACTTCCCCGCCGTCGTGTTCTCCGCCGCGCTCGGCAGCACCGCCGAGGCGGTGGTCGGGGTGCTGGTGCTCCGTCGGCTCCGGCTCCAGCCCGAGTTCTCCCGCCTGCGCGACGTACTGGTGCTCTTCTGCGCCGCGGCCCTCGCCCCACTGGCCAGCATCTTCTTCTCCGGCATCGCCCGGACGCTGCCCGGCTCCTTCCGCGAGCTGCCGTTCTACTCCGGCTGGGACGGCTGGTGGCGGATGAATGCCCTCGGCATCCTGACGATCGTGCCGCCGGCGCTGCTCTGGCTCCGCCCCGGGCGGGACCGGGTCCGCCCCCGCGATGCGGTGGAGGGGACGATCATCGCGCTGGTGGCGCTGCTGCTGGTCTTCGGCGCGCTGACGCAGACGGCCAATGGCACCGCCGCCGTGCTCCTGCTCCCGGCGATTCTCCCGGTCACGCTGTACGCCGGGGTGCGCTTCGGGCAGCGGGGCGCGGCCTCCGCCGCCGCCCTCAGTGCGCTGGTCATCGCGATCATCGCCGAGCGTGGCGGGACCGCGTTCCTCGCCATCCCGCGGCCCGAGCGGCACGTCGCGATCCAGATCCTGGAGCTCACCCTCATCGCGGTGCCGCTGGTGCTCGGGGCCCTCCTGGCCGAGCGGGAGGCGAACGCCTCGCGCTTCCTCCGGAGCGAGGGCTTCCGGCGGGCGCTGCAGCTGGTGATGCCCGATACGACCTACCGGCTCAGCGCGGACGGCACCTGGCTCGGTGCCTTCGTGCCGCCGGACACCGAGGCGCCGTTCCCGCCAGAGCAGCTCGTGGGCCGCCGGCTGCACGAGGTGCTGCCCGCGGGCCTGGCCAACCGGATGCTCGCGGCGATCCGGGAGGCGCATGCCGGCGGGCGGCCGGCGCCCCTGGAATACCGGCTGGACACCGTCCTCGGGGCGAGGATCCGGGAGGCGCGCTACGTCCGCCTCACCGAGGGGGAGGTCCTGGGCGTGGTGCGGGACATCACCCAGCGGCACCGGTCCGAGCGGCTGATGACGTGGCAGACCAGCCTGCTGGAGTTGATCGCCACCGGCCGCCCGCTGCAGGAGGTGCTCGACGCGCTGGTCCGGGGCATCGAGCAGTTCAGCGATGGCGGCCTCTGCTCGGTGCTGACCCTGGAGGGCCGCGCGCTGCACGTGGCCTGCGCCCCCTCGCTGCCGCCGGACT
>CAZYIV010000190.1:0-3877 GCA_964647615.1 uncultured Gemmatimonadaceae bacterium | reverse complement strand
CGGTAGGTTTCCCGCCTACCGCCCGACCGTCCGACCGTCCGACCGTCCGACCGTCGACGATACACCAGCCCTACAAGTACCGCGCCACCCCCATCGCCCCCGCCGCCACCACCAGCAACACCGCCGTCCGCGTGCTCCACGCTGTCAGGTTGCCGAGCATGGCCCCGATCGCCGCCTGTTCGACCGGTGTCGGGGGGCGCTTCTCCATCGCGATGGCGCGCTGCAGCGAGGCCATGCGGCTGCTCATCGGCCGGATACGCGTGGCGCCGATGACGATCGCCAGGACGGCCGCGACAGCGCCGACCTCGAGCGTGATCCCCATGTCGCTCAGCAGCCAGCGCCGGCTCAGGTGCGCCGACACGATCCACAACAGCGCCAGCCCGCTCCCCAGCACCACCACCGCCGCGCCGAACAGCCAGTCGGAGTAGCGCCGGCGGTTGAGCTCCGCCATCACCGGCCCCGCCGACGGGCCGACCTGCTTGAGCGTCGGGCCGACCATGAAGGTCATGAACAGCGCGGCGCCGACCCAGAACACGCCGGCGAGGATGTGGAGCAGTCGCAGTACGACGACCAGCGTTGCCATGATGCACCTCGTTGAAGAGGGACGGTCGGACGGCCGGACGGTAGGACGGGCGGTTGACTAACCCTGTCATCCCGAGCGCAGCGAGGGATCCCTTGGCGCTCCGCGCAGGCCCTCAAGGGATTCCTCGCCGCTGACCGAGCGGCCCTCAGGAGCCGCGTCGCGGCGACTCGGCCGCGAGGGAATGCAGCTCGGAATGACAACTTGGGCCCCTACCGTCCTACCGTCTTACCGTCCGACCGTCCGACCGTCTTACCGTCCTACCGTCTGATCAGATACTGCCTCACCACCCGCGTCCCCCCCAGTCCCACCGTATCCTGCGCCACAAGCGCCACAATCACCGAGGAGCTCTCCGCCGGCACGGTGCTGCTGCAGCCGGCGACGAGCGGCCCGGTCACCCACACCGCCTCGCCCGCCTCCTCCAGCTGCCAGTCGCTCCGGGTCACCGGCGGCGCGCCCATCGCCACGGTGGGCGCCGAGTAGCCCAGGCAGCGCCCCTTCACCGCGACCACCTTGCCCGCCAGCGCGGGCATGGTCAGCACGTCGTGCACCGTCACGTTCTTCGGCTCGGCCCCGCCCGCCGGCGGGGCGCCGTTGGCGGCGGGGCCGCATGCGGCCCCCGCCACCACCATCGCCACAATCATCATGCGCATCAGCGCGCCCCTCCCGGGAACGGCTTCGGCTGCCCGAAGCGCTGGGCCCCGCTGCGCCGCTCCTCCATCCGCGCGGCCATGAGCCGCCGGATGGTCGTGGCCTGCGCCGCGGTCATCTCCGGCCCCGCCGCCCGCAGGCCCGCCATGCCCGGCGTCGGCGCGCGCAGCATCGCCGGCGCCGAGGAGAAGCTGGTGAACGCCACATACTTGAGGTCGGTGTACGCCCCCGCCTCCACCTCGGCCAGGCTCGGCGTCGGATCGTCGAGCCAGCTGGTCCCGAGCGACAGCGTGTCCGGCGCCATCCCGTGCCCGATCAGGAGCAGGTCGAAGGTGTCGCTCTGCGCAAAGCGGTACGCCAGGTCGAAGATCGGCTGGTGGTCCGCCGGGTCGCGCCACAGGTTGGCGTAGATCTTGTACTCGCCCTGCTGGATGACGCGGTTGGTGAGGTAGCCCTCGAAGTTCACCCCGTCATCCCACGAGTCGTTGGAGAGCGTGCCGTTGGCCGACACGCTGCCGAAGGCCGGGATATAGATGTTGCCGTCCGGCTCCAGCACCCAGAAGTCGATGTCGGCGCCGGCCTGGATCGCCTGCTGGTCCCACACCAGGTAGGCCTCGAACTGGTGCCCGCTCCCCTGGTCCACCACGCTGTTGGGGACGTTGCCGCCGCCGGTGGTGAAGGCGGTGAGGAAGCTGGTCCACGCCTTCCCCGGCATCAGGGTCTGGTACGCCGCGAGGCTCTGCGGGCCGCTGCCGTTGAAGTTGTCCGACCCCACGCCGCTCGGCAGCACGATATGCAGCCCGGTCGCGCGCGAGACATCGCTCGCCGCCTGCTGCCCGCTGCCGGTGCCGTTCCGCGCCTTGCTCTTGATCCGGAAGTTGGCCGCCAGCGCCAGCGCCCGGACGTCGGCGATCTGCTGCTGCAGCGCCGTCTGCCCGCCCACGTGGACGTTCAGGGTGTCGAGGAAGCTCACGATGTCGGTCAGCTCGCTGTAGCTGAACTTCTGGCTCGCCGCGGCGGAGCTGCTGATGGTGGTGCCGAGCCCGCCCCCCAGCCCGTTCTGCATGCTGGTGGCGAGGCTGTTGAGTGCGATGTCGAAGTTCGCGAAGCCGGCGGTGGTCAGGTCGTAGGCCGACTTGGTGGTGCTGGCCCGGTCGCCCTGGTACGAGGCGTCGAACTGGTCCACGATGGTGGAGGCGAAGGTGCGCCCGTTCATCGTGGGGTTGGCCTGCAGCGCGTTGATGATCTGGGTGTAGGGGTTGCCGTCGCCCGGCACCACCTCTTCCGACATGGTAACGTAGTCCGCCAGCCCGTTCAGCTTGGCCAGGGTCTCGTAGCCCGCCATCAGGCACATGTCGAAGTCCACCAGGTCGAACTGGCCGGCGGAGGCCTGCAGCGCCGCCTTGAGCCCGTCGAGCGACATCAGGCCGCTCCCCGCGCTGGTCTGGTCCTGCAGCAGCCCCACGTAGCCGCCGCCGTGGTTCCACAGCACCAGGGCGTAGTGGTTGGCGGGGTAGTTCTGTTTGGCCCAGTTGATGAACGCGGTCAGCTGCGCCGGGTTGGTCATGTCCACGTTCCCGATGTCGGTCACCGGGCCGCGGTCGGGGCCGTTCTTCGCGCTGCCGCCGTTCTGCGTGATGGCGTAGCGGAAGGTGTTGAAGTTGGGCCGGTTGAAACACGACGCGTCGCAGTCGTACTGCGCCACCACGTCCGGGTTGAACTCGGCCTGCACCACCACGTGGACGTTGGGGTCCACGCCGGCGTCTTCCATCTCGTCCAGGTCCAGGATGCCCTGCACCGCCAGGCTGTTGTCGGCCGCCATGTACACCATGACGGTCCACTCCGCCTGCTGGCCCCCGCCCCCTCCGCCGCCACCACCACCGCCCCCGCCACCGCCGTTGCCCGGATCGGTGCTGTCGCTCCCGCCGCACGCCGCGGTTGCCGCGATCATCGCGGCGGCCATCCATCGCTGCCAAGACTGCATGGGTGTCCTCGCGTGGGTTGTTGTCGGACGGTCGGACGGTCGGACGGTCAAACTCCCTGACCCTCCGGTCCCGCCTCCTTACCGTCCTGCTGTCTCGCCTGCCTGCGCCCTCTCCCTGTCACCACCTCTACCGTCCGACCGTCTTACCGTCCGACCGTCTCAGTCGACTCCCTCCGCGATATCCGAGAAATCCCACTCCCACGTCACCCGCCCGGTGAAGAGCGGCAGCTCCAGCGTCGCCGGCACGGCGGAGAAGTCCCCCGCCACCGAGACCCACGGCGCCTCGGCGTTGCCGTCGGGCCCGGAGCGGGCCTCGAGGGCGAAGGTGCCGCTCAGCCGGTCGTCGCGGCTGCGGGAGACGCGCACCTGGCCGGCGAGGCTGAAGAACGGCTCGCGCAGCTTGTCGTGATCGCGGGTGCTGATGATCGCCACCCACTCCCCCGCGCCCGGGTTGCCGCGGTACAGGTCGGCCACCGGCCCGACGCCGACCGGCAGCTCGCGGCCGAGGTACAGCAGGTCGATCGCGGTGCCGCCGGTCTCGCCGTGCACGTGCAGCGCGACCTCCGGCAGGTCGTGCAGCTGCCGGGGCGAGAAGCTGGCCGGGCCATCCACCAGGGCGCTGAACGCCCCGCCGATCGTGGCCCGGAAGGATCCGATGTCGT
>CAZYIV010000189.1:1562-3936 GCA_964647615.1 uncultured Gemmatimonadaceae bacterium | reverse complement strand
CCCGACGGCTCGACCCGCGCCGTCCCGGAGTCCCCGAAGACGTAGTAGTAGCCCGCCGCGAGCGCGGCGGGCACGGGCGCCGTGAAGTCCAGGATGCTTCCTCCGAACAGTTCATCGTAGCCGGCGCGCAGCATCGCGGTGTCGGGATGGAGCGGATCGAACTGCGGCAGGTACCGCGCGGCATACTCCGCCCAGGGCACGCCGCCCGGCGGCGTGATGAACACCCGGCTGCCGCCTCGATAGACCGTGACGAACGCGGAGTCGGGGACCTGGGCCGGGAGCGGGGCGCCCACCAGCCACAGCAGGAACGCGATCGTCACCGTCCGATGGTGCACTCGCACTCCAAGCACGGGGTCCTGGATCGGTGCAGCTCGGGTGTCACCGGCGGCGAGGGCCGGTTACAGCTCGAGCGTCATGAACACATTGTCCGGGCTCGCCCGGTACTCCCCGAACGGGCCCGCCGGGACGAACCCGGCACTCCGATAGAGCGCATGGGCCGCGGCGAAGCCCGCGTGCGACCCGGTCTCCAGGCTCACCCGGCCGTAGCCCCTGCGGCGTGCCTCCGCCACGATGTGCTGCAGGATCGCCCGGCCGGCGCCCCGGCGGCGGAGTGCGGCGGGCGTCCGCATGGACTTGATCTCGCCGTGGTCCGGGGCCAGCTCCTTGAGCGCCCCGCATCCCAGCAGGCACTCGCCGTCCCACGCCGTCCAGAAGCTGACGCCCGGCGCCCGCAGGCCCGGGACGTCGAGCGCGTGGACGTGCTCGGCCGGCGTGAGGTCATGCATGCTGGCCAGGTGCTCCGTCAGCAGCGCCAGCACCCGGGCATCGGTCAGGTCGTCGAGGCGGATGTCCATTGTGAGGCAGGTGCGCGCCCACCGCGCGTCTAGGGCTTCCAGACCAGGTAGGCAATCCGGATCGAGTCCGTGCCGGACGGGAGCTGGGGGAAGTGAAAGTAGCCCCTGGTGCCGTCCGCCAGGAGCATGCAGCTGTAGAGATCGGAGGTGAGCGTGTCGACCCAGTAGCTGGTGGCGAGCCCTCCGCCGTTGCAGTCCGCCTGGGAGGGGGCCGTGGTCCCGAAGGCCACGTACGCGCTGCCCGCGCGGGGCGCCCCCAGCTGCAGGTGCCCCCCGCCCTCGCTGAGGTACAAGTCGGCATCGGGCCCCACGGTCAGGGCGCCGGTCACGAGGTTGATGCCCTCGTTGGCCGGGACGAACGAACTCCCCCGGCTCAGGACGTTGTTGCCCGCGCCGGTGGAGTCGCCGCAGCCGGGGACCAGCGCCAGGAGGAGCAGGAAGGTGAGTCGCGAGCGAGCCATGCGGACCTGCCGGGTCAATTGAATGAGGGGACGAGCCGCCTGGCTTGACGCTAGCGGGTGGCGCCGGAGTTGCCAAGCCGGGGCGCGTCCGGGCCGGCCTACGGCAGCGCCCGCAGCAGCGACGTGATGGTCGCGAGGTGGTGGTCGTCGTGCTCCGCCACGAAGAAGGCGAGGTCGAGGAGCCGCATCGGGGTCTGCAGCCGGGGGTGGAGCGCGGAGCGCAGCCAGTCGGCATCGTCCGCCAGCTCCAGCTGCTCCACCAGCTCGAGGCGGGCCCGCTCGAACTCCGTGAGCAGCTCCGCCAGGGGGCGGGCGTTGTGGTTCGCCTCGTGGGTGCGGCGGTTCTCGAGGTCCGCCGGCGCCAGGGTCGGGCGCCCGGTGACGAGATCGTCCACCCGCGCCATCCACAGCGGCTCCAGGTCACCCAGGTGCCCGACATTCTCCTGGATGGACCAGTGTTCGCCGATGCGGGCGGTGAGCGTGCCCACGTCCACCCCCTCGAGCCGGTGCCGGAGCCTCGGTGCGGTACCGCGGAGCCGCTCCAGCAGGCCGGGCGCGGCCGTGACCGGCAGGTCGAAGGTGAACTGCCGCTCGAACCAGGGCTGACGGGGGACCATGGGTGGCCTCAGGGAGTGGGAGCGCGTCCGGGGACAATCCGGGGGCGCTGCAGGGTCACGCGCCCTTGTTCTTGTCGTCCCACACCATCGGCTGCCACAGCTCGACCTTGTTGCCGTCGGGGTCCATGATCCAGGCGAACTTGCCGTTCTCGTGCGACTCCGGCCCCTGGAGAATCGCCACCCCCTTGGCCCGCAGCTCGCCGACCAGCGCGTCCAGGTCGTCCACCCGGTAGTTGATCATGAAGGCGGAGTCGCTCGGGCTGAACCACTTGCTGTCCTTGGAGGCGACGTGCCACACCGTCAGCCCCTTGTCCTCCGCCGTGTCGTCCGGCCACCGGAGCACCGCGCCGCCGAAGTCGGAGAGCGGCAGGCCGAGGTGCTCGTGATACCACGCCGCGAGCGCCTTGCCGTCACCCTTGCTCTTGAAGAAGACGCCGCCGAC
>CAZYIV010000189.1:0-1462 GCA_964647615.1 uncultured Gemmatimonadaceae bacterium | reverse complement strand
TGCTGGCCCACACTCACCCGCTCCAGGGCGGACTGGTACCGGGCCGGCACGAAGATGTAGTCGATGTGGTACGGCCGGTGGCGATGGCGATACTCGTAGAAGGTGGCGTGCCCCTCGCGCCCGTGGGCCTTCCGTCGGTGCGCATGGTAGGCGCTGACATAGCCCAGCGCCGCGAGCCGCTGGACGAGGGCCGAGTGACTCAGGCCCGGCGGATGCTCATGGTCCCAGCGGGAGTGCGAGTTGAAGTCGCCCAGCAGGAAGGGCCGGTCCCGCGCGATCTGGGTGCGGCAGAGATCCAGGGCCCGGTGGGTCGCGCGGACGTACCGGTGCGGCCCGGTGCCATGCGCCCAGACCGCCCAGAGCGTGAAGGTCCGGGGTCCGCTGACCCGGACCGGGAGGAAGTAGCGCGGCAGTGGCGCCGGCAACGGTAGCGGGTCCAGCCGCCACGGGGGCGTGGCCAGCACCGCGAGGCCCTTGCGCGGATTCTCCCCGATCCAGGCCGCGTGCGGCGAGGACGCCATCCGCGGCGCCTCGGGCAGCACCAGGATGTCGGGACGCAGGGGGCGGACCGCCCGCAGCTTCTCCTCGAGCGGGCCGGCACAGCAGTTCCACGCCACCAGGCGCACGCGGTGCTCCGTCTGTCCGTGGGACGCGCCGCTGCCTCAGTGGAACAGTGCCGCGACGTAGATGCTCACCGGTCCGCTCCGCGGGTCGTCCACCACGTAGGCGATGGCCTGGTAGGGCAGGACCAGCGCGCTGTCCCCCCCGAAGGAGCCGCACGCCGCCAGCTGGACCCGGTCCGGCGCGACGCCCACGACACACACGCCGCCGGATACGTTGCCGTCCTCGAACGCTCGCTGGCCCACGACCGAGACATGCCGGCCGGATGACTGATAGCACTTGAACTGATCGGCCCAGCTGGAGGCGCCGGCGATCGGATTGCCCCGGCCATAGGTGCAGGGGGCGGCCGCCGGGCGCTCGGCGGGCGCGGGTGCCCGCGTGAGGAGCAGGCCGGCGGCGGTGAGCGGGAGGACCAGGTGCCAGGCGTTCATGGGTGACTCCGGGTCGGGAAGGGGGTGGGGCGCGGGAAACTCCGAGCGTGCCCCGAAACCTATGGGGCTGGCTCCCCGCCCGCCAAAGTGCTGGCCCGGCCCGTCGGCAGGCGCCGAGGGTGCCTACTGCGCCACGAAACTCGCCTGCATGCCCATCGCGATGTGGGGCGGCAGCGAATCGGCATCCCGGAAGCTGCAGATCATCAGGTAGCTCCGCCCGGGGATCAGTTCGGTGGTGAGGGTGCCGATGGCGGTGGTGCCGGGCCGGGCGATCAGGATGCCCACGACCTGGGCCAGGTCGCCGGGGTCGCGGCCGGCCGCGGCGTCGGCGAGCCCCGCATAGGCGGGGACCCCAGCATCCAGCGGGCCCCGGGGCAACAAGTGCATGGCCCGGGCCGGGGGGGGGCACA
>CAZYIV010000188.1:0-3995 GCA_964647615.1 uncultured Gemmatimonadaceae bacterium | reverse complement strand
GAGCGCGGCCTACAGCCTCACGGTGACGTCCGCCGGCGCGGACACGGTGATGCTGGTCGAACGCGAAGTCGCCGCGACGCCCCTGGCGGAGGCGCAGCGACTGGCCGGGGTGAAGGATGTCACCGACTTCCTGGACCGGAACGGTCGCAACATCGGCGGTGTGGATCCCGCGGAGGTGGCACGGGTGGTGACCCTCGGGTCGGTACCCACGACTGCGCCGGCGTTCGGGTTTCTCGTCGCCGACCCGGCTGGCAGGCTGTGGGTCTCCCGCCCGGCCGGCGAGGACTCCACTCGGTCGCACTTCGACTTGTATGCAGCGGACGGCCGCTACCTCGGCGCGGTGCGGGCGCCGGTGGTGCTCGAGGAGCCGGGACGGAGCGCCTGGGGCCGGGATGCGGTGTACACCATCCAGGAGACGGCGGCGGGGTTGCCGGTGATCGTGCGGTATCGGCTGGGGATCGAGGTGAGGTCTGGGCGGTAGGGCGGTAAGGCGGTAGGGCGGTAGGCGGTGCGTCTACCGCCCTACCGCCCTACCGCCTTACCGCCATCTCACGCCAGCCTTCTACTCGTCCCCCTCACTCGGCGGCCCCAGCGGCAGCCGCTCCGGCAGGTCGGCGATGACGTACGCCATCACCGCCATGGTCGCCACGCAGCGGGCGACGTCGTCCGGGTCGAGCTTGTCCACCATGTCGCCCGGGCTGTGGTGGAACCAGAAGTAGCGCGCGCCGTCGGTCGCGAGGCCCATCCCCGCCACGCCCCGCTGCATCAGCGGGGCAATGTCGGCGCCGCCGCCGCGGTTGGAGATGCTGTCGGAGCCGATCGGGGCGAGCAGCGTCGCCACCCGGCGTACGATCGCCAGCGCGCTGTCGGTGCCGGTGAACCCGAAGCCGACCGGCTTGAAGACGCCGCCGTCGGACTCGATGGCCAGGACGTGGTTGGCCACGCCGTCCTTGCCGCGGGCGTCCCGGTAGCCCTCGCCCCCCTTGCCGCCGTTCTCCTCGTTGGTCCATCCCACCACCCGCACGGTGCGGCGGGGCCGCAGGCCGAGCTGCTTCATCAGCCGTACCGCCTCCCACGCGACCACCACGCCGCCGGCATCGTCCATGGCGCCGGTGCCGACGTCCCAGGAGTCGATGTGGCCACCCATGACCACCACCTCCTCCGGGTGCTCGGAGCCGGTGATCTCGGCCATGACATTGTGGCTCTGGGCATCGGGCAGGGTGCGGGCGCTCATCATCAGCTTCACCACTACCCGGTCACCCCGGTCCGCCATGCGGTGCAGCATCATCGCGTCCTCCACCGAGAGCGCGGCGATGGGGATCTTCCGGGTGGAGACGGTGGTGTCGTAGATCATCACCCCGGTGTGGGGCGAGCGGATGCTGTAGGACGCCACCGAGCGGATCAGCGCCGCCACCGCACCGACCTTCGCCGCGGCGGAGGCGCCGCCCACCCGGTAGCGCACCGTCTGGCCGTAGCTGGTGAAGGGCGCGTCGAACAGCACGATCTTGCCCTTCGCCTCGGCGGCCCGGGCGGTGAGCTCGTCGAACGACGACACCACCAGCACCGGGGCGGTGATGCCGGCCTTCGGGGTGGCGACGCTGCCGCCCAGGCCCAGCATCGGGAGGTTCACCCGCCGGGGGGAGACCAGTTCGGCCGACTCGGTGCCGCGGACCCAGTGGGGCACCATCACCGGCTCCTTCATCGGCTGGTCGAGCCCGTCGGATTTCATCTGGGCCAGCACCCAGTCAATCGCCCGCTCCAGCGCCTCGGAGCCGGACAGCCGGTGGCCGAAGGTGTCGGTCAGGAGCGCCAGCCGCTGCCACGCCGCGCTGTCCGCCATCGCCGCGCCGATGAGCCGATTGGCGGCGTCGCGGTAGGGGTCCACCAGTGGATCGGCGGTGTCCTGGGCCCGGAGGGCGGTGCTGGCGGAGAGGAGCAGGAGGCTGCAGACTAGGGCCTTCGACAGTCGGGACATGGCAGGCTTCCGAGGGGCGAGGGAGTCGTGATGCGGACTGAACCGGGGCGCAGGCCCCGCCGGGGCTGGCCCGGGGTGGCCGTAAGATACCTCGTTCCGTCGCTGGCGCTGCCCCTGGCCCTCGCGGCGCAGCGGGAGACGGTGCTCAGGCAGATCGCGCTCCCGCACAACTATTACTACCGCGAGATGTACCTCCCCCAGGCGACCAGCGGCCCCTCCGCCGCGGCCTGGACCGCCGACGGGACGAGCCTCATCTACGCCATGCAGGGCGACCTGTGGCGGCAGCAGATCGGCGACTCCATCGCCCGGCAGCTCACCACCGGCCCCGGCTACGCCGACCAGCCCGACGTCTCTCCCGACGGCCGCACCGTGGTGTACACCTCCTACCAGGACGATGCCGTCCAGCTCCGGACGCTCAACCTCGAGACCCTGGTCTCCACGCCGCTGGTGGACGATGGCGCGGTGAACCTGGAGCCGCGCTGGTCGCCCGACGGGCGGCGGCTGGCGTACGTGAGCACCGCCTTCGAAGGGCGTTTTCACCTCTTTGTCCGCGACCTGGCCACCGGCACCGCCACCCGGATCACCGAGGACCACGATTCCGGCCTCCCCCGGTATTACTACAGCCGCTGGGATCACTACCTCTCGCCGGCGTGGAGTCCCGACAGTCGCGAGCTGCTGCTGGTGAGCAACCGGGGGAAGATCTGGGGCAGCGGCGGCCTCTGGCGGATGGAGGCGCGGCCCGGCGCGCCGATGCGCCTGCTCGAGGATGAAGAATCCACCTGGCAGATGCGCCCCGACTGGGCGCTCGACGGCAAGCGGGTGGTCTACGCCAGCTACCTCGGCCGCCAGTGGCACCAGCTCTGGCTCACCACCGCCGACGGCGGCGACCCGGTGCAGCTCACCTACGGCGACTGGGACGCCACCCATCCCCGCTGGTCCCCCGACGGACGACACATCGCGTTCATCAGCAACCGGGATGGCAACACCAGCCTGTGGGTGGTGGAGGCGCCGGGCGGGAAGCAGGTCCGCATCCAGCCCGCGCGGCGGGAGTATCGCGCCCCGGTCGGGAAGCTCACGCTGACGGTGGTGGATGCCGTGACGGGGCGCCCGATCCCGGCGCGGGTCTCGGTGACCCTCCCCGACGGCCGGAGCGCCGTCCCCGACGACGCCTGGCGCCACGCCGACGACGCCTTCGACCGGCACCAGCGGAAGATGGAGCTGGGCTACTTCCACACCACGGGGAAGAGCACGCTCACGCTCCCCGCCGGCACGGTCCAGGTGATGGTGACGCATGGCCTGGAGTACCGGGTGGCGCGGGAGGCGGTGACCGTCACCGCCAACGCGCTCGGCGCGCGTACCATCCCGCTCACCCGGCTGGCCACGCTCCGCGGCTGGACCAGCGGCGACCTGCACGTGCACATGAACTACGCCGGCCACTACCAGGCCACGCCCGCGACGCTGGCGCTGATGGCGCGGGCGGAGGGGCTCAACCTCATCGAGAACCTGGTCGTCAACAAGGAAGACCGGATCCCGGACGTGGACCGGTTCACCGGCACGCCGGACCCGGCCTCCGCCTTCGACCTGCTGATCCTGCACGACCAGGAGTACCACACCAGCTGGTGGGGCCACACCGCGGCGATCGGCCTGACCGACCACCTGCTGCTCCCCGGCTACGCCGGGTATGGGGGTACGCCGCTCGCGAGCCTCTTCCCCGACAACGCCACCGTGGCCGACGAAGCGCACGCCCAGGGGGGATTGTACGGCTATGTGCACCCGTTCGACGAGTTCCCCGATCCCGACGACACCCTGACCCCGCTCCGCAACGCGCTCCCGGTGGACGTGGCGCTGGGGAAGGTGGACTACATGGAGGTGGTGGGCTTCAGTGACCACCGGGCGACGTTCGCGGTCTGGGCGAAACTGCTCAATTGCGGCTTCCGCCTCCCGGCCGGCGCCGGCACCGACGCCATGACCAACTACGCCTCCCTGCGGGGCCCGGTGGGGCTCGACCGGGTGTACGTGG
>CAZYIV010000187.1:0-4014 GCA_964647615.1 uncultured Gemmatimonadaceae bacterium | reverse complement strand
ACCGGGCGTTCCGCGACCTCGACGCCACCATGGTGGAGATCAACCCGCTGGTGCTCACCAAGGACGGGCAGCTGCTGGCGCTCGATGCCAAGATGGCCTTCGACGACAACGCACTCTTCCGCCGGCCCAACGTCAGCGAGCTGCGGGACCACGCCGAGGAGGACCCGCGCGAGGCCCAGGCGGCGGAGCACGGGCTCAACTACGTGGCGCTGGACGGCGAGATCGGCTGCATCATCAACGGGGCCGGCCTCGCCATGGCCACGATGGACATGATCAAGCACGCCGGCGGCAACCCGGCCAACTTCCTCGACGTGGGCGGCGGCGCCTCCCCCGAGCGGGTGGCCAACGCCTTCAAGCTGGTGCTGCAGGACAAGAAGGTGGGCGCGATGCTGGTGAACATCTTCGCCGGCATCAACCGCTGCGACTGGGTGGCCAAGGGAGTGGTGCAGGCGGTGAAGGAGGTCGGAGTGAAGGTGCCGCTGGTGGTGCGGCTGGCGGGCACCAACGTGGAGGAGGGGCGGGTGATCATCGAGCAGTCCGGCCTGCCGATCATCGGCGCCGACTCGCTCGAGGACGCCGCGCAGAAGGTCGTCGCCGCGTGGAAAGGCACCAAGGGGAACTGACCATGGCCATCCTGATCAACGAACTGACCCGCGTCGTGGTGCAGGGCTTCACCGGCGACAAGGCGACCTTCCACACCCAGAAGATGATCGAGTACGGGTCCAAGGTGGTGGGCGGTGTGACCCCCGGGAAGGGCGGCCAGTCCCACATCGGCCTGCCGGTGTTCAACACCATGAAGGACGCGGTGGACGCGGTCTATCCCGACGCCAGCATCATCTTCGTGCCCGCGGCGTTCTGCGCCGATGCGATCATGGAAGCCGCCGACGCCGGCATCAAGCTGGTCTGCTGCATCACCGACGGCATCCCGGCGCAGGACATGATGATGGTGAAGCGCTACCTGCGGCGGTACCCGAGGGACAAGCGCACCACCCTCGTCGGCCCCAACTGCGCCGGCATGATCAGCCCCGGCAAGTGCATGCTCGGCATCATGCCGGGCCATATCTACAAGGAAGGCCGGGTGGGGCTGGTGACCCGGTCCGGCACCCTCGGCTACGAGGCCGCGAGCCAGATGAAGGACCTCGGGATCGGGGTCTCGTCCAGCATCGGCATCGGCGGCGACCCGATCAACGGCTCCAGCTTCCTCGACATCCTCGCCCTGTTCGAGCAGGACCCGGAGACCGAGGCGGTGATGATGATCGGCGAGATCGGCGGGCCGCAGGAGGCGGAGGCGGCGCAGTTCGTGAAGGAGAACATGTCCAAGCCGGTGATCGGCTACGTGGCGGGCCTGACCGCGCCCAAGGGACGGCGGATGGGCCACGCCGGTGCCATCATCTCGGCCTTCGGCGACACGGCGGCGGAGAAGGCGGAGATCATGCGCTCGCTCGGCCTCACCGTGGCGAAGAGCCCCGCCCACCTGGGCGAGGCGGTCGCGGAGGCGCTGGCGAAGAAGCCCAAGCGCAAGAAGGTGGTGACCCGGTGACGGCCCGCCCGCGGGTCGTGATCACCCGCCGCATCCCGGCCGCCTGCGAGGCGGAGGCGGCGGCGCACTTCGACGTGGTGACCAACCGGGACGACACCCCGCTCACGGCCGCGGAGCTGCAGGAGGCCATGCGGACCGCCGACGCCCTGCTTCCCACCGTCACCGACAAGGTCACCGCCGAGGTGCTCGGCGTGGCGGGGCGGCGGGCGCGGATCGTGGCCAACTTCGGGGTCGGGTTCAACAACATCGACGTCCAGGCGGCGAAGCAGCACGGGGTCACCGTCACCAACACTCCCGACGTCCTCACTGACGACACCGCGGACCTCGCCATCACGCTCCTGCTCATGGTGGCGCGCCGTGCCGGCGAGGGCGACCGGCATGTGCGCCACCACGAGTGGACCGGGTGGCGACCCACCCACATGCTCGGCGCGCGGGTCTCGGGCAAGACGCTGGGGCTGATCGGGTTCGGGCGGATCGCCAAGGCGGTGGCCCGGCGGGCCCACCACGGCTTCGGGATGCGGGTGCTCTTCACCGATCCCTTCCCGCCGAAGCCGGCGGAGGCGGCCGCGCTGGGCGCCGAGCCCCGGGCCCCGGTGGAGGAGGTGCTGCAGCAGTCCGACTTCGTCTCGCTGCACTGCCCGGCCACCCCCGAGACCCGGCACCTGATGAACGCCGAGCGGCTGCGGCTGATGCCGAAGCACGCCTTCCTCATCAACAGCGCCCGGGGCGACGTGGTCGAGGAGGCGGCGCTGGTAACCGCGCTGCGGGACGGGGTGATCGCCGGGGCGGGGCTCGATGTCTTCGAGCGCGAGCCGGTGGTGACCGAGGCGCTGCTCACCATGGAGAACGTGGTCCTGCTGCCGCACCTGGGCAGCGCCACCCTGGAGACCCGCACCGCGATGGGGCTCCGCGCCCTGGAGAACCTCAAGCTCTTCTTCGCCGGCCAGCCCGTCCGGGACCGCGTGGCCTGATGCAGGAGCACGTCGCGCCCTTCGAGGCGGAGGCGCTGCCGGCCTCCGCCGATCCGCTCGCCGCCCAGGCCGCGCAGTACGCCACGGAGGTGGCGGAGCTGCTGTTCGGGCTGCTGGCGGAGGTGGTGGGCGCGCGCCACCCCGGCGTGGAGAAGGTGCTCGAGGGCGGCCCGATCGATCCCGAGGGAACGCCGGAGGAGATCGAGGCCTGCCTCCGGGCGCAGGGCATCTGGTTCCAGCTGCTGTCCATTGCGGAGCAGAACGCCGGGATGCGCCGGCGGCGGCAGACCGAAACGGAGCGCGGCGCCGGGCAGGTGCGCGGCACCCTGACCCAGGTGTTCCACGACATCGCGCAGGACCGGGTGGCGGGACCGGAGCAGGTCCGGCAGCTGCTGCGCGACCTGCGGGTCCGCCCCACGATCACGGCCCATCCCACCGAGGCCAAGCGGGTCACGGTTCTCGAGCGGCACCGCCGCATCTACCGCAAGCTGGTGGAGCTGGAGTCACCGCGGTGGACCCCGCGGGAGCGGACCCTCCTGCTGGAGGGGCTGCGGACCGACATCGAGCTGCTGTGGATGACGGGCGAGCTCCGGCTGGAGAAGCCGACGGTGCCGCAGGAGGTGTACTGGGGCCTCCACTTCTTCAGCGAGACGCTGTTCGAGGCCACCAGCGAGATGCTGGAGAAGCTCGACCGGGTGCTGGCGCAGGCCTGGCCGGGCGAGCGGTTCTCCATTCCCGCCTTCTTCCAGTTCGGCAGCTGGATCGGCGGCGACCGCGACGGCAATCCCTTCGTCACCAATGACGTCACCCGCCGCACCCTGGCGGAGAACCGGGTCGCGAGCCTGCTGCGCTACCGCCAGCGGCTGGGCGAGCTGCTGCGCACGCTGAGCATCACCGAACGGGCGCTGCCGCCGAGCCCGGCCTTCCGCGCGGCGCTGGGCCGCGCCCTGGAGCTGGCGGGGGATGGCGAGGCGATCGTCGCCCGCAACCCGGGCGAGGTCTTCCGCCAGTTCCTCGCCTGCATGATGGCGCGGCTGGACGGCGCCATCCGCCACGCCGAGCGGGGCCACACCGCGCCCGCCACCGAGGGATATCCGTCGGCCGACGAGCTGCTGGGCGACATCCGCGCGGTGGAGCAGGAGCTGCACGGGGGCGGCAGCGGGCGGCTGGCCGACCAGCTGGTGCGGCCGGTGCGGCGGGAGATCGAGACCTTCCGCTTCAGCACGGTGCGGCTGGACCTGCGGGAGAACGCCGCCCGGCTCTCCCAGGCGCTGGTGGCGCTGTGGCGGGTGGTCACCGGCGAGGCCGGGGACCCGCCGCCGGTCGAGTCCGAGGCATGGAAGGCGTGGCTGCTGGCCGAGCTGGCCCGGCCGCGCAAGGGCGACCGGCCGCTGGAGGCGTTCCCCGAGGAGGTGCGGGAGACGCTCGGCATGTTCCGCCTGGTGCGCGAGATGCGGGCGGAGCTCGACCGCGAGGCGTTCGGCAGCTTCGTGCTGAGCATGA
>CAZYIV010000186.1:0-4080 GCA_964647615.1 uncultured Gemmatimonadaceae bacterium | reverse complement strand
TGGTCTACGGCATCGCCATGATGGCCTACTGGGCCTGCGGCTTCGCCTTCCAGGCGGGCGGGCTGGGCGCGCTGGGCACCCTGGGCCAGACCACCGCCACCCTGACCCATGGGCTCTCGGTGGATATCGGCGGGCACACCTGGGGCCTGCTCGGCCTCTCCGGCTTCTTCCTGACCGGCGTCAACTACACCGCGCCGGTGTTCGCCTACTTCCTGTTCCAGATGGTGTTCATGGACACCACGGCCACGATCCCCACCGGGGTACTGGCCGAGCGCTGGAAGTTTGCCTCGTTCATCGGCCTGAGCCTGGCGATCGGCGGGCTCATCTATCCGCTGTATGCCAACTGGGTCTGGGGCGGCGGCTGGCTGTCGCAGCTGGGCAGCAACGCCGGGCTGGGCCACGGGCACGTGGACTTCGCCGGCTCCTCGGTGGTGCACATGACCGGTGGCGTGATCGGCCTGGTCACCGGCAAGCTGCTGGGCGCCCGCCGCGGCAAGTACGGCCCCGACGGGCAGGTCAACGCCATCCCCGGGCACAACATCCCGATGGCGGTATTCGGCACGTTCGTGCTCTGCTTTGGCTGGTTCGGCTTCAACGCCGGCAGCACCCTTGCCGGCACTGACCTGCGCATCGGGGTCATTGCAACGAACACGATGCTGGCTGGGGCGGCGGGTAGCATCACGGCGATGATTTACATGTGGACGCGGTACGGCAAGCCAGACCCCTCGATGCTGGCCAACGGCGTGCTCGCCGGGCTGGTGGCGATCACCGCCCCCTGCGCCTTCGTCACGGCGCCAGTGGCGGTCCTGATCGGCGGCATCGCGGGGGTCCTGGTCTGCTGGGCGGTGTACTTCGTTGACCGCACGCTCCGGATCGATGATCCGGTCGGTGCGATCGCCGTGCACGGCGTCAACGGCGCCTGGGGCGTACTGTCCCTCGGCCTGTTCGCCGACGGCACCTACGGCGACGGCTGGAACGGCGTCGCGGGCGGCGTGCGCGGCCTGTTCTACGGTGACTCGGGCCAGTTCGTCGCGCAGCTGATCGGCACCGTGACCAACATCGTGGTCGTCGGCGCCCTCGCCTTCCTCTGCTGGCAGGTGATCGGCCTGATCGTGGGCGGCCACCGGGTCAGCGCCGACGCGGAGGAGCTGGGGCTCGACATCCCCGAGGTCGGCGCGCTGGCCTACCCCGACACCCAGGACATCTCGTCGGCGGTGGTCCTCGCCACCTCGTCGGCCCACGCGACGACCAAGTCCGGCAGCAGCAAGGCTGCGGCCTGAACATGACCCGGAAGGAGGATCTGCCCGTCATTCGTCGTCCGTCCTCACCGACCGACGGTCCTGCCGCCCCCACCCCGGGGCGCGGACTGGCCAGGATCGGCGCGAGGCGGCGGCGGATGGCGGGTGGCGGGCAGTCCTCCTCCCTTCCCATCCATCTGGCAGGAGTGCTACGATGAAGCTCATCACCACGGTGATCCGGCCCGAGAAGCTGCCGGACGTGAAGGCGGCCCTGTTCCGGGCCGGAATCACTGGCGTCACGATCTCCCGGGTCAGCGGCCACGGCGGCGAACGGGAACTGATGGAGACCTACCGCGGCTCGCAGGTGGTCCTCGAGTTCCGCGAGAAGGTCAAGGTCGAAATGGCCTGCTCCGAGCCGTTCGTGGAGCCTTGCATCAAGGCCATCCTGTCCGCCGCCCGCACCGGCGAGGTGGGCGACGGCAAGATCTTCGTCCAGGCCATCGAGCGGGTGATCCGCATCCGCACCGGCGAGGCCGACAATGCCGCCCTCACCCCGGTCACCGCTGACGAGGTCCAGCGCGCGGCCCTGCAGGAGAAGCTCGCGGCCGGCGTGAGCTGACCCCTCCCGCCGGACCCTGGCAGGACCCGGCAGGGGGCGTGAGCCCCCTGCCGTCGTTTTCCCCCTCCCCTGGAGCCCGCGATGGTGCTGGCCGGCCCCGAAACGACCGAGTCCGGCGCCTTCCTGGTGCTGGCGCTGGCCGTGGTGCTCGCCGCCGCCAAGCTCGGCGGTCATGCCGCCGAGCGCCTGGGCCAGCCGGCGGTGCTCGGTGAACTCCTTGCGGGCGTCTTCCTCGGCAACCTGGACCTGCTGGGCATCGGCTGGTTCCGTACCCTGATCCACGACCCGGGGCTCGCCGGGCTCGCCGGCATCGGCGTGGTGCTGCTGCTGTTCGAAGTGGGGCTCGAATCGACCGTCGAGGACATGCGCCGGGTGGGCGGACGCTCCCTGCTGGTCGCGGTGCTCGGGGTGGTGACGCCCTGGGTGCTGGGCTACGGGGTCTCGGCGGCCCTGCTGCCGGACCGGAGTCCCTATGTGCACCTTTTCCTGGGGGCCACCCTCACCGCCACCAGCGTGGGCATCACCGCGCGGGTGCTCCGCGACCTGGGCGAATCCCAGTCGGCCGAGGCACGCATCATCCTCGGCGCCGCGGTGATCGACGACGTCCTCGGCCTGGTGATCCTCGCGGTGGTGACCAGCCTGGTCGCCGCGGCCGATGGCGGGGCCCCCGCCTCGGTGGGCACCGTGGCGCTCATCCTGGGCAAGGCGCTGGGCTTCCTGGTCGGCGCGCTGTGGCTCGGCACCAGGATCTCACCCCACCTCTTCGGCCTGACGGCGCGGCTCCGCGGCGGCAGCCTGCTGCTCACCACGGCGCTGGTGACCTGCTTCCTGTTCGCGGCCGCCGCCGCGGCGATCGGCCTGGCGCCCATCGTCGGTGCCTACGCCGCCGGCCTCATCCTGGAGCGGGTGCACTACCGTGACTTCACCAGCCGGGGCGAGCGGCAGCTGGAGGAGCTCCTCGAACCGGTCTCGGGCCTGCTGGTGCCGGTGTTCTTCGTCCTGATGGGGCTCAAGGTGGAGCTGGCGGGACTGGTCACCCCGGAAGCGCTCGGGTTCGGGGCGGTCCTGGTGCTGGCCGCCGTCCTCGGCAAGCAGGCCTGCGCCCTGGGCGCGGCCGGGAGTCCGCTCGACGGCTGGTCGATCGCGCTGGGGATGATCCCCCGGGGCGAGGTCGGATTGATCTTCGCCAACCTGGGCCTCGGGCTCTCGATCGGCGGCACTCCGCTGGTGGACCAGGGGCTGTTCTCCACGATCGTGCTGATGGTGCTCGTCACCACGGTGCTCACGCCCCCGGCGCTCAAGTGGAGCCTGGGGCGGCGCCGGCGCCGGGCGGCGGCTGCGGCCGCCGACCCCGGGCGTTAGATTCCGCCTTCGTTCCCCCGCGGCCACCACCCCGTCCCCGCCCCGCCATGCCGCCCACGCTCCGCAGCCGCACCGTCACCCAGGGCGTCCAGCGCGCGCCCAACCGCGCGATGCTCCGCGCCGTCGGCTTCGGCGATGCCGACTTCGAGAAGCCGATCGTCGGCGTGGCCAACGGCTACAGCACGATTACCCCCTGCAACGCCGGGCTCGACGTGCTGGCCCGCCGGGCCGAGGCCGCGATCCGCGAGGCCGGCGCGATGCCCCAGCTGTTCGGGACCATCACGGTGAGCGATGGCATTTCCATGGGCACCGAGGGGATGAAGTATTCGTTGGTGTCGCGGGAGGTGATCGCCGACGCGATCGAGACCGCGGTCAATGCGGAGAGCATGGACGGGGTGATCGCCGTCGGCGGCTGTGACAAGAACATGCCGGGCGCGCTGATCGCGATCGCCCGGATGAACGTGCCGGCGATCTTCGTCTACGGGGGCACGATCAAGCCGGGCCACCTCGACGGCGAGGACCTCACGATCGTGAGCACCTTCGAGGCAGTCGGGCAGTTCAGCGCCGGCCGCATCGACGCGGACCGGCTCCGCGCCGTGGAGTGCCACGCCTGCCCCGGCGCCGGCTCCTGTGGCGGGATGTACACCGCCAACACCATGTCGTCCGCCATCGAGGCGATGGGGCTGAGCCTGGCCGGCTCCGCCTCCATGGCCGCGGAGGACGCCGAGAAGGCGGAGAGCGCCGCGCGCTCCGGGACGGTGCTGGTCGAGGCGATCCGCGCCGACCGGCGGCCGCGCCAGCTGCTCACCCGGAAGGCCTTCGAGAACGCGATCGCCGTGACCATGGCGACCGGCGGCTCCA
>CAZYIV010000185.1:0-4117 GCA_964647615.1 uncultured Gemmatimonadaceae bacterium | reverse complement strand
GGGTGGTAGCAGTAGTGGGGGACCAGCACCCCCGCCTGCTTGGCGGCCTCGATGATGCTGGTGCCCTTGGGCACCTGCACCGTCATGCCATCGATCGTGACCGAAACCAGTTCCTGGGTCATATCAGACCGTCACCATGACCGGCTGCTTCTGCCGGCTGATATAGGCGTCGAATTCCTCGGGGAACTTCTTGATCGCGCTCACGACCGGCGCGGCGCAGGAGTCGCTCAGCACGCAGATGGTCTTGCCGGTCATGTTGTCGGCAAGGTCGAGCAGGAGGTCGAGGTCGGCCCTGGTCCCCTGCCCCGCCAGGATCCGCTCCAGGATCCGGGTGGTCCAGGCGGTGCCCTCGCGGCACTGGGTGCACTGGGCGCAGGACTCGTGGGCGTAGAACTTCGCCAGCCGCATCACCTGATAGACGATGTCGGTGGAGTCGTCCATGACGATCATCCCGCCCGAGCCGAGCATCGAGCCCTTGGCCACGATGCCCTCGTAGTCGAGCGGGCAGTCCTCGATCTCGGCCGCGGTCATGATCGGCACCGAGGAGCCGCCGGGGATCACCGCCTTGAGGCTCCGCCCCGGCCGCATCCCGCCGCACATATCGAACACCAGGTCGCGCATGGGCGTGCCCATCACGACCTCGTAGTTGCCCGGCTTCTGCACGTGGCCGCACACCGAGAAGAGCTTGGTGCCGGTGCTCTTGGGGTTGCTGCGGCAGAGCCCCTTGTACCACTCCGCGCCCCGGCCGATGATGTGCCCCGCGGCGCTCAGGGTCTCGACGTTGTTGATGGTGGTCGGCGAGGCCCACAGGCCCGCCACCGCCGGGAAGGGCGGCTTGATGCGGGGATTGCCGCGGCGGCCCTCGATGGAGTTCATCATCGCGGTCTCTTCGCCGCAGATGTAGGCCCCCGCCCCGCGGTGCACCACCACGTCGATCCGGTGGCCGCTGCCGAAGGCGCTGGCCCCGAGGGCCCCGCCCGCGTACGCCTCCTCCACCGCCGCCACGAGCACCTTGTGCTCGTAGGTGAACTCGCCCCGGATGTAGATGTACACCCGCTCCGCACCGATGGCGTACGCGCCGATGGCGCAGCCCTCGAGGAGCTGGTGCGGGGTCCAGCGGATGATCTCGCGGTCCTTGAAGGTGCCCGGCTCGGATTCGTCGGCGTTGCAGACGAGGTAGTGCGGCTTGGTGACGTCCTTGGGCATGAAGGACCACTTGAGCCCGGTCGGGAAGCCGGCGCCACCGCGGCCGCGGAGGCCGGAGGCCTTCACTTCCTCGATCACCTGCTCCCGGGTCATGCCGAGCGCCTTCTTGAGCGCCTGGTAGCCGCCCAGCCTCACCCAGCCGTCGAAGGTGCGGGCCGAGGCATCGCCGAAGTGGCGGCTGAGGACCGGCTCCTCCTTCGGGTGGCTCGGATGCGGATAGCCCATTACTTGTACCCCTGCAGCAGGCCGGGCACCCGCTCGGGCGTCACCGACTCGATGAAGTCATCGTCGATCAGCACCGGCGTCGCGAAGCCGCAGGCGCCGAGGCACTCGACCTCGATCACCGTGAAGCGCCCGTCCGCGCTGGTGGCGCCCAGCTCGCCGCAGCCGGTGTGCTTGAGGAAGGCCCTGGTGACCTCCTCCGCCCCGCAGATGTTGCAGGGGGAGGTGGTGCACACCTGGATGAAGTGCCGGCCGACGGGATGGGTGTGGTACATGGTGTAGAAAGTCACCACGCCCTTCACGTACGCGGGGGTGAGCCCCAGCACCTCCGCCACCTCGTGAACTGCCCCCTCCGAGATCCAGCCGCGCGCCTCCTGCACCAGCCACAGCGCCGGGAGCAGGCAGGCCTGCTTCGTCGGGTACTTGGGAAAGAGCGCCTCGAGCTTCGCCTTCACCTCGCCGGTGAAGACCGGCTGGTGGCTCTCGCCGGCGGCGTGCGCCGTGCTCATCGGTCGATCTCTCCCATCACGATGTCGATGGAGGCATTGATGGCGATGACGTCGGACAGCAGCACGCCCTCGCACAGCTTGGGGAGGCAGGCCAGGTTGATGAAGCTGGGCGGGCGGACCCGCCAGCGCACCGGCTTGGCGGTGCCGTCGGAGACGAAGTAGTAGCCCAGCTCGCCCTTGGGGTTCTCCACCCCGAGGTAGGCCTCGCCTACCGGCGCCTTGACCCCTTCCATCACCTGCTTGAAGTGGAAGATCATGGCTTCCATGTCGCTCATCGCCCGGTGCTTGGGCGGCAGGATGAGGCGGGGGTCGGCGACGTTGATCGGCGCGCCGCGCAGCGGCTCCAGCCGGTCCAGCGCCTGCTCCAGGATCCGCACCGACTGGTGCATCTCCTCCAGCCGCACCCGGTAGCGGTCGTAGATGTCGCCATGCTCGCCCACCGGCACGTCGAAGTCGTAGGTCTCGTAGCCGAGGTACGGGCGGTCCTTGCGCACGTCGTAGTCCACCCCGCTGGCGCGGAGCATGGGGCCCGAGAGCGAGTAGTTGATCGCGTCCGGCCCGTCGATCACCCCCACGCCCTGGGTCCGGCCGCACCAGATGGCGTTGCGGGTGAACATCGCGTCCACCTCGGCCAGGGTCTTCGGGAAGGTGCGGCAGAACTCGCGCAGCCCCGCCTCGAAGCCGTCGGGGATGTCGGCCATGAGGCCGCCCACCCGGGTCATGCTGGTGGTCAGCCGCGCCCCGGTCCAGGACTCCTGCAGGTTGTACAGCCGCTCCCGCTGGTAGAAGCACCAGAGGAAGGGGGTGAACGCCCCGAGGTCGATGCCGGTCGTGCCCAGCCACACCAGGTGGGAGATGATCCGGGAGATCTCGCACGCCACCACCCGCAGCACCTGGCAGCGCTCGGTGATGGTGATGCCCATCAGCTTCTCGACCGCGAGCGCGAGGCATACGTTGTTCGCCATCGGGCTCAGGTAGTCGGTGCGGTCGGTCAGCGGGATGATCTGGTTGTAGTGCCGGTACTCGGCCAGCTTCTCGAAACCGGAGTGGAGGTAGCCGATGTGCGGCACCACCCGCACCACGGTCTCGCCGTCCAGCTCGATCACCAGCCGCAGCACGCCGTGGGTGGCGGGGTGCTGCGGGCCGATGTTGATCAGCATGTGCTCGCCGCCCAGGTCGTCCTGGGGCGCGGCGTAGGCCGGCAGCTCCACGCCGAGCGGCGCGGTGCCGGGATTGCCCCGGGCATCCAGGGTCGGGGTGCGGAGGGACACTTCCACGGTGCGGGTGCTCATCGGACCGTCCCCCGCTCGCCGTGGGCCAGGCGGTCCTTCATGTCGGCCGGCAGTTCGTCATACGCGGCGGCGATGGACAGCTCCTCCAGCGAGTAGTGCGCCTCGGGGTTGGCGGCGAGCGCCTGCCGGGTCTGCTCCGCGCGGCTGAAATGCCCCCGGAGCGGGAAGTCCTTCCGCAGCGGGAACCCCTCCGCGTAGGTCTCCCACATCAGGATCCGGCGCAGGTCGGGATGCCCCTCGAAGGTGACGCCGAACATGTCGTAGGCCTCGCGCTCCAGCCAGTCGGCGCCCTTCCACAGGTCGTAGACGCTGGCCACCGTCAGGGAGCCTCCCTGCACCAGCTCCACCTTCACCCGCAGGTCCTCGCGGCGGGTGAGCGAGCGGAGCTGCCACACCACCTCCCGCGGGCGCTCCCGGTCGCGGTACTCCACCGCGGTCACGTCGGTCAGGTAGTTGAAGGCCTGCCCCGGGTCGTCCCGCAGCCAGGCCATGATGTCGTGCAGCCGGTCCACCGCCACGTACACGATGGTGTCGCCGCAGGAGACCTGGTGCCGCAGGATCGCCGTGCCGAACCGGGCCCGGAGCGCGGCGACGCTCGGACTCACGCCGGGGGCGCTCATGTGGACCTCGTCTGGTGCACGCTGTTGCCGAAGGGCTCGCTCACCTCGTCGATGCGCTCGGGGGCAAGGAACAGCCCGTCGGGCCGGAGCAGCTTCTCGTCCCGCAGGTCCGGGTCGAGGAAGCTCTCCCCCTTGATCTTCTTCTGCAGCAGCTGGATGCCGTAGATCAGGCCCTCGGGCCGGGGCGGGCACCCCGGGACGTACACGTCCACCGGGATGATGGTGTCGATGCCCTGCACCATCGTGTAGGTGTCGAAGATGCCGCCGG
>CAZYIV010000184.1:0-4159 GCA_964647615.1 uncultured Gemmatimonadaceae bacterium | reverse complement strand
GTTCAAGGACCACGGGGTCCAGAACGCCTACTTCCCGCTGTTCATCCCCCAGAGCGTCCTCTCCAAGGAGGCGGAGCACGTCGAGGGTTTCGCGCCGGAGCTGGCGGTGGTGACCCACGGCGGGGGCAAGGAGCTGGACGAGCCGCTGGTGGTGCGGCCCACCTCCGAGACCATCATCTACTCGATGTACGCCAAGTGGATCCAGAGCTACCGCGACCTGCCGCTGCTGATGAACCAGTGGGCCAACGTGGTGCGCTGGGAGATGCGGACCCGGCTGTTCCTGCGCACGGCGGAATTCCTGTGGCAGGAAGGGCACACCGCCCACGCCGACGAGGCCGACGCCGAGGCGTTCACCCTGAAGATCCTGGGTACCTACCGGAGCTTCGCCGAGGACTGGATGGCGATGCCGGTGCTGACGGGGCGGAAGACCGACAGCGAGCGGTTCGCCGGGGCGCTGCGCACCTACTGCATCGAGGCGCTGATGCAGGACAACAAGGCGCTGCAGGCGGGGACCAGCCACAACCTGGGGCAGAACTTCGCCAAGGCGTTCCAGGTCACCTTCCAGAACGACAAGGGCGGGCTGGACTACGTCTGGAACACCAGCTGGGGCGTCTCCACCCGGCTGGTCGGCGCGCTGGTGATGAGCCACGGCGACGACAACGGGCTCATCACGCCGCCCCGGCTGGCGCAGTTCCAGGCGGTGATCGTGCCGATCTACAAGACCGACGAGGAGCGCGCCCAGGTGCTGGCCGCGGCGGACCTCACCCTGCGGGAACTCAAGAACGGCGGCATCCGGGCCCACCTCGACGCGCGCGACGGGCTCAAGCCCGGCGCCAAGTACTACGAATGGGAGGGGCGCGGGGTCCCGTTCCGGATCGAGATCGGCCCGCGCGACGTGGCCGCCGGCAAGGTGATGCTGGCCCGGCGCACCGGCGGCAAGAAGACCCCGTTCGAGACCAACGGGCTGGTCCACACCCTGCGGCTCGAGATGGATGCCATGCAGCAGGAACTGCTGGAGCTGGCCCGCACCCGCCGGGAGCAGAACAGCATCCGGGGGGTGACGAAGGCGTCGTTCCTCGACTTCCTCGAGCGTGACGGCGGCTTCGCCTACGGCGGCTGGTGCGGCGACGGGACGTGCGAGGCCGACATCAAGGAGCAGACCAAGGCCACCATCCGCTGCCTGCCGGACGAGGAGTTCCAGTCCCCGACCCGGCCCGACCGCTGCATGTGGTGCGACCGCCCGGCGACCACGGAGGCCGTGTGGGCCAGGGCGTACTGAGCACCGGCGGGCCGGCGCTGGCGCCGGAGGCGCGCGCCGCGCTGTTCGAGGACGCCGGGCTCGCCCGCGAGGGCGACACCCTGCTGTTCGGCGGGGTGCCGCTGAGTGCGATCGCCGCCGCGGTGGGGACGCCGGCCTACGTGTACAATGCCGAGGTGATCCGGCGGCAGTACCAGCGCCTGGACCAGGCCCTCGCGCCGGCGCCGCACCGGATCTGCTTCGCGGTGAAGGCCAACAGCAACCTCGCAGTGCTGCGGGTGTTCCGGGACCTGGGCGCCGGGGCGGACATCGTCTCCGGCGGCGAGATGCGCCGGGCGCTGGCGGCGGGGTTCCCGGCGGAGCGGATCGTGTTCAGCGGGGTGGGCAAGTCGCCCGAGGAGCTGGCGGCGGCACTCGTGGCCGGGGTGGGACACATCCACCTGGAGTCCGCCGACGAGCTGGAGCGCGTCGCGGCGCTGGCCACCCAGCTGGGCGCCGACGCCCGGCTGGGTATCCGGGTCAATCCCGACGTCACCGCCGAAACCCATCCGTACATCGCCACCGGGCAGGGCGGGATCAAGTTCGGGGTGCCGTTCGACCAGGTGCTGCCGCTGGCGCGCGCGGTGCACGCGCACCCCCGGCTCCGGCTCGACAGCATCGCGATGCATCTGGGCAGCCAGATCCTCGACCCGGCGCCGTACCAGGAAGGGCTGCGCAAGCTGCTCGGCCTGGTGGGTGGCATCCGCGCCGCGGGTGTGGATACCCTGCGCAACCTCGACCTCGGCGGCGGGCTCGGGATCCGGTACCGGGACGAGACGCCGCTCGACCCGGCGCGCTTTGCGCAGGCGGTGCTGCCGCTGGCGCGGGAGACCGGGCTCACCCTGGTGGTGGAGCCGGGACGGTTCCTGGTCGGCAGCGCGGGGCTGCTGCTCACCACCGTGCTGAGCCGGAAGCACTCCGGCGGCAAGGACCTGGTGCTGGTGGACGCCGGCATGAACGACCTGGTCCGGCCCAGCCACTACCAGGCCTACCACGACATCGTGGAGCTGGAGCAGGCGGGGCGCGAGGCTTCGGCGGTGGATATCGTCGGGCCGGTGTGCGAGACCGGCGACTTCCTCGCCCGGGACCGCACCCTGCCCGGCGTGGCCGCTGGCGAGCGGCTGGCGGTGCTCGGCGCGGGGGCCTATGGCTTCGTGATGTCCTCCACCTACAACGGGCGACCGCGCCCGGCGGAGGTGCTGGTGGACGGCGGACGGTGGGGGGTGGTACGGGAGCGCGAAACGGTGGAGAGTCTCTTCGCCGGGGAGAGCGCGGAACCCCGGTGGCGGTGAACGAACCGGCCGCGCGGTGGCGCGGCCGGTCCTCTTTCAGGACCCAGGACCCATGACAGACCATCACGGCGGCATCCTCATCATCGACTTCGGCTCCCAGTACACCCAGCTCATCGCGCGCCGGGTGCGCGAGGCGCACGTGTACTGCGAGATCCACCCGCCCAGCCGCACCGTGGAGTGGATCCGGCAATGGAACCCGAAGGGGATCATCCTCTCCGGCGGGCCCAACTCGGTGTACGGAGAGAACGCCCCGACCGCCGAGCCCGAGCTGCTGGAGTTGGGCACGCCGGTGCTGGGACTGTGCTACGGGATGCAGCTGCTGGCCCAGCTCTCCGGCGGCAAGGTGCAGCGGGCGGACCGCCGGGAGTACGGCCGCGCCATGGTCGAGGTGAACGGCGGCAAGCTGTTCCAGGGCTTCGGCAAGGGCGAGGAGACGCCAGTCTGGATGAGCCACGGCGACCACGTGGACACGGCGCCCAGGGGCTACCGGGTCACCGCCTCCAGCAGCAACGCCCCGGTCGCGGCGTTCGAGCACCAGGAGAAGCCGCTCTACGGCGTGCAGTTCCACCCTGAGGTGGCGCATACCCCCCGCGGCGGGGAGATGCTGTCCAACTTCCTGTTCGAGATCTGCGGCTGCGCCCCGGACTGGACCCCCGGGCACTTCATCGAGGGCGAGGTGACCCGTATTCGCGAGGTGGTGGGGCAGAAGCGGGTGATCTGCGGGCTCTCCGGCGGCGTGGACAGCTCGGTGGCGGCGGTGCTGGTGCACAAGGCCATCGGCGACCAGCTCACCTGCATCTTCGTGGATCACGGGCTGCTGAGGCTGCACGAGCGGGACCAGGTGGAGCACACCTTCCGGCGGCACTACGGGATCGACCTGCGGGTGGTGGATGCCAGCGAGCGCTTTCTCTCGGACCTCAAGGGTGTCACCGATCCCGAGACCAAGCGCAAGCGGATCGGCCATGCCTTCATCGACATCTTCGAGGAGGAAGCCCGGAAGGTCGGCGGCGACGTCGGCTTTCTGGTGCAGGGCACGCTCTACCCCGACGTGATCGAGTCCATGTCCCCGCTCGGCGGCCCTTCGGTGACCATCAAGACCCACCACAACGTGGGTGGCCTGCCGGAGAAGCTCCCGTTCAAGCTGATCGAACCGCTGCGCGAGCTGTTCAAGGACGAGGTGCGCCAGGTGGGCCGCGAGCTGGGGCTGCCGGAGGAGATGGTTGGACGGCACCCGTTCCCCGGACCGGGCCTCGCGATCCGGATCCTGGGCGAGGTCAACAAGCACCAGCTCGACGTGCTGCGGAAGGCGGACCACATCTACATCGAGGAGATCCGCGCCGCCGGGCTGTACGACGAGATCTGGCAGGCCTTCGCGGTGCTGCTCCCCATCCGCTCGGTCGGGGTGCAGGGCGACGAGCGGAGCTACGACCAGGTCATCGGCCTCCGGGCCGTGACCAGTCGTGACGGGATGACCGCCGACTGGTTCCCGTTCCCGCCGGAGGTGCTGGCCCGGGCGTCCAACCGGATCGCGACCGAAGTCGAGGGGGTCAACCGGGTGGTGTACGACGTG
>CAZYIV010000183.1:0-4181 GCA_964647615.1 uncultured Gemmatimonadaceae bacterium | reverse complement strand
CACCGCCTTCTGCAGCGCCACCACCACCGGCGGCGACCAGGCGTGCTCCTCGCCCTCCTTCCGGAAGCGGACGCGGCCGTAGTCGGGAACGGTGCCGGCCTGCGGGGCCAGGTACGCGGTCCGGTGCCGGGTGAGCACGTCCTCGGCCAGTTCCTCGAAGCCGATGCCGCCGAGCAGCGAATCGGTGCCGCGGAAGCAGCGCTCCACCACCTCCTGCCCCAGGCCCAGGATCTCGAAGATCTGGGCCCCGTTGTACGAGGGCAGCACCGAGATCCCCATCTTGGACATGATCTTGAGCAGCCCCTTCTCGGCGGCGCTGCGGAAGCGGCGCCGGGCCTCCTCCGGGCCGGGGCGGTCGGCGACGTCGTAGCGGCTCTGCCGGGGCGCGCGCGCCGGCGTGGCGGCGGGCGTCCCGGCCTCCGCCTCGGGGGTGAACAGCGCGGTGACCGACTGCAGCGCGAGCCAGGGGTAGACCACCTCGCAGCCGTAGCCGATCAGCGCGGCGAAGTGGTGGATGTCCCACGCATCACCCGTCTCGGCGACGATGCCGAGCCGCATCCGCAGCCCGCTGTCCATGAGGTGACGGCGCACCGCGCCCACCGCGACCAGCATCGGGATCGGGGCGAACTCCCGGTCGGCGGCGCGGTCGCTCAGCACCAGCAGGCGCGCGCCGTTGCGTGCCGCGCGCTCTGCGGCGGCGCAGAGCCCGTCCAGCGCCGTGCGCAGCCCCTCGGGGCCCTGCGCCACCGGCCAGGTGGTGGGGAGGGTCACGCAGGAGAAGCCGGGGGTGTTGCGCAGCGCGGCCATCTCCTCGTCCAGCATGACCGGGTGGTCCACCCGGAGCACCTGGGCGAGGCTCGGGTGTTCGACCAGGAAGCTGCCGTGCTTCCCCATGTGCACCCGGAGGGACATCACCACCGACTCGCGCAGCGGGTCGATCGGCGGGTTGGTCACCTGGGCGAAACGCTGGCGGAAGTAGCCGTACACCCCGATCGGAGTGTGGGCCAGCGGCGGGATGGGCGCGTCATCGCCCATGCTCCAGACCGGGTCGGTCCCGGCGCCGCCCATGGATTCCAGCACGAAGCGCAGGTCCTCGTTGCCATAGCCGAAGGTGACCTGCTGCGCGGCGAGCGCGACCGGCTCCGGCGCGGACACCCGGTGGCGGGGGTCCGCCTCCAGGACCTGCATGTTGTCGCGGCACCACTGGCCGTACGGCTGGCGCGAGGCGACCCGCCGCTTCACGTCCATGTTGCGCAGCACCGTGCCGCTCTCCAGGTCCACCGCGATGTACTCGCAGGGGCCGAGCCGCCCGCTCTCGACCACGTCGCGCGGGTCGAGGTCCACCATGCCGACCTCGGAGCCCGCCACCACCAGCTGGTCCCGGGTCACCTTGTAGCGGCAGGGGCGGAGGCCGTTGCGGTCGGTCGCGGCGCCGGCGATCACGCCGTCGGTGAATGCCAGCGCGGCGGGCCCGTCCCACGGCTCGGTGAGGTGCGCATGGAACCGGTAGAAGTCGCGGATGGCCGGCTCGACGTCGGCGTACCGCTCCCACGCCTGCGGCACCAGCATCATGATGGTGTGCAGCGGGTCGCGGCCCGAGCGCACCAGCAGTTCCATGGTGTTATCGAAGCCGGCGGAGTCGCTGCCCTCGGGCCAGATCACCGGTTTCACCCGGTCCAGGTCGTTGCCCCACAGGGGGCTCACCAGGTCCGCCTCGCGGGCCGCCATCGCGTTGCGGTTGCCCCAGAGGGTGTTGATCTCGCCGTTGTGCGCGATCATCCGGAACGGCTGCGCCAGGGGCCAGCTGGGGAGGGTGTTGGTGGAGTACCGCTGGTGGAAGACCGCCACCGCGGTCTCGTACTCGGGGTAGCGCAGGTCGGGGAAGAACACCGGCAGCTGCCCGCCGGTGAGCAGCGCCTTGTACACGATGGTCCGGCAGGAGAAGGAGCAGACGAAGAAGGGCTGCAGGCCGGCCTCCGCCGACTCCCGTTCCATGTCGCGCCGGGCCAGGTAGAGGGTTCGCTCCCAGGCGTCGTCGTCCTCCGCCCCGAGCGGCCGGCCCACGAACACCTGGCGGATCGCGGGGCAGCTGGCCCGGGCCAGCGGGCCCAGCGCGGCCGGGTCGGTCGGCACCTCACGCCACCCGAGGCAGGGCAGGCCGTTCCGCTCGAGGATCCGCTCGACCAGCCGGAGGGACCGGGTCAGCGCCTCCGGCTCCGAAGGCAGGAAGAGGACGCCGACCCCGAAGGGATGGCCGGGCTTGAGCCGCAGGCCGAGGCGGTAGGACTCCCGGTGGAACAGCCGCTGGGGGATCTGGGTCAGGATGCCCGCCCCGTCCCCGGAGTTGTCGGTCGAGGCCGCGCCCCGGTGCGCCACCCGTGCCACCGCCTCCAGCGCCATGCGGACGATCTCGTGCGAGCGTTCGCCGGTGGCCCGGGCCACGAACCCGACGCCGCAGGCGTCGTGTTCGCGACGGGCCAGGCCGGCGTCGGACCGGGCGTGGCGGGACACGGGGGTGGGGCGCTGGGACATCGGGGCTCCTCGGCGAGGTGCACGAAAAAGGCCCGCTCCCTCCAGGGAGCGGGCCGGGCAGGATCGGGCTCGGGTCAGCCCATCACCGTCCGGGACCGCTCCCGCGGGGGAGGGTCAGGTTAATAAGGACGGCGGCGACCGGGTTCTTATGCATATGCATAAAAATACGGCGGGGTGAGGCCCGGTCAAGGGGCGGATCCCGCCCCCCGGAAAAGGCTCCAGTGGCTTGACAGCCCCGGGACCGGGCCCTAGGTTGGAGATTCCACGCCGGCGCATAAAGTTGCCCCGGTGCCTGAACGCCGGACCGACACAGGATCGTGATGCTTCCGTCGCTGCCGCTCGCGCTGGTCCTTATTAGCCTCGTGCTCGTCCTTCTGGGACTCGAGTACGGGGACCGCGGCGCATACGGGCGACAGTAACAGCAGCACGCAGGACGACGCCCCCACCCGCGGACCCGAATCGGTCCGCGGGTTTTTTTCTGCCTCAGGCAGGTGAATGGAGAACCGGTATGGCCAGGGAAGTGCTGATCTTCGACACCACGCTCCGCGATGGCGAGCAGGCGCCCGGCAACACCATGACCCCGGAGGAGAAGCTCCGGCTCGCGCGGCAGCTCGATGCCCTCGGCGTGGACGTGATGGAGGCCGGCTTCCCCGCGGCCAGCGAAGGGGACTTCCGCAGCGTCCGCGAGATCGCCCAGGAGGTGCGCCGCCCGGTAATCGCCGCCCTGGCCCGGTGCCACGGGCGGGACATCGACCTCGCCGCCGAGGCGATCCGCGGGGCCGAGCGCGGCCGGCTGCACATCTTCATCTCCACCTCGGACCTGCACCTGGAGCACAAGCTCCGGATGTCGCGCGAGGACGCGCTGGAGCTGGCCCGCCGCTCGATCCGCCAGGCGCGGCAGCACACCGACGACGTCGAGTTCTCGGCCGAGGACGCCAGCCGCACCGACCTGGATTTCCTGGCCCGGGTGGTGGAGATGGCCATCGCGGAGGGGGCCACGACCATCAACCTGCCGGACACCGTCGGGTACGCGCTGCCCGAGGAGTACGCGGCGATGTTCCGCACCCTGCGCGGCCGGGTGCCCGGGGCCGAGAAGGTCACCTGGAGCGCCCACTGCCACGACGACCTCGGTCTGGCGGTGGCCAACTCGCTGGCGGCCATTGAGGCGGGGGTGGGCCAGGTGGAATGCACCATCAACGGCATCGGCGAGCGCGCCGGCAACGCCGCGATGGAGGAGATCGTCATGGCGGGGCGGATCCGGCCCCAGCTGGCGCAGTTCACCACCCGGATCCACTCCGAGGAGATCTACCGCACCAGCCAGCTGCTCTCCTACCTCACCGGCAGCTTCCCCCAGCCCAACAAGGCCATCGTCGGCCGGAACGCCTTCGCCCACGAGGCGGGGATCCACCAGCACGGCGTGATGCAGCACGGGCTCACCTACGAGATCATCCGGCCGGAGTCGGTCGGCATCCCGCGCTCCACCCTGGTGCTGGGCAAGCACTCCGGCCGTCATGCACTGGAGCGCCGCTACCGGGAACTGGGCTACGAGCTGGCGGAGGAGAAGCTGGCCGAGCTGTACCGCGAGTTCACCGCGCTGGCCGACCGCAAGCGCGAGATCCTGGACGAAGACCTGCTGGCGCTGCTGCACG
>CAZYIV010000182.1:0-4226 GCA_964647615.1 uncultured Gemmatimonadaceae bacterium | reverse complement strand
TCGAACGCCACCGAGAGCCCCGTCTGCCCCCGCGCCAGCAGGAACTTGTAGCGCGCGTTGGTGTCCTGGGCCGTGCCGAAGCCGGCGAACTGCCGCATCGTCCACAGCTTGCCGCGGTAGCCGGTGGGGTGGATACCGCGCAGGTAGGGATACTCGCCAGGCAGCCCGCCGCGGGAGGTGCGCAGCAGGTCGAGCACGGTGTAGGCCGGCTCCACCTGGCGGCCGGACCAGCTGGTGAAGTCCACGTCGTCGCGCACCGGCAGCGCGCCCAGGGCCGCGCGCCACTCGGCGACCTCGCGCCGCAGGGCCTCGAGCTCCCGCTCCTGGGCGTCGAGGCGGTGGGCGAGGTCCTGGCCTTCGTCGGGACGCAGGATGGTCATACGCGGGCTCCCTGCTTGAGTCCATCGAGGACGGAGGCGGCGACCTCGTAGGGGGTGGTACGCCCCTCCACGACGGCGTCCAGCTGGTCGCGGATCGCCTGGTCGGCGGCGCTCTCCTGCCAGATCCACTGCCGGGCGGCGCGTTCCACCACCTCCCGGGTGCGTTCGTACATCCGCTGGCGGCGCCGGGCCTCCAGCTCGCCGGTGGCCACCAGGTGCGCGTGGTACCGGTCCAGCGCCGACACCAGCTCCGCGATGCCCTCCCCCTTCACCGCCACCGTGCCGAGCACCGGCGGCATCCACTCCACCGACTCCGGCTTCGGCACCGCCGGGGCGGCGCGGCCGGGCCCATGGTGCGCCTTCACGTGCCGGAAGGCGTTTCCGTGGCGGATGCCGAGGGTGACCTCGATCTCCTGCCGCAGCCGGTCGGCGCCCGGGCGATCGGCCTTGTTCACCACGAAGATGTCCCCGATCTCCATGACGCCCGACTTGAGCGTCTGGATGCCGTCGCCCGATTCCGGCACCAGCACCAGCACGGTACAGTCGGCGGTGCGGGCGACATCCAGCTCCGACTGCCCGACGCCGACCGTCTCGATCAGGATTCGGTCGAAGCCCCCCGCATCCAGCACGTCGCTGACTTCGCGCGTGGTGGTCGCCAGCCCGCCAAGCGAGCCCCGCGTGGCCATGGAGCGGATGAAGACGCCGGGATCGAGGGCGATGGACTCCATCCGGATCCGGTCACCGAGCAGCGCGCCGCCGGTGAACGGGCTGGTGGGATCCACCGCCACCACGGCGACGGTGAGATCCTGCGCCCGGAAGGCGCGGACCAGTCCCTCGGTGAGCGTGGACTTGCCGGCGCCGGGCGGTCCCGTGATGCCGATGCGGCGGGCCCGGCCGAGGGTCGAGTGGATCTCCGAAAGCAGGGCCTCGAAGCCCGGCCGCGCGTTCTCCACCAGCGTGATGGCGCGGGCGATGGCCGGGGCCTGGCGGGCCCGGAGTCCGGCAATGAGGGGAGCCGGTGACATGGAGGTAACTTCGCCAGAGCGAACCACCTACGCAACTTCACCGGGTCCAGGCGGAGGCCCTTCCGGCCCGGGCGGCTCCAGCCGCCGCCGGACCAACCGGCTGACCACCGCCACCAGCCCGGCGGACACCAGCACCACCCCGATCCAGTGCTCCACCCGCTTCAGGTCCCCCGCCAGGGCGGTCGCCCCCTGTCCCACCAGGTGCCCGGCCAGGATGAATCCGACCGCGGCCGCGACGCACCCGACCATGTCGTACATCCAGAAGCGGGGGAGGGACAGGCCGTACTGCCCCCAGAAGAGCATCGACGCGTTCCGGGTCCCGTAGACGACCCGGGCCGCGAGCAATTGCCATGGCCCCAGCCGCCGGGCCAGCCACTCGATCCGGCGGCCGACCGCCCGGTACAACCGGCTGTCCTGGATGTGGCCGCGCAGCCGCCGGCCAAGGAGGAACCACCCGGTGTCCCCCACGAGGTTGCCCGCCGCCCCGGCCACCACCGCCCCCGCGAAGGGCAGGAGTTGGGCGTGAACCAGCACCCCGGCCAGGACCAGGCTGGCATCGCCCTCCACGATGGCGACCAGGAAGAGGGCTCCCAGGCCGTACTGCTGCACCAGATGTTCCATGGATCCCCTGAATCCCCGGGCGATTCCCGGGCGGCCCTTAGTATACGCCCCGCCGCCAGCATCGCCCGGGGGGCGACCCCTCGGCTGACCCTCCCCCGCCGCCTGGCCGCCATGGTGGCGGTGTGCGCCCTCGTGATCCTGGCCGGCACCAATGAGGCGACCCTGGCCCTGGCGGAGCGGACCCGGCTGCTGGACCTCCGCGAAGAATCGGTGGACCTGGCGGTGACGCTGGCCGGATACCTCGGCCGGATCGCCCCCAACGGGGATCCGTACGCGGTGCGGGTCGGCCTGGCGGGGTGGAACCGGCGCCATATCACCGAGACCCGGGCCAGCGTGTTCCTCGCGCACCAGGGGCGCCTGGCCCCGATGAGCCGGGCTGACACCATCACTCCCGCGCCACCCACCCCGATGGACAGCCAGGCCTTTGCCAGCCGCAGCACCACGGTGCGGGCCCGGCCATCACCGGCACGGGGCTGGGACGTGGCGGTACCGATCGGTGGCGGGCGGCCGTTCGGGGTGCTGCACGTCGAGGTCGGCGCCGGGCGACTGGAGGAGTGGGCCCGGCTGGAGCGGCAGCGCGCCTACGCCTTCGGGCTGCTCGCGACCCTGCTGCTCGCCGGGGCCCTGTGGCTGGTGTCTTCCCGCTGGATCGGCCGGCCGCTCTCCTCGCTCACCGCCGCGATGACCGCGGCACACGACCCCGTCTCCCCGCCACCCGCGGCGCCGCTGGTGGGCCCCAAGGAGTTCCAGGACCTTGCCGCCCACTACAACGAGCTCCAGGAGGCACTCACCAGCCGTGAGCGGGAGCGGGCCGCCCGGGCCGGGCTGCGGACCCTGGAGGAACGGGCCCGCGGGCTGGACCGCCTGGCGCAGGCGGAGGAGGTGGCCCGCGGGTTCGCCCACGAGATCGGCACGCCGCTCAACACCATGAACGGACACCTGCAGCTGCTGCGCGAGGACCTGCGGAGCCTCCGGGCCCCGGAAAGCGCCGAGCGCGTCGCCCTGCTGCTCGAACAGCTGGAACGGGTCAGCCAGATCGTGCGCGGCGCCCTGCACCGGGGGCCCTGGCCGGAACCCCGGCGCCGTCCCACCGAGCTCGCCGCACTGGCGAGCCGGCTGCGGCGCTTCCTGGCCCCCGCCCTGGAACAGGCCGGGGTGCGCCTGGAACTGGCGCTCCCCGGCGGCGAGCCGCTCCTGGTCCGCACCGACCCCGACCTGGTGGAGCAGGTGCTGCTCAACCTGCTGCGCAACGCGATCGAGGCGCTGCCGGCCGGGGGCGTCATCACCCTGGCCTGCGGGAAAGAGGAGGGACGGGCGTGGCTCGAGGTCTCGGACGACGGCCCCGGCCTCCCGGATGAGATCCGGCACCACCTCTTCCAGCCCTTCGCCACCAGCAAGGGGGCCGCCGGAACCGGCCTCGGCCTTTCCATCAGCCGCCGCCTGGCGCGGACCCTCGGCGGCGACCTGACCTTCGTGCCCCGCCTGCGGGGCACCTGCTGGCGCCTCACCCTCCCCGTCCTGGAGCTGTCATGACTCTCGCCGCCCCTGCCACCACGGCGCGCCTGCTGCTGGTGGACGATGATGCCGCCGCCTGCCAGATGCTGGGCGAGGTGCTCAGCCGCGAGGGCTACACCGTGGTGCGCGCCCTCTCCGCCCGCGCGGCGCTCGAGGCCTGGGACGCCGGCGAGGGATTCGACGCCGTCCTCACCGACCTGCGGATGCCGGAAGCGAGCGGACTCGACCTCCTGGCCGACCTGCGTGATCGCAATGCCGACGTACTGGTGCTGGTGCTCACCGCCTTCGGGGATGCCGAGGCGGCGGGCGAGGCGATCCGGGCCGGGGCCTACGACTTCATCAGCAAGCCCTACGACCTTGGCGAGGTGCGGCAGACTCTGGCCCGGGCCCTCGGCCGGCGCGAGCTGCGCCCCGCCGCCCCCCGTCGCACCGCCCCGGCCGGCACCCTGGTGGGCCACAGCGCCGGGATGGTGGCGGTGATGAAGCAAGTGGCGCGGGTGGCGCCAACCCAGGCCACCGTCCTGATCACCGGCGAGACCGGCACCGGCAAGGAACTGGTGGCGCGCACGCTGCATCGTTACTCCGACCGGGCCGAGCGGCGCATGGTCGCCATCAATTGCTCGGCCCTCGCGGAAGGATTGCTGGAGAGCGAGCTCTTCGGCCACGTGCGGGGCGCGTTCACCGG
>CAZYIV010000181.1:0-4246 GCA_964647615.1 uncultured Gemmatimonadaceae bacterium | reverse complement strand
AATTGAAGTCCACCCGGACGAGGGCGCGGCGGCCGTCGAGGGCCGCCGCGTCGAGGGAACGCAGGGAACGCTTCATGGAATCGGCCTCGCGGGGCGCCGCCGGCTCAGGACCGGCTGCCGATGTAGCGGATGAGGTCCACGCACCGGGCCGAGTAGCCCATCTCGTTGTCGTACCACGAGGAGACGTGCACCAGGTTGCCGTCAATGACGTTGGTGAGCGCGCTGTCCACGGTGCTGGAGTACAGGTTGCCGATGTAGTCGGTCGAGACCAGCGGCTCGTCAGAGACGGCCAGCACGCCCTTGAGCGCACCCTTGGCGGCGGCACGGAAGGCGTCGTTCACCGCCTCGATGGTCGTCGCCTTCTCCACCGTGCAGGTGAGGTCCACAACGGACACGTCGGGCGTGGGCACCCGGAGCGAGACGCCGTCGATCTTGCCCTTCACCTCCGGCAGCACGAGGCTGGTCGCCTTGGCCGCGCCGGTGGTGGTGGGAATGATCGACAGCGCCGCGGCCCGGGCCCGGCGCAGGTCCTTGTGCGGCAGGTCAAGGATCTGCTGGTCGTTGGTGTAGGAGTGCACGGTCGTCATGAAGCCCTTCACGAAGCCGAACTGCTCCAGGATCACCTTCACCACCGGCACCAGGCAGTTGGTGGTGCAGCTGGCGTTGGAGATGACGTGATGGGCCTTGGGATCGTACTTGGTGTGGTTGACCCCATAGACGATGGTGATGTCTTCCTTCTTGGCCGGGGCCGAGATCACCACCTTCTTCGCGCCGGCCTCAAGGTGCTTCGCGGCCTTGTCCCGCTCGGTGAAGATGCCGGTGGATTCCAGCACGATGTCCACGCCGAGGTCCTTCCACGGCAGCGCCGCCGGGTCCTTCTGGGCGAAGACCTTGATGGAGTCGCCGTTCACCACGATCGCGTCCTCCTTGGCCTCCACCGTCCCCGCGAACCGGCCGTGCACCGAGTCGTAGCGCAGCAGGTGCGCCAGGGTGCGGGTGTCGGTCAGGTCATTGACCGCCACGAAGTCCAGCTCGTTGGCGCCCAGCGCCTTCGCGGCGCGAAGGACGTTGCGGCCGATACGACCGAACCCGTTGATGGCGACTTTGATCGGCATGACATCTCCAATGAGTAGCGGGGCGCTCGTCTATCCCAGCGGGGGCCGGGCACGCGCAAAGGTAACTGCCTCCACGGTGCTCGCTCCAGCCTCGAGCAGCACCGCGGCCAGCTCCACCAGGGTGGCCCCGGTGGTGAAGACATCATCCGCGAGCACCACCCGCGCTCCCGGGGTCAGTGGGCCGGCCGCGAACGCCCCGGCCACGTTGGCCCGGCGCGCTTCCGGCGTCAGGGCGGTCTGGGTGCCGGTCTCCCGGGTCCGGACGGCCCATCCCGGCCGCACCTGCCAGCCGGCGGCGTCACCCAGGGCCGCGGCCAGCCGCTCCGCCTGGTTGTAGCCCCGGGTCCGGAGGCGCGCCGCGCCCAGCGGCACCGGCACCAGCACCCCCGGCGGCCCGGGCGGGAGACACCGCACCATCCGGGCCGCCAGCAGCGGCGCGAGGCGGCTCCAGCCGCCGTACTTGAGGCCGTGGACCGCGCGTCGGGCGGCGTCGTCCAGCCAGACGGCGCTGCGGACCCGGCCGAGCCCCTCCGGCCACTCGGCGCAGAGGCGGCACTCGGGGGCCAGCCGGGTCAGCGGCTGGCCGCAGCGGGTACACTGGGGTTCGGGAAGGGAGCGCCACCGGGAGCGGCAGGGGGCACAGCAGAGCGGATCGTCGGGGCCCACGGCCCCGCCGCAGGCGAGGCAGGCCCCGGGGAGCAGCCAGCGATCCCCGGCGGCGAACGCCTCAGCGACCGCGGCCCAGCGCATCGGTGACCGCCGCCCGCATGATGTCCGCCGGCGGGTCCTCGTCGGGGAACCAGCGGCGGAAGGCGGCGGCACCCTGGGCCACCAGCATGAGCCGTCCGTCGGCCGCGCGCAGCCCGGCGGCCCGCATCCGTCGCACCCAGGCGGTTTCGCCCGGGGCGTAGACCATGTCGTACGCCACCTGCGCGTGGGGGGCGTCCTCCAGCGCCAGCGGGAGGTGATCGCCGGCCTTGAGGCCGAGCGGCGTGGTGTTGATGAGCACCTCGCACTCCTCCGCGGCGGCGGTGCCGGCGCCGAGGCTGGCGCAGATGCCTTCGAACTCTTCCCGGCGCACGGCCCGGCGGGAGGAGATCGCCACCCGCGCCCCGCGGGCCGCCGCCGCGGCCACCGCCGCGCGAGCACCGCCCCCGGTGCCGGCGATGAGCCAGGCGCTGGGCGGCGCGTCCAGCTGGTCCAGCGCGGACAGGACGCCATCGACGTCGGTGTTGTCGCCGTGGATGCCGTCGGGCTCGCCCCAGAAGGTGTTGCAGGCCCCGAGGGCGCGCACTCGGTCCGACGGATGGGCCACGACCCCGGCCACCAGCTCCTTGTGAGGAACGGTCACGTTGCCGCCCCCGCCGGCGCGGGTCAGGGTCGTGACCACCGCGGGCAGTTCGGCCGGAGAGACCGGGAGGGCGACGTACACCGCGTCCAGGCCGAGGGCGCGGAAGGCCGCGTTGTGCATCGCGGGAGAGAGGGAGTGGGCCACCGGGTCGCCGAGGATGGCGAAGACCCGGCTCCGGCCGGAGATCACCGGGCCGATTCCTTGGCGAGCCGGGCCACGACCGCACTGACCAGCGCCTCGAGCTCGGTGTAGGTCTGGCGATAGCCCTCGAGGTCGCCGCCGAAGGGATCGCGCACCTCGGCGTCCTCGCCCTGGCGGCCGGCAAACTCCCCGAGCAGGTGGGCCCGCGGGCCGCCGCCCAGCTGCTCCACCCGGGCCCGGTGGTGCCGGGCCATGGTCAGCACCACGTCGGCGGAGGCCACGGTCTCCCGGGTGAGCAGGCGCGCCCGGTGGGCCGAGAGGTCCAGCCCGTGCTCCAGCGCCACCAGGTAGGCGCCCTCGCTGGCCGGCGCGCCGTCCCAGGCGCCGGTGCCGGCGGACGCCACCTGCACCTGCCCCATGCCCTTCTCCTCCACCATGCGGCGCAGCAGCGCCTCCGCCAGCGGGCTGCGGCAGGTGTTGCCGGTGCAGACGAAGAGAATGTGCTTCACAGCAGCTGCTCCGCCATCCGGAGGTCGTCCTCGGTGGTGATCTTGAAATTGCGAACCGAGCCCGGCACCAGCCGGACCACGCCGCCCGCCAGCTCCACGAGCCGCGCGTCGTCGGTGGCCCCGGCGCCGGTGCCGGCGGCCGCATGCGCCGCCGCCAGCAGCGTGCGCGGGAAGCCCTGCGGCGTCTGGGCCCGGTACAGCCGCTCCCGCGGGACGGTGCGTGCCACCCGCGACGGATCTGCCGGCTCGGTTTCCTTGAGCGTGTCCCCGACCGGCAGCGCCGGCACCGCCCCCTCCCCGCGCCGGGCCACGGCGGCAACCGCCGTGATCATCGCGTGATCGGTGAACGGCCGGGCGGCATCGTGCACCAGCACCACCTCGCACCCGGCCGGCAGCGCCGCCAGGCCCGCAGCGACCGAGTCGGCCCGTTCCGCGCCACCGGCGGTGACGGTCAGCGCGCCGCCCAGCACCTCCGCCAGCCACGGCGGCGGCGCGGCGGCATCGGCCGCCGGCAGCACCACCACCGTGTGGGCCACCTCGGGATGGGTGGTGAAGGGGCGCAGGGCCCGCAACAGCAGCGGCACGCCGCCCAGCGGAAGGTACTGCTTCGGGACCGCCCCGCCGAGCCGGGTCCCCTGCCCGGCAGCGACGATCACCACCCCCACGTCACGCGGCAAGGGCCTGCACCAGCTGGTCGATGTGGTCGAGCCCGATGAGGGTCAGCCCCTGCACCTTGCCGGCCGTCCGCCCGGAGGCAAAGACGCGGCGGAAGCCCAGCCGCCCCGCCTCCACCAGCCGCCGCTCCAGGCCACCGACCGGCCGCACCTCGCCGCCCAGGCCGAGCTCGCCCAGGAAGAGCGCGTCGGGCGGCGCGGGCCGGTTGAGCACGCTGGAGACCAGCGCCGCCGCCACCGCCAGGTCGCTGCCCGGTTCCGTGAGGCGGACGCCGGAGGTGACCTGCACGAAGACGTCCAGGTCCGCGAAGGAGGTGCCCCCCCGCCGCTCCAGCACCGCGAGCAGCACCGCGAGCCGCTTCTGGTCCAGGCCCGTCGCCACCCGCTGCGGGGTGCCGAACCCGCTCCGGGCGGCGAGCGCCTGCACCTCCACCAGCACCGGGCGGGTGCCTTCCA
>CAZYIV010000180.1:0-4278 GCA_964647615.1 uncultured Gemmatimonadaceae bacterium | reverse complement strand
CAGACTCAAGGGCTACCCCACCCGTAGCACCGGCCGCTGTCAGTTTTTCAGTCAGGCGCAGCACCATCGCCAGGAACGCCTCCCCGTGGGACTGATCGTGCAGCGAGCGGCCGCCACCGGCCTCGAAGTCGTGTACGTGGTACACCCGCGGGCCCTCCACCATCGTTCCCAGGTTGTAGAAACTCTCCGCGGGGCGGCGGGCGGCGGGTTGCAGCGGCAGGCCGTGGCGAGGAGGAGGCAGACGACGAGAAGAACGCAGGATCGCATGAGCGGCTTCCGTTGCACGCGAGGGACCACGAGGAACGGGGCCAGACTGGCGTCGCGCGCGCCTGACCGCCGGGGAGGGCTTGGCAGCCTCAGCCCCACCATCGGCGTGCCAGCACCGCCAGGATCACTGGGGCGAGAAAGAGCCCGACCAGGATCGGAAGCTCTTCCTTGACCGTGTATCCGGCGTGGGACACGCCGACCCAGAAGTTGAAGCCCGTCGCCGCCAGCCATGCCGCGATGCCGATCAGCAGGATCCAGGTACGCGCCGCGGGTACTTCCGCGGCGAGCAGGCGCCCCAGGATTGTCACCGCGGACATCAGCAGCAGGCCGGCACAGAGGAAGTAGGCAGTGCGCATGGCGGTCGGTCCCAGACGGTGAAGGCGCGGGACGCCCCGCATCAGCTACAGGCCGTGGCCAGGCCTGGGAAAGCCAGGCCGAGACGCAGAGCGGTACCAGACTGCCCGCCAACCGATGGCCGCGCCCTGGCTGCTGGATGCGGATGTTCGACGGGGTCGGCACATTCAAGAACCAGGTGCAATAACCAGGGTGACCCACTGCGCCGGTATATCCTTCGGATCTCCTTCACCCGCCCGCGCAAACGCCTCGGCTACCGCACCCCGGAGGAAGTCCATGGACGCCGAGAGGAATCGTTGCAGTACACACTTGCCAGCTCAGCCGGGAGTCGCCGCCACGAGGCTGATCCCCGACCGTGCCGGTGGCTTCTAGGGGACGGGGAAGAGCAGTTCATTGCCGTCGGGATCGTTGACCTGCGTCGTATCGTAGCCCCACCAGGTCGTCTTGTGAGGAACGGCCCGGCCAGCGAGCTCACGCTGAAATGCGCGGAGACCGTCCGCCGTCAGCTCGATGAAGAGGCGCGTTCTGTCGCCGCGGGCGGCATCCTGACAAAGGATGATCTCGCACTCGCTGCGACTGACCTGGCAGACGGTACCTTTGCCATCCGCTGAATGCCAGTCCTTCTTGAAGGCGAGCCCGTCGACGTAGAATGACACTGCTCGCTGGAGGTCGGCGACAAAGAGCACCGGGCGTGAATACCAGCGATGCGTGGGCGTGCGCTGGGCGATCTGCTTCATCATGTAGTCCCTCCGGGCTGCGGACCGATCTTGTCCAGCGGCAATGCGTGCCCCGGCGGGCGGAGCGACGAGCGCGCTGAATGGGCCGTGCCCGGGTGGCAGCCCTGGGGCCGAAGTTCCATTCCACGGACTCCCCCGAACGCGGTGACCGCGTAGTCCTGCCGTGCTCCAGGCACCAGCCACCGAACGCCTTGCCAATATGCGGACTCTCAGTCTTCAATTATTGGAGCGCCGTTCTTCAGGGCGAGGTTGACCTTCTCTCTCGCCGCTCTGATCTCATCGGGAGGATGTCCCTGCCAATCCTTCACTTCAGCTACCACCTTGAAACCAGTCTTCACTCGATATGAGTTCGTTGGATTGCCGGCAAACTTCTTGTCGGTGAGATTGGGGTCGTTCTCCACCGGACCCAGGGGCTCGACAACATAGATCCTACCGGGCCCATCGCCAACGGCCAGCTCCGCTGCCCAGATCGCGACATTCAAGTTGGACGACGCGTAGACAAACTTCGCCTTCCGTGGACCATAATTGGCATCATTTCCCGGGATGATGAGCTCTCCGATGCCCAGATTGCATTTGGTGCCGTGGAAATAGCTTTGAACGAAATTGGGCTGTTGGTCCGCCTCTCTCATGTGGTCACCATACGCCAGAAGATTCGTGCATGTGAGCGCCAGGTCCGAAGTCCGGCTGGCGTCGCGTTTCCACAGCGGGACCAGACGGTTCGGTCTGTGCTCTGCACAGGACGGCGCAGTCCGGACCCTCGACGACAACGCCTGACCAGCCACTCACCGAGGATGGCCAGCGGCTTGTTCTTCAAGTCGCCGCAGGAGTTGCTGAGCGCCCTCGATGGCGTGAAAGTCCTCGACATGCTTCCGCTTGTCATCCTCAGAAAGAAACCGCGCACTCAGGGTTACCCGTGTTGTGTTGCCAACTTCTTCAATGTCGAAGATGGACTGAAAGGGAGCAAGACCAAACTCCTTTGAACCGGTGTTCGTGTACACGAGTCGCTTGCGCTTTTCAACATGATCGAACACATAGACGTTCTTGTAGTCGATTCCGTCTGGCCCGTGCATAACAACCTCAAAGAGCCCGCCATCTCTCACATCAAGTTGCTTCACGGTGCTGCTGAAGCCGCTCGGGCCCCACCACTTGGCGATGGATTCTCGACTGTTCCAGGCATCCCACACCTTGTCAGCCGAAACATTCATATCGCGGGTTATCGTAATCGAGTATGTGTCGTCCATCGTGATTCCTCCGGGCGCTGACTTGCTGCCTGCCAAATGGGGTTGGTTTCCGCCCTCGTTGGATTTAACGCCCCGGTGGGCACATCCAAAGGTCACGGCAAGCAGGACACCGATGGACAACGCCGGGCATATTCGTGATGTGTGTGACATCTTGTTCGTCTCATGCGACCGTGTGTCTGGCTAACGCCCCGCATTGGCTGCGGGGCGTGGCCAGGCCCGGGAAAGCTAGGCCGAGAATCAGAGCCGTGCCAGACCGACCGCCAACCGATAGCCGCGCCCTGGCTGCCGCACGCGGATGTTGGACCGCGTCGGCGCATTCATAAGCCAAGTGCAACAACCAGGGCGACCCACCGCGCCGGAATGCGCTTCGAATCTCCTGCCAGGAGAACAAAGCCCATGCCGTATCAGCGGATCACCCTGGACGAAAGGTGTCAGGTCCCCCAGCTCCTCAGGCTGCGGCTCTCCGTGGCGGAGATCGCCCGCCGGCTGGGCCGGCGCCGGAGCACCATCCATTGCGCGCTGGCCCGGCATCGGAGCCGTAGGGGCCGGTACGAGTGGTACCATGCCCACTGCCACGCAGGGACTCGGCGGAGCCACTCCCGGCGCAACCGCCGCGCGGCCCCCACTCCGCGCTCGCCGGAGGCTCATCGTCCCGGAACAGTAGGATCCAGGTATGCGCCGCGGGTACTTCCGCGGCGAGCAGGCGCCCCAGGATTGTCACCGCGGACATCAGCAGCAGGCCGGCACAGAGGAAGTAGGCAGTGCGCATGGCGGTTGACTCCAGAGGGTGACGGCGCTAGACGCCCCGCAGCACCTGCGAGCGTTGGGTGGTCCGGACAAGCCAGGCCGCGGCGGCAGGGAACATCCAGCAGCCGGTCGCATCCCTTCTGAGGTTGCCACCATGCTTCGCGCCCAGCTCGCGCGTCAAGTCCGCCCTCACATCGCCGTTGGCCGGTCCCAGGACGAAAGCCGGTGTGATGTAGTTGGGCGGGAATCTCCCTGGTCGCCGGGAGCACGCAACCATGGGGAGCGTTCAGGGGCGGTCACGGGGGGCGCCTGATGTCCGGCAGCCGTTGCAGCGCCGGGGTGCGCGCACTCCAGTATGCAGCTCACCGAGGGTTGGTGCCAGCCCCGGCACACACCGACGGCCGCGTCCTGCCACCCACATGCGGTTGTCAGACGCTTCCGGCCCGCGGTGGTCGGGGAATCCACCGCGGCACCGCACCGAGGTAGACTGCAAACTGTTCGCCAAACTGACGGCGAAGGGACGGCTCCTCGAAGTGCACCACGCGGAGATGAAAGCCGACAGCGACCAGGGCCGCGTAGGCGAAGACACCCAGTGATCCCCACAGGAAGCCCTGGCCGAGAATGACCGCCAGGACCCCCAGATACATCGGATTGCGGACCCAGCGATAGAGCCCGCCATCGACGAGGGCTGTTGGAGCGTCCCACGGCGCGAGCGTCCCATGACCGACGAACGCGAAGGCCCAGATCGTGAGGATCAGGACGCATACGCCTGCCGCGAGCAGGCCCCCGCCGAGCCATGGCCCGATTGAGACGGGGGCCGTGAACGCCCATCCACCGTGCGCGATGAGGCAGGGGAAAAGGCCCGCGACCAATCCCGGCAACAGGAGGGTCATCGCGGTTGCACGCACCCAGAGTGACATCAGGCCATCCGT
>CAZYIV010000179.1:2271-4313 GCA_964647615.1 uncultured Gemmatimonadaceae bacterium | reverse complement strand
CTGTCCCGCCAGGGGCAGCGCCCGGTAGCGATGTCGCGCGGAGATAACCGCTGAATGCATCTAAGTGGGAAACTCTTCCCAAGATGAACACTCCTAGAGCTTAAGCTCTCTGAAGGGCCCTGGAAGACTACCAGGTACATAGGCGGCAGGTGTACGGAGGGTAACCTCTTCAGCCGAGCCGTACTAATCGCCCGTGCAGTTTGATCTCTCCCGATTTCCTTGCGTCATTCCAGCCTCCAGTTGCCATCGTCTCGGGCCCCCGTGGCCCAGCACGATTGGCTGACGACTAGCGCGCAGGGGCCACACCCGGTCCCATTCCGAACCCGGCAGTTAAGACCTGCAGCGCCGATGGTACTGCGCCCGAGAAGGCGTGGGAGAGTAGGCCGTCGCCAGCCACCCCCCGTGGGCCCGGCTCCCCCCCAGGGAACCGGGCCCGCTCTGTTTTCCCCCACTGCCGGTTACTCTTCTCCCATGCCCCGTACCGGCCACGTCGCCCTCGCGGGCCGGCCCAATGCCGGCAAGTCGTCGCTCCTCAACCGGCTGGTCGGTGCCCACCTCGCCATCGTCAGCCCCAAGGCCCAGACCACCCGGCTCCCCGTCGTCGGCCTCCACACCACGGCCGACTGCCAGCTCATCCTGCACGACCTCCCCGGGCTCCTCGACCCCGAGTACGCCCTGCACGAACGCATGCGGGCCGCGACCCTTGAGGCACTGCGTGAGGTGGACCTCATCCTTCACCTCCACCCGGTGACCGACGGACCGGCCCCGCCATTCTGGCCCCTGGCCGGCGTCGAGGCGCCCCCGCGGACGCCGGTGCTCACCGTCTACACCAAGGGAGACCTTGGCCCCGCACCGGAGCCGGACGCTCTCCGGGTCTCCGCCCGGAGCGGGGCCGGCGTGGACCGGCTGCGCGCCGCGATCATGCCCCACCTGCCGGAGGCGCCGTTCGCCTACCCGGAGGACGACCTTGGCACGCAGCCGCTCCGCTTCCTCGCCACCGAGTACCTGCGCGAGGCCGCCTTCGAGCTGCTGAGCGACGAGGTGCCCTACGCCGTGGCGGCACAGGTCGAGGAGTTCCGCGAGCACACGGCGCCGGTGTACATTCGAGTCTCGCTCCTCGTGGAGCGGGACTCCCAGAAGGGCATCGTCATCGGATCCGGCGGCCGCACCCTCAAGGCCATCGGCCAGCACGCCCGCCAGCGACTCGAGGAGCTGCTGGGCCAGCAGGTGTACCTCGACTGCTGGGTGAAGGTGGCCCGCGACTGGCGCCGGAACCCCTACCACCTGACCGAGCTCGGGTTCCCCGAGCCGCCCCGGTGACCCCATGAGCCTGCCGGCGGAATTGCTCGAGATCCTGGTCTGCCCCAAGTGCAAGGGCCCGCTCGAGCACCATGCGGAGCCCCCCGAATCCCTCACCTGCCACGCCTGCCGCCTGGTCTACCCGGTGGAGGACGGCATCCCCATCATGCTGATCGACGAGGCGAAGCCGCTTTGAGCCAGCTCCTCGCCGCGGCCCGCGCCGAGGCCGCCCGGCTCCAGCACGACTACCTTGGCACCGAGCACCTGCTCCTCGCCCTGGTCCAGACCGCCGATCCCACCCTGACCACGATCCTCAGCGCCTTCTCCGTGACCCCGGAGCACCTCCGGGAGCGGCTGGAGCAGCGCAGCCCGAAGGGGCGGGGCACGCCGGAGGACCCGGAGGCGATCGCCCTCCGCTCCGGGGCCCGCCGCGCCCTCGACCAGGCGCGTGCAGCCGCCGGGGGGGCCGAGCCCGGTTCGATCGAACTGCTCGGCAGCCTGATGGCGGATGGCCGCGGAGTGGTGGCGGCCAGCCTGGGGGACCTTGGGGTGCCGGTGGTGAAGGTGCGTGAGGCCCTGGGGATCGCCCCGCCGGCGCCGCCAGCCCCGGCCGAGCCGACAGCGGAGCCGACAGCGGAGTCCGCCCCCCCGCCGGTACCGGCGGAAGGCCGGAAGAAGAAGGACCGGGGGCAGCGGCAGGAGCAGCCGCGCCAGGGTGCGGAGAAGGAACGACCCCCGAAGGG
>CAZYIV010000179.1:0-2171 GCA_964647615.1 uncultured Gemmatimonadaceae bacterium | reverse complement strand
GAAGGGCGAGCGGGCCGAAGGTCGCGAGGAGCGCGGAGACCGGACCCAGCGACGCGAGCGGGAGCCAGAGCGCCGCGAACGCGAGGCGGCGCCCCCCCGGGAGGAGCGCCGGCCATCGCGGAACGACGGACCGCCCCGGATCGCGCCGGTGCACGAGCCCTTCTTCACCTGGCGGAAGCTGCCGCTCCTCGCAGTGCCCGCCAGCCTGTACCTCGCCTATGGCCGCCCTGACACCGCGCCGCTGGTGGTGTTCATCCTCGCCTGCGTCGCGGTGCTGCCGCTGGCCGGCTACATGGGAGAGGCCACCGAGCACCTGGCCGCCCGGACCGGGCCCGCGCTCGGCGGGTTGCTGAATGCCACGTTCGGCAACGCCGCGGAACTGATCATCGCGATCGTGGCGCTGCAGGCCGGGCTGGTGGACCTGGTGAAGGCCTCCATTACCGGGAGCATCCTGGGAAACCTCCTGCTCATCATGGGGCTGTCGCTGATCGCCGGCAGCCTGAGGACGCCGCTGGTGCGGTTCAACCGGACCGCCGCCGGGGCCAGCGCCGGCATGCTCGCCCTGGCGGTGACGGGCCTTATCTTCCCGGCGATCCTGCATGGCATCTTCCGCGGCAGCGACACCGCGGTGCTGGAGCTGCACCTGTCCGAGTCGGTGGCCGTGGTGCTGGCGATCACCTACGGCTTCTCCCTCCTCTTTGCGCTAAAGACCCACAGCCGGATGTTCGCCGGAGATCCACACCCCATGCAGGGACGCCTCTGGTCCGTGCCGGCCGCCCTGCTGGTCCTGGCGACGGCCACGGTCTTCGTGGCGCTCGAGTCGGAGGTCCTGGTGCACGCCGTGGAGTCACTCACCCGGGAGGGCCAGTGGCTGTCGGAGACCTTCCTGGGCCTGATCGTGATCCCCATCATCGGCAACGCCGCGGAGCATGCCACGGCGGTGGTGGTGGCGCGGAAGGGGAAGGTGGACCTGGCGCTCAACATCGCCATGGGCTCCAGCACCCAGGTGGCGCTGCTGGTGGCACCCCTCCTGGTGTTCATCGGCGCGCTGATCGGGCCCAACGCCCAGGGGCATTACATGAACCTGGTGTTCAGTCCGCTCGAGGTGGTGGCCGTGGGGCTGTCGACCCTGCTCACGGCGATCGTGACCCTGGACGGGGAGTCGCACTGGTTCGAGGGGGTGCAGCTGCTGGCCTTGTACGCCATGGTGGCGATCGCGGTGTTCTTCGTCTGATGGCGGCGTGACCGGTGCTCTTGCCGCCCCGAAGGGCGGGCCGTAGTCTCCGGAGGGTCGGCTCCCAGTTGACGGCGTTCCGGCTCGCCCGTAAGTTCATTTGGATTAAACCTTTACGCCTCGTCCCGGAGCCCAAGGCTGCGCACCCGACCGACGGTTCTCTATCATGCGCCGGCGGCCGGCACCGTACCTGAGCTGGTGCGGCGGTGGGCGGAGAGTCGTGAGTTCCCGCTGCTGGTGCTGCCGGACCCGGCCGAGGTGCAGGCGATCATCCTGCGAGGCTTCCCCTGCTTCCTGTTCGTGGAGGCAGACAAGGCCGGCGCCGCGGGCGCGACCCTGGTGCGTGCGCTCAAGAGCGACGCCTTCACCGCCATCGTGCCGGTGGTGATGCTGTCGGGGCGGCACGACCCGGCCGAGGTGGAGGGCTGGTTCGCGGCCGGCAGCGACGAGGTGATCACCAGCTTCTTCTCGCCGGCCGAGCAGCGCGCGCGGATCGACGCGATCCTGACCCGCACCGAGCGGGACGTGAGCGTCCATCCCTCGACCCGCCTGCCGGGCACCACGGAGATCGAGCGGGAGATCCGCCGCCAGCTGGAGACCGAGGGCGAGTTCGCCGTCTGTTACGCCGACCTCGATCACTTCAAGGAATTCAACGACCGGTACAGCTACTATGACGGCGACCGGGTGATCTACCTGCTGTCCCGGCTGCTGCACGATGTCGTGAAAGGCATGCTGGGCACCCGGGGGTTCGTGGGGCACATCGGCGGCGATGACTTCATCTTCGTGGTGCCGCTCGACGAGGTGAACCCGGTCTGCACCGAGATCCTCGCGGTGTTCGACACCCTGATCCCGCTGCAGTACAACGACCAGGACCGGCGGGCGGGGTATTTCTTCGGGAAGGACCGGCGGGGCCAGCTGCACCGGGTGCCGCTGATGA
>CAZYIV010000178.1:0-4408 GCA_964647615.1 uncultured Gemmatimonadaceae bacterium | reverse complement strand
CCTTCCAGTTCCACCACTTGAGCAGCTCCGGCTTCGGCCGGGGCGTGCGCGCGGCATACACCGCGCAGCGGAAGCTGTACAGCACGCAGGGGTCCTGGCGGGTGCGGGTGAGGGTGCAGAGGTCGGCGTAGAGCCGCTCGGGATCGCGCCGCGCGAGCATCGCGCGGCTGGTGACGCCGAGGTCGCGAAGATCCTGCGCCAGGCTGGGACCGATGGCGGGGAGGGTCTGGAGCTCGTCCCTGGTGGAGCGGGTGAGGCGGCGGGCCATGGTCAGTACGCCTTCCCGAGGTGCAGGGTGACGATGCCGGCGACGTTGTTGCGGATGCCGTTGAGGTTGCCCGCCACCCGGAAGCCGAGGCCGAAGTTGCTGCCGAAGAGCAGGGTCCCGCCCGCCTCCCATGGCACGCCGATGCCGGTGGAGCTGCCGCTCTGCGTCCCGCCCGTGCCGCTCTTGTCGAACCAGAGCGCCCCGACCCCCGCCCGCACGAAGCCCAGCATCGGTCCCGACCGGCCGTGCACGCCGTAGAGCAGCCCGAGATCGGCGAGCGAACGACTGGAGGACTTCTCGGTGAAGAGGGTGATCTCGGTCCGGGCCGCCGCCATGCCGCGGAAGGTGAGGCCGTGCAGGCCGTTCCGGCGGGTGATGGCGAGCTCGATGTTGGCGCCGTTGTTGCCGCCGCCGATGCCGAGATCGAGCCAGGTGCCCTGCTCCTGGGCCCGCAGCGGGGTCGCCGCCAGCAGGGTGAGGAACAGCGCGAGCGTCACTGCACGAGGGCGTTGCAGCATGCACGGACCGCAGGGGACGGGGATGGCTCCATGATACCGGCCGATGCGCGGTCCGGCCAGCAGGGTCACGGCTCGCCGGTGGCGTAGCCCGTCAGGCGGCCGCGCCAGTAGGGCTGGCGCCCCTCCGGCAGCAGCCACGCGACCTCTCCCTCCGACGGGACGAGCATCCCCTCGCGCCAGGTGTAGTCGCCCCAGCGCCCCTCCCACGCGGTGGGCACCCGGGTGGAGCCCACCGCACGGCCGCGGTCCGGCACCAGGATGCCGCTCACCAGGCCGTCCGCCCCGAAGTGGAACTCCACCGCCGCCGTCACCCCGTCCACCTCGAGCCGCGCCCGCGCGGTGCTGTCGTCCATCGGCTCCCAGCGCACCCCCGCCTCCGGCAGCAGCGCGGTGGGGCACCAGGGCGCCTCCGCGAGGTAGCGCTCGAGCGCCGCCTTGGCGATCTCGGGCGTGCCCTCGATGCCGACCAGCGGAACCAGCCCGAGCAGCTGGGCCCGCATGGAGCCGGTGCCGCCGGCGAAGCCGTCGCGCACCCGCGCATGAAGGAACGGCGCCACCCGGATCCGCGCATCCCACACGAAGCCCGCCGGCTGCACCCCGATCCACTGGGTGGCGGTGAACGGCTGCCACCCCTCGGGCGGCGTGAGCAGGAATGTCCCCTCCTGGGTGAGCCGCACGCCACGCACTCGGCCATGCCCCGCCGGGAGCACGTGGCCGAGGTACCGCGCCACCGGCGCCGGGAGGGAGTCCAGCTCGGAGGCCTCCACGACCGGGACCTCGCCCGCGCGCGGGGTGAGCCGGACGGCCCATGCGGCGGTGGTGCGGTTCCAGCGGCGGGTGCCCAGGAGCCCGACGGCCAGCCCGAGCGCCAGGCCGGCGAGGAGGATGGTGCGGGTGCGCATGGCCGAAATATGGCGGGGACGCGCTGAAGCGGGGCTGAAGCCGGCCGGAACGGGATTCGACCGCACGATCCGGATATCGGGCAGTCGCCGGAATCCCTACTGTACGCCTGTCACCAGCCACGGAACCGACCGATGCCGACGATCCGCTTCAAGGGAATCCCCACCGCCATGGCGCAGGAGGTCCGCGCCACGATGCGCGCCCCACACTACGGCCACCCCGCGCACCGGGAGCTGGCCACCGGCTACGGCCCCTGCCGCCACTGCCTGCGCACCTTCGATGAGGGGAAGGAGGACAGGATCCTGTTCACCTACACACCCTTCAAGCGTGGGTCGCTGCCGCTGCCGGGGCCGGTGTTCATCCACGCGGAGCCGTGCGAGCGCTACGACAGCGAGCTGCTGCCGCCGGAGCTGCGGCGGCTGCCGATGGTGGTGGAGGGATTCGCGGAGGACGGACGGGTGCTGCTGCAGGAGCGGGTGAACGGCGAGGGGCCCGACGCGGTGGTGGCGCGGGTGGCGGCGGTAGAGGGGGTGGCGGGGGTGCACCTGCGGAATGCGGAGGCGGGGTGTTTCATGGCCCGCGGCGTGGTAGGGCGGTAAGACGGTAGGACGGTAGGACGGTAAGACGGTAGGACGGTAAGGCAGTAGCTGCACACCGCCTGAGGGGAGTTGTCGCTTCAGCGACAGCTGCCGACGACCGAGCGCCCTTCAGGAGCGGCGCAGCCGCGACTCGGGCGCGAGGGAGAGCAGGCTTCAGCCGCGGACCGGCGGGCGGGGCTCTCCCGGAGGGACGCCCCACCCCAAGCGTCGCCTGCCCCGATGCGGGCCGGACGCCCCGCGCTCCCACGGCTCCCTCGCGGGGGCGATCCCTCCGCGCGCTGCACCGCGCTTGTACGGAATGGCCCGCAACAGGGCGCCCTGCGCGCTGACGCGCGCTCCGGGACACCCCCGCTTCGGGCGCCGGCACCAGCCTTGGGCCAGCACCTACCGTCCCACCGCCCTACCGCCGCAGTACCTACCGCCCTCCTTGCCTCTCGCCGTCCCGCGTCCCACCTTGCCCGGCACCCCCTCCCCCGGCGGTGCCCGTGCGTCTCGCTGCCACGCTGGTCCTGATTTCCCTCACCGTCGTTCCCGGCGCGGCGCAGTTGCAGGCGCACACCGAGGGGACGGTGCACTTCCCGACCTCCTGTGCGAAGGCGGTGCAGCCGCGGTTCGATCACGCGATCGCACTGCTGCATTCGTTTGCGTTCTCCCAGGCGGGGACGGAGCTGCACGCGATCCTGGCCGCCGATCCGGGCTGCGCCATGGCGCACTGGGCGCTGGCGCTCGGGGCGTGGGGGAATCCGTTCGCGCCGGGAGTCCGCGGGCCGGCGCAGCTCGGCGCGGGGATGACCGAGATCCGCGCCGCGCGCGGCGCCGGGCGTCCGACGGTGCGGGAGCGAGGGTACATCGAGGCGGCGGCACAGCTGTATGAGAATGCCGCCGGCCGGAGTCAGCCGGAGCGGCTGGCGGGCTATCGCGACGCGATGACGGCGCTCGCCGCCGCCCAGCCGGCAGACACCGAGGCACAGATCTTCCATGCGCTGGCGCTCGACATTGCCTCCGACCCGACCGACAAGAGCTACCGGAGCCAGCTCGCCGCCGCGGCGATCCTGGAACCGCTGTTCCGCGCCCTGCCCGACCATCCCGGTCTGGCCCACTACCTGATCCACACCTACGACGTGCCGACGCTGGCCGCCCGGGGGATCCCGGCGGCGGCGCAGTACTCGGAGATCGCGCCGGAGGTGTCGCACGCGCTGCACATGCCGTCGCATGTGTTCACCCGGGTGGGGATGTGGCAGGAGTCGATCGAGGCCAACACCGCCGCGCGCGCCCGGGCCCACGCGGAGGGGTCCATCGCCGAGGAGCTGCATGCGATGGACTACCAGGCCTACGCCTACCTGCAGCTGGGGCGGGACAGCGAGGTCGCGGCGCTGATGGCGGCGCTGCCGGCGCTCGCGGCGCAGCTCGATCCCAACCTGCAGACGACGGGCGCGCCCCCCGCGGCGGGGTACTTCGCGCTCGCCGCGATCCCGGCGCGCTACGCGCTGGAGCGCGGCGCCTGGCGGGAGGCGGCGGAGCTGCCGCCCTCCCGGAGCCCGATCCTCTGGTCCAACGCACCCAACGCGATCGCCCGGGCGCTGGGTGCCGCGCGGGCGGGCGACACCGCGCTCGCCATTGCCGCACTGGCCGATCTGCAGCGGCTGGAGGACACGCTCACCGCCCGGCACGAGGGATACTGGGCGGGGCAGGTGGCGATCGGGCGGGTGAGTGCGTCGGCGTGGCTGGTGCTGGCGCAGGGGAACCGCGCGTTGGCGCTGGCGCGGATGGACTCCGCGGCTGTGATGGAGGAGGCGACTGAGAAGAGCGTGGTGACGCCGGGGCCGCTGGCGCCCGCGCGCGAGCTGCAGGGGGAGATGCTGCTGGCGCTGGGAGATTCGGCCGGCGCGGCGGCGGCGTTCCGGCGGAGCCTGGAACACGATCCCGGGCGGCGGCGGTCGGTGGAGGGGGAGAGACAGACGGTAGGGCGGTAGGACGCTAGGACGGTAGGACGGTAAGGCAGTAGCTGCACACCGCCTGAGGGGAGTTGTCGCTTCAGCGACAGCTGCCGAGTCGCGGCTTCAGCCGCGGACCGGCGAGCGAGGCTCTGCCGCGCGGAGGGATCGCCCCCGCGAGGGCGACGC
>CAZYIV010000177.1:0-4521 GCA_964647615.1 uncultured Gemmatimonadaceae bacterium | reverse complement strand
GCGCCGGCTCGCCCACCTTGCGCACGCCCCAGCCCTGGGCGAACACCACCTTGCCGTCCTGCACCACGGCGATGCCGACGCCGGGCTGGCCGAAGCGCTTGAGTGCCTGGGTGACGTAGGCATCCACCTCCTTCGGTGCGGCCTGCGCGGCGAGGGAGAGGGTCGGGACGAGGAGGACGGTGGTCAGGCCCAGGCGGGCGAGGATTCGCGGACGCATCGGTCTCGGGGTTGCTGGTGAACTGGCTTCTCTGGCACGCATGCTCTTCGTGGGGCGTGTTGTGCTGCTCGCGCTCGCGTTGCTCGCGGAGGCCGCCGCGCGGGGACCACTCCCTCGCGCCCGGGTCGCGCTGACGCGCTCCCGAGGGGCGCTCGGTCGCCGCCCCGACCCATACCACCCCCCACCGCTCCGGTGGGGTCGGGGCTTGCGGCGGCACTCTGCTTCGCACCGCGTCTGGATCGCTACCGTCCGACCGTCCGACCGTCCGACCGTCCGACCGTCCGACCGTCTTGCCACCCTACCGCCCTATCCTACCGCGCTTTCACTCCGCCCTCCAGCCCGTCTTCCGTTTCCTGTCTCCCGCCCATCCCCCCGCATTCGCTCCAGCCGGTCCAGCTGGGTGATGCTGACGGTCACCGCGCCGAATTCCTCCTCCACCTTCCCCCGGAAGACGAACGGCCCCTGGTCGAAGAGGACATGGCCCCGGCGGCGGAAGACGTCGGGGAAGAGGACCGTCTCGATCAATCCGTCGCCGTCGTCGAAGGTGGCGAACTCCATCGGCTCATCCTTGGCGGTGGAGACCGGCTTGTAGGTGGTGAGCATCCCGGCGCAGAGCACCGACTGGCCCACGTGGCGGTGGAGCCGGGAGGCGGGCACGGTGCGGAGCCGGGCGACGAGGTCGCGATAGAGGTGCATCGGGTGGCAGTCGGTGGTGAAGCCGAGCAGCTCGTACTCCGCCTGGCGGCGGCGCTGGGTGGTGTACTCCTTGAGCCGGGGGATCTCGGCCGTGGCGGCCGGCAGCGGGAGGGCCTGGCCCGGCTCCCGTCTTCCCGCTCCCGTCTCCCGTTCACCGTCAATCGTCCAGAGGAGCATGGGACGGGTCATCCCCCCGGCGATGCTGTCGCAGGCCCCGACCTTCACCAGCAGGCGCAGGTCCTCGGGGAGGAGGCCGGTGCGGGCGCGGACGTCGGCGAGACTCGTGAATGGCGCGAGCGGGCCGGTGGGCGGGCCGGGCAGTGGGTCAGGCGGTGACTGAGCCGCCGGGCCGGTGGGCGGGCCGTCTCCGGCAGCACCGATACCACCCCGCCGCCGCCCCGGTGCGGTGGTGCCTTCGACGGCCCACCCACCTGGCCCGGCCCCAACCCCGCTTTCCGTCTCCCGTCTCCCCTCTCCCGTCTTCCGAATCCCGTCTCCCGTCGTCCGCGCCCCCTCGATCCGCGCCACCGCATCCGCCGACAGGCCCTTGATGAACTGGAACCCCACCCGCACCTCGCGCCCGCCGCCGGTGGTGCGGAAGGCGCTGGCGTTGACGTCCGGCGGCCGCACCGTGAGCCCCATGCGGATCGCCTCCGCCACGTAGGCGAACGGCCGGTAGAACCCGCCGCCGTTGGCCAGCACCGCCGCCATGAACTCGGCGGGGTAGTGCGCCCGCAGGTAGCAGGAGTGCTGCGCCACCTTGATATAGGAACAGGAGTGCCCCTTGCAGAAGCTGTAGCCGGCAAAGGAGAGCACCATCTCCCACACCTTCACCGTCACTTCCGGGTCCCGCCCCAGCCGCGCCGCCCCGGCGAAGAACTCCTCGGCGTAGGCCGCGAGCGCCTTCACGGGCCGCTTCTTGGAGAGCGCCTTGCGCACCCCGTCGCCGGTGGCGAGCGGCAGCCCCGCGAACGCGGCGCACACGTTCACCACGTCCTCCTGGTACACCATCACCCCGAAGGTCTCGGCCAGGGTGTCGCGCAGCGAGGGGTCGAGCGGCTCCCAGGGCATGCCGTGCAGCCGCTCGAGGTACTGCCGGATGAAGCGGTTGGAGGCGGGGCGGATGATGCTGGTGTTGAGCACCAGCAGCTCGAAGCTCTCCGCCCGCGACTTGGCGCAGAGCAGCCGCGACGCCGGGCTCTCGGTGTAGAAGACGCCCATGGTCCGGCCGGTGCGGAAGAGGGCCCGCGTGGCCGGGTCGTCGTCGGGGTCGTCGGCGGTGTAGTCGATCTGCCGGCCGGTGTGGGCCCGCACCTCGGCGATGGCGTCGCGGATGACGGCGAGGGAGCGGTTCCCCAGCAGGTCGATCTTCACCAGCCCCGCGTCCTCGGTGCCGTCCTTCTCGAACTGCAGCACCGGCACCGTGAGGTCCGGCGCGCCGTCCAGCACCTTGGCCGCCGGCTCCACCGGCACGTAGTCGGTGAGCACCGTCGGCACGATCACCACCCCGCCAGGGTGCAGCGAGAGGTGCCGCGGGGTGCCCACCAGCGGCTGCGCCAGCCGGGCCAGCTCCTGCCACGCCGCCGGCAGCTGCAGCCCCTGGAAGTTGGGGTGCCGCGCCAGCAGCTCGGGGAGGTCGTCGTCGTCGCTGAACCAGGGGAAGCGCCGGGTCACCTCGCGGATCTCGCCCGCGGGGCGGCCGTGCACCTTGGCCACCTCGCGCAGCGCGCCGCGCAGCCGGAAGCTGTTGTGGTTGGCGACCATCGCGGCGCGCAGCCGGGGATAACGGCGGAACACCCAGGCCAGGATCCGGTCGCGCTCGTCCCAGGGGAAGTCGAGGTCGATGTCCGGCGGGTCGCGCCGCTCGGGGTTGAGGAACCGCTCGAACAGGAGCCCCGCCCCCAGCGGGTCCACGTGGGTGATGTCGAGGCAGTAGCTGACGATCGAGTTGGCCACCGAGCCGCGGCCGCAGTGGGTCGGCCCGTGGCGGATGATGTCGTGCACCACCAGGAAGTAGTCGGCGAACCCCTTCTGCCCGATGATCGCGAGCTCCCGCTCCAGCCGCTCCCGGGTCACCGGCGCGATGGTGCCGTAGCGCCGCTCCGCGCCGGCGTAGGCCAGCGCCCGCAGCTCCGCCATCGCGTCCGCCACGTCGGCGAAGCGCGGCGCCACCACCCGCCGGCCGATCGGGATCCGGTAGCCGCACCGCTCCGCCAGCGCGTCGCTCCGGGTGAGCGCGTCGGGGCAGTCGGGAAAGTGCCGCGCCAGGTCGGCGGCGGGGCGGAGCCAGGCGGAGGACGGACGGACGGCCAGACGGTCGGACGGTAAGACGGTCGGACGGTTAGGCGGCAGATTATCGCGTACCGCCCTACCGCTCTCCCTCGCGCCCGAGTCGCGGCTGCGCCGCTCCTGAGGGGCGCTCGGTCGCCGGCCTACCGCCGTCTCATCGGCATCGTCTTCCTCCAGCGCGGAAAGCGTCGTATTCCCCGCGATCGCCACCCGCAGCCGGTGCCGGGCCCAGTCCTCCGCATTGGCGAACATCACCCCGCCCGTCACCACCGCCTCCAGCCCCAGCTGCCGCGCCGCGGCGCCCACCGCGTGCCGGTGCTTGCCCGGCTGCAGCTCGGCGTAGACATCCCGCGGCCCCGAGCGCTGCACCAGGTCGGCGAGGAACGCCGGGTCCTGCGAGAGGATGAGCAGCCCGTCCCGGTCGGCCGCGAGCCATGATGCGAGGGACGCCGCACCGGAGGTGTGCTCCCCGTCTTCTGCCTTCCGCCTCCCGCTGCCCCTCCGGCCCTTGCCTTCGCCCTTCCAGTGGATCCGGGTGATCGTGCGGCACAGCGCGGCCCACCCGCGCTCGTCCTCCACCAGCGCCACCGCCTCCTGCCCGCCGTGCACCAGGTGCGCGCCGTGGATCGGCCGGAGGCCCGCCTCTTCCGCCGCCTGCTGGAACTCCACCGCACCGTACACCCCGTTGGTGTCGGTGCAGGCGAGTGCCCGGTAGCCCCGCGCCGCCGCCTGCCGCGCCAGCACCTCGGGACTCGAGACGCCGGCACCGAGCGAGAACCAGGAGTGGACGTGGAGGGGAGTGGGCATGGGAACCGCGGGCGACGGGAGATAGGAGGCGGACGACGGGGCTAGGGCGGTCCTCGTCTCCTGTCGCTGGCCCACATCGGCTTCGATTTCACGACGCGGCGATAGACCGGGCACGCTTCGGTGTGCGCCCCGGGCAGCCACCCGGTGCTCATCAGGAACTCGTTGACGATCTCGCCGCCGGTGAAGCGGAAGGTCTTCCTGAACAGCCGCACCCAGTCGTCCTTGGGGAGCGGATGGTGCGCCGCGAGCCAGCCGTGGAAGTCGCCGTGGTCCTGCCGCAGCCGGAGCAGGGTGCGGGCGTTGTCGATCGCCGCCTCCACCTTGAGGCGGTTGCGGATGATCCCGGCATCGTTGAGCAGCCGGGCCACGTCCCGCGCGCCGAAGCGCGCCACCACCACCGGGTCGAAGCCCCGGTACGCGGCGCGGAACGCCGCCCGCTTCTTGAGGATGGTGAGCCAGCTGAGCCCCGCCTGGTTGATCTCCAGGATGAGCCGCTCGAACAGCTCCGCGTC
>CAZYIV010000176.1:0-4534 GCA_964647615.1 uncultured Gemmatimonadaceae bacterium | reverse complement strand
GGCCGATCATCAAGCCGATGAAGGCGACAAACCCCGGTACGCCGACGACGATGCCGGCGATGGCGATCATGCTGCCAGAGTCCATCTTTTCGCCCCTCCAGGAGTGACGGCACGGTGGCGTACCCTGCCTCCCCATCATAACACCCGGGGATGCCGAGGGCGCCCCGTATCCTACGGTGCCCGCCAGGCGAGTTCCCTGATGTCGGGGTCGGCCGAGAGAATTGCGTTGACCGCGCCGATCAGCCGCGTGAGGGGTGCGGTGACATCCACCGTTCGGAAGAACCTGCGACGGACGGGTACCTGCGGATCGGTGAAGCAGGTGAAGGTCTCCTCGTCGCCGTACTGGTGACCGCAACAGAGTCCCAGCTTCACGCCATCAAGTTCGACCGGGACATACCAGCCCCAATCCTCCGCGATCGGCTCGGCCGCAGACACCGCCTGCGCCGGCAGGCGGGCGACGAGGTATTCCGCGAAGCGCTTGCCCCAGAGACCGGGGTTGATCCGCTCTTCCTCGCCATCATATGGCGGGAACCTGTTCGACCGGAACTCGGCGACGGTGTTCATGGTTCGGGGAGTTCCCAGCCGTCAGGGGGTCTTCGAGTGCGCCTCAGCCAACGGTGTCCACCCGCGGGTCCCAGAAGTCGCCCCTGAGCCCGATGGACTCGAAGATCTGCCGCATCTCGGCGGGCGCGGGGCGGCGTGACACCGGCGCGAGCCGGGTGCTGTACCAGGTCACCGCCAGGTGCCAGAGCTGGTCCATGCGCACGATCGGCCGGGGGGCAATGCCCCGGGACCGACACCACGACCGGATGAGTTCTTCCGACCGGAAGAAGAGCATGTTGCTTCAGGTGAAGACCAGGTCGTCCCACCACTTCGCCGCCGGCACCAGGCAGTGGAACAGCCAGTCCGATGGCTCGGGACCGGTGCGATCCACCTCCAGCCGCAGCGGCTCGCGGCTCTGCTCGCAGCGCGAGTGCACTACCCCCGGCTGCTGCAGCGCGGCGGGAATGCCGAGCGCGTCCCAGGCACAGTTGGCGAAGTACTCGATCCCGGCCACCGTCACCCGGTGCTGCGTGGGCACCCCGGAGAATGGCGGCGCCATGCGGATGCTGCGGCCATCGGGCTGGAGGTACAGCAGCCGGCTGGCGCGCAGCCGGCCGAACGCCTGCACCACATCACCGGAGGACGCTCCGACCCGCCGCGCGACCTCGTCGGCACCCGGGACCCGGCCGCTCTCGGCGGTGGCGGCGTAGACCGCCACCTTCACTTCAGTCTCGAAGTCCATGGGTTCCCCGGAGAACCGGACGTAGCCGCCCGGCCTCAGCGGCCAGCGACGCGCACGGTGATCATCGCCACCGCGGCCGCTGCCAGCAGTGCCAGTCCGGCGAGTGCCAGCCAGCGCCGGCCGGGCACCCGATGCGCCAGCTGGTACGCGGCGGCGACCGCCCCGCCCAGCAGCACCAGGCCGAGAAGGTCCCACGAGGCCTCGCGGTAGAGGAGGCCGCGGATCGCGGCGACTGCCAGCAGGCCGAACGCCTGCACCAGGTAGGCCCAGCGGTAGCTGGCGTTGTTGACGAGGACGGCGCGTTCGTCGAGTTCGACGGGGCGGAGCGTGGTCATCGGTCGGCTCCAGGGGTGAAGGTCGGGCCGCACGGCGAGGCTCTGGCCAAAGCTACTGCCCGGCCCGCCGCGGTCCAGCGGCCACGCGACCCGGATGCGGGCGGACGGCGGGAATCAGCCCGGCTTGCGGTGCCGGGTGCCACGCCGGAAGTTGCAGTCTGCTGCCCCGTCGGCTTCCCACACCGGAGCACACCGCATGCCCACCGACCCGGTCCCCCCGCATCCCGTCGTGTCCCACGAGGAGTGGCTCGCCGCCCGCCGGGAGCTCCTCGCGAAGGAGAAGGCGTTCACCCGACTCTCCGACGAGATGAGCGCCCTGCAACGGGCGCTGCCCTGGGAGCGGGTCACGAAGGAGTACCACTTCGAGGGGGCTGCCGGCCGGCTCACCCTCGCCGAGCTGTTCGGCGGCAGGAGCCAGCTCATCGTGTACCACTTCATGTTCCATCCGGACGATGCCGCGGGCTGCCCGCACTGTTCGCTGCGCGCCGACGGATTTGGCGGGATCCCGGTCCACCTGGCGCAGCGCGACGTGGCCTTCGTCGCGGTCTCCCGCGCTCCATACGAGAAACTCGCCGCCTACCAGCGGCGCATGGGGTGGAACTTCACCTGGGTGTCATCAGGCGGGAGCGAGTTCAACTACGACTACCAGGCCTCGTTCACCCCGGACGAGATGCGGGCCAGGCGCGCGTTGTACAACTACGAGGAGCGGGACCCGCTGGCGCGGGAGCGGGAGGGACACAGCATCTTCGCGAAGGGCAGTGATGGTGCGGTGTACCACACCTACTCCTGCTACGACCGGGGCAACGACAAGCTCAACATTCACTACCACTACCTGGACCTGGTGCCGAAGGGGCGGGACGAGGGGGGCCGGGGGCCGTACTGGGTGCGGCGGAAGGACGAGTACCCGGCCTAGTGCCGCCGGGTCCGGGGTACCCGGCGCCGCGACTCGTCCTCAGGGCGTGAAGAGAGCGGAGCCGATCTCCACCAGGTGCCCGGCGCTGTCCCCGAGGGAAAGCGTCGCGCGATACTGAACCCCGGCGACGAGCGCCACCGGCAGGCCCGGGGAGAACTCGTCCGGCGGGATCACTCCGTACGTCTGCGGCGAGTGCAGCGTGTTCCTGGCTACGGGGTCGGTGACCCGCCAGTAGGTCGCCCCGCCCGGCGCCGGGCTGTCAATCAGCAGGTCGGCGGCCCGGCAGCCGGGCGACCAGGAGATGCGCGGGGTGAGGCCCGCACCCACCTCCACCGTCACCGGGCCACTGCAGGCCCGCGGCCCCGTGGCATCGGCGCACTGGAGGCCGAGGCCGGCGCACAGCACCGGCACCACGACCCGCGCGGCTCGGCTGAGCCGCTGCCGTGCGTGCCGCCTCACGTGGCGGAGCCATCGTCCGGACGTGGTGTCAGGGTCAACCCTCATTCACGCCTCCGATGGGGCGGGACTTCCGCCGGACCACCCCCAGAACCTGCCGCTCGTGAGGCGGCCGCGCAAGCGACCGTGGGCTGGCAACGGGTGCAAGGCGCCCGCACCCTAGCCCTGCCCGCCCCGGGCCGCGATGAGCCGCATCGCCGGCGCGCTCACCACCATCCGGTTCCCGAAGCGCTCGCCCCATCCGATGGGCGTGAGGTCGCGGAACTCGCGGGACGTGGTCGTCTGGTCCTGCTGCAGCACCTCCCGCAGCGAGGCCCGGGCATTGGGATCCGCGCCGTGCTCCAGCAGCAGCCGCGCGAACGGCGAGTCGGTCGCGCCGCCCCGGTAGTTGGCCCAGAAGTTCGCATAGCACACCACCACGCTGAACAGCGCCGTGTGTCCCCCGAAGCCCTCCGCGTCCACGGCGGCGGGGGTGTCCACCGACATCCCCTGCTTGAGCAGCCACTCCGCAATCTGGACTTCGTCGAACTCGACGCACATGTGCAGCAGGGTCGCTCCCTCCAGGGAGGTCCGAGGGAAGATCTCCCCGCGACAGCCCAGCTCCGGCGGCAGGATCTCCGCCTCCCGGAAGGTCCGTCGCAGCAGGCCCGGGTCGCGCCGCAGGTGGGCCTCCAGCAGGTCAATGCGGCCACGATGCACGGCCATGGTCGGGGTGTCGGGAAAGGCCGCCCCGTGTTCCGCGTACATCGCCAGGATGGCGTGCTTGGCCACCGGGTTCCGGCTGTCGCTCTCGAGCACGGTGTCGATCGGTGCGGTGGTCCGGCCGGCCGCGTCTACCACCGTCGCGCCGAGCTCCAGCAGCAGCGCCGTGCCCGCCACGTTCAGGGTGTAGGCGGGGTTGGCCAGTGCGCCCGGCTCCGGCCGGGGCGATCCCAGCCGTGCATGCAGCAGGCGCGCCGTTTCGACCTTGCCCTGCAGCGCCGCCCGGTCCATCGCGTAGGCCATGTCGGTGGCGCCCAGCGCCAGGAGCGCCTCGATGATCGTGGTCCGGCCGAGGTTCGCGGCGTAGCTCATGGGCGGCCCCCAGTTCCGCTCCCGGATGAGCGCGCTCTCGTTGAGCAGCTTCGGATGCTTCCGCACCAGCGCCACCACGGCGGCCACGTCATCGCGCCAGATGGCGGCGATCAGTTCACACGCCTGCACCAGGCGGGGCCAGCTGGGCGACTCGTAGCTGCGGGCGAGCACCAGCTGGGCGTCGGCCAGGCGCGCCCTGCCCGGCTCCACCGGGCGCGAGTGGAACTGGGCGAAGTCCGCGACGGCGGCGGGATCGCCGGCGCGGAAGGCCTGGAGCAGTTCCTTGGCCTGGTGCTTCAGCTGGTCGAGGTCGGGACGGACGGGCAGGCGGCGCTGCGGCATACGAGCCTCCTTGGCGTGGCCCGGGGTCCGCATGCGTCGGGCAAAGGAGGATCGCGTGAGCTGATGCCTCGGCACTGCACAGGTGGACTCGGTCCTCTCCGCGGACGGGTGGCGTCCTGCACGCCGCCG
>CAZYIV010000175.1:0-4559 GCA_964647615.1 uncultured Gemmatimonadaceae bacterium | reverse complement strand
GCCGCGGGCGTCGCCCTGGACAACCGGTACCTGGTGTGGGCGGCGATCACGGTCCTCGCCGTCGCGCTGGCGCTCCGGCTCTACCTCCGCCGCCGCACGCAGTAGTCCCGCCCTCCGGTGCTTCCTGCGCCGGGCCGCGTTTCCCTGCCGCCGGGCGGCGTCGTTCCGCAGGCTATCGTCGCGGCATGACGCCCCTCGCCGATCGCATCGCCGAAGCGCGCCGCCTGCTCCACGGGCACTATGGGTTCGCCGACTTTCGTCCCCTGCAGCGCCGGGTGGTGCAGTCGGTTCTCGCCGGCCGGGACACCCTCGCCGTCCTGCCCACGGGCGGCGGCAAGTCCATCTGCTTCCAGGTGCCGGGGCTGGTGCTGGGCGGCCTCACCGTGGTCATCTCCCCCCTGCTGGCGCTCATGCAGGACCAGGTGGGCGCCCTGGTGCGGCGTGGGGTGGCCGCGGCTAGCCTGAACTCCCTGCAGCCCACCGAGGAGCAGGCGGCCACCCTGCGGCGGCTCGCCCGCGGGGAGGTGCGGCTGCTCTACCTCTCCCCGGAACGCGCCGGTTCCCTGGCGCTGGAGCTGCTCCGGCTCGGGGTGCGCCCGCGGCTGCTCGCCATCGATGAGGCGCATTGCATCACGGAGTGGGGCCATGACTTCCGGCCCAGCTACCGGCAACTGGCCCGCCTGCGCGCCGAATTGGGCGATCCACCCGTGGTCGCACTCACCGGGAGCGCGACCGTCGCCGTGCGAGACGACATCTGTCGCTCGCTTGGCTTGCGCCGGCCGGATCTCCACCTCGGCTCCTTCGATCGGCCCAACCTGCGTTTCGAGGTGCAGCTGCTCCGGAGCCCCGCCGAGCGGCTGGTGCGGACCCGGGACCTGCTCGCCGCCCGCCCCGGGCTCTCTATCGTCTATGTCCCGACCCGCAACAGTGCCGACGCTGTCGCGCAGGCGCTGTGGTTCGCGGGACACCGCTCGGCCGCATACCACGCGGGGCTTACCCGGGAGCGGCGGGCCCAGGTGCTGGCTGACTTCGTGGCGGAGCAGCTCGATGTGGTGGTGGCTACCTCCGCGTTCGGCATGGGCATCGATGCCCCTCGGGTGCGACTGGTAGTGCATTGGGGGATGTCGCCCACGCCGGAGAGCTACTACCAGGAGGCGGGGCGGGCCGGGCGGGACGGCCAGGCCGCCCGCTGCCTGCTGCTGCATCACGCCGGAGACAGCGAGATCCACCGCCGCCAGCTGGACGTGACCTGCCCGCCGCGGCGGGTGCTGGAGCAGCTCTGGGCCGATCCCGCGACGCGCAACCGGCACCCCAAGGCGGTCGTGGCGGCGGCCGACCGGCTCCGCGCGGAGCTCGGTGGGCTGCCGGACCCGGAGGGTTGGACCCGGATCGGCCGCCGCAAGTCTGCGGCTGCCGATCGGCTCCGCACCATGGAGGCATACGCCACGCGGCCGCGCTGCCGGCGCGCGCAGCTGCTGGAGTACTTCGGCGAGGCCCGCGCCGAGTGCCACGGGTGCGACGTCTGTGCCCGCCCCGCGCCACGTGGCCTGCGGCGGCTGCTCGGTGTATTCTGACCGGTATGCCAACCTCCCTTCGTCGTCCCAGCGCCTGGCTGCTGCTCTCCGTCATCGCCACGCCGGCCACCGCCCAGGTGCGGGCCCGCACCCTGGGCATCGCGCCCGGCATCTTCAGCCCCGGGCAACTCAACGCCATCACCGACGTCCCCGGCGTGCGCGTGGGCCAGCTGACCGTGGACGCCGGCGATTCGGTCCGCACCGGCATCACCGCGATCTTCCCCCACGAGGGCAATCCGTTCCTCGAGCGGGTCCCCGCGGCGATGCATGTCGGCAACGGCTTCGGCAAGCTGCTGGGTGTCACCCAGGTGCGGGAGCTCGGGGAGCTCGAGTCGCCGATCCTGCTCACCTGTACTCTGTGCGTCTGGCGCGCCGCCGATGCGATGGTCGGCTGGCTCCTCGCGCAGCCCGGGATGGAGCAGGTGCGCTCGCTCAACGCGGTGGTCGGCGAGACCAACGACGGTGGCCTCAACGACATCCGCGACCGGCCCATCACGCCCGATCAGGTGCGGGCCGCACTCGAAGGGGCGCGCACTGGCCCGGTCGCGGAGGGCAGCGTCGGCGCGGGGCGGGGCACCCAGGCCTTCGGCTGGAAGGGTGGCATCGGGACCGCGTCGCGGGTGCTGCCCGCTTCGCTGGGCGGGTGGAAGGTGGGAGTGCTGGTGCAGACCAACTTCGGCGGGGTGCTGCAGGTGCTCGGGGCGCCGGTGGGGAAGGAGCTGGGGCGCTACGCCTTCCGGAATGCGGTGGAAGGGGAGCGGGGCGATGGCTCGGTCATGATCGTCGTCGCCACCGACGCGCCCGTCCTCGACCGCAACCTGGGACGGATCGCCGCCCGCGCCATCATGGGGCTGGCGCGCACCGGTTCCTCGGCCTCCAACGGCTCGGGTGACTACGTCATCGCCTTCTCCACCGCGCCCGGCCTGCGCCGGCCCGTGACCGGGCGCCGTCCGGCGGCGGAGGAGCTGGAGAACGACGAGCTCTCCCCGGTGTTCCAGGCGGTGGTGGAGGCCACGGAGGAGGCGATCTACAACTCCCTCACCATGGCCACGCGGGTGGAGAGCCGGTATGGTGCCGCCGACCCGCTCCCGCTCGATCGGCTGCGCGAGGTCCTGCGAAAGTACGGGATCGGGCGCTAGTTCCCGGCGAGCCCGATGCGATAGACCCGCCCCGACGCCATCACCACGTACACCTCGCCGTCGGCGTCCTCGCCGAACGAGACCACGTTGTCGTTGATGAGCGGCGGGCTGAGCGGGGCGTAGGCCTCCGTGATCACGCCGTTCACCATCCGGACCGGCCGTACCACGCCGGTGCAGTAGTCACCGTAGAAGTAGGTGCCCCGGAGGTCGGGGTACTTCTTGCCCCGGTACACGTAGCCCCCGGTCACCGAGCAGGAGGGGCCATGCCGGTACTCGATGACGGGAGGCACCAGGCCGGCGGTGGGGCAGCCCACGGCCGGGTTGAAGCAGTGGGTGCCTTCGAGGAACTCCCAGCCGAAGTTGTTGCCACCCACCACCACCGGGCCAGGCAGGTAGTCGATCTCCTCCCAGTTGTCCTCGCCCACGTCACCGATCCACAGGTCGCCGGTCTGCCGGTCGAAGCTCCAGCGCCACGGGTTCCGCAGGCCGAGTTGCCAGATCTCGGGGCGCCAGCCGGGCCGGGACACGTAGGGGTTGTCGGGCGGGACGGCGTACGGATCCCCCGCATCCACGTCGATGCGCAGGATCTTGCCGAGCCACGAGCCGCTGTCCTGGGGGAAGACCGGTATGGTCTCCACCGGCGCGCCATCCCCGAGGCCGAGGTACAGCTTGCCATCGGGGCCGAAGGCGATCGTGCCGCCGTAGTACACCGTGGCGGTGTCCTGCACCTGGCTGAGGATCACTTTCCGGCTCGCGGGGATCGCGTGATTGAAGGAGGCGTCGGAGAGGTACTCGGCCAGCTGGCTGTCGCCGTTCAGGTCGGCATGATAGACGTAGAACCGGTGGTTGGTGGCGTAGTCGGGGTGGAACGCCAGGCTGTAGAGCCCGTACTCCCCGGTGGCCGGCGAGATCATGGCCGTCAGGTTCAGGAACGCCGAGTCCTGTCGCACCCCGCCCTTCCGCAGCAGCACCCGGCCGCCCCGCTCGACGATCAGGAGGCGGGAGGGATCCTTCGGCGGGGCGGTGACGAAGAGCGAGAAATCGAAGCCGCTATCCACCGGGATCAGCGTCAGGCCCTGGAGGCCGTTGCCGGGTGACGTGGAATCGCCGCAGGCCGCGAGAGCCAGGGCCAGCGCCGCGCCGGCGTACCACGGGAGGATGCGCATGGTCGCTCGGGGTGGAGGTGAATAAAGATAAGGGGTGAGCCATCCCCGCGGGCCGGTGTATATTGCCGCCGGTTTCCCCCCGACCCTGAGCCGAGTGGAGTCATGGACCTGTCCCTGTATTTCTCCGAGCAGCACCACCAGGTGCGCGAGATGGTGCGCGAGTTCGGCCGCACCCACGTGGCCCCCGTCGCCCGCGAGCTCGATGCCACCTCCACCTTCCCGTGGGAGAACATCAAGCGGATGGGCGAGCTGGGCCTCCTCGGGGTACCATGGCCGGAGGAGCTCGGCGGCGCCGGGATGGACCAGCTCTCGTACTATATCACCATCCACGAGCTGGCCAAGGTGGACGCCAGTCATGCGCTCACCATCTCCGCCCACACCAACCTGGGCACCTCGCCCATCGTGGAGTTCGGCACGAAGGCGCAGCGGGAGCGGTACGTGCCGCTGCTCGCGAGCGGCACGGTGCTTGGCGGGTTTGGCCTCACCGAGCCGGGGGCCGGCAGCGACGCCGGCGGCACCGCCACCACCGCGGTGGACAAGGGCGATCACTACGTCCTGAACGGCACCAAGGTCTTCATCACCCACGGCGGCGTGGGCGAGATCTTCGTCGCCACCGCCCGCACCGAGCCCGGCAAGGGCAACAAGGGCATCACCAGCTTCATCCTGACCAAGGACACCTG
>CAZYIV010000174.1:0-4610 GCA_964647615.1 uncultured Gemmatimonadaceae bacterium | reverse complement strand
TTGTGGGGGACTTTGGCATATGTAACCGGGGGCCTGGCAGCGCCGGGCCCCCGCCCCATCCGGCCCCCGCCCCGGCTCAGCCCCGCCGGACCTCGGCCGTCCCGTCCTTGTTGTCCCGGACCTCCCAGCCCGCCGCCCGGAGCAGGTCCCGGATCCGGTCCGCTTCCTTATAGTCCCGGCGGGCCTTCGCCGCGAGCCGCTGCCGGGCCCAGCCGAGCGCCCAGCCCTCGGCGGCTGCCGCCTCTGGCGGCTGCTCCGACAGCGTCTCCCCGCCCTCGCCCCCCGCCACGACGGTGGCGGACGCCCCGCCGCCGGCCGGTAGTACATCGAGCACCTCGAGCACCCGTCCCCATGCCTCGCGGGCCGCCACCGGCGGTGCACTGCCCTGGTCCAGCAACCGGTTGCCCTCGCGCAGCGCCTCGAACACCGCCGCGACCGCGCGCGGCGCGTTGAGGTCATCGTCCATCCCTGCCCGGAATTCCTCCTCCAGCCGGGCGGCCCACGCGGTCCACGCAGGGTCTCCACCGGAGGCGGCCGCACCCCGCGCCAGGCGGCCGGCGAACTCGCCCAGCCGGCGCGAACCTTCCCGCGCGGCGGCGAGGGCCTCGTCGGTCAGGTCCAGCTTCTGCCGGTAGTGGGTCTGGAACATCAGCAGCCGGATGGCGCCGGCATCCACCCCGTCCGCCTTGAGGTCCCGCGGGGTGGTGATGTTGCCGAACCGCTTGGACATCTTGGTGCCGCGCACGTTGAGGAACTCGCCATGCAGCCACACCCGGGCGAAGTGCCGCTCCCCGGTGTAGGCGCAGCTCTGGGCGATCTCGTCCTCGTGGTGCGGGAAGATCAGATCCACCCCGCCGGCGTGGATGTCCAGCACCTGCCCCAGCCCCTCCCGCTCGAGCAGGCTGAGCGCCATCGCCGAGCACTCGAGGTGCCAGCCCGGCCGCCCCCGGCCGAAGGGGGCATCCCAGGCCGCCGCAACCGCCTCGTCCTCCGGCTTCGCCGCCTTCCACAGCACGAAGTCCTGGGCATTCTCCTTGTCGTACTCGTCGCTCGACACCCGGCCGCTGGCGCCCGCCTTGAGGGTCCGCCGGTCGAGCTGCGACAGCTCGCCGTAGGCCGGGAAGCGCTGGATGGCGAAGTACACCGAGCCGTCTTCGCCCCGGTAGGCCACGCCGTTGTCCAGCAGCCCCTGCACCAGCCGGATCATGGCGGGGACGTAATCGGTGGCGCGGGGATACTCGTGCGCCGGCCGGATGCGGAGGAAATCGCGGTCCTCGAAGAAGGCCTGGGCGTACGGTTCGGTGAACGCGCGGATGGGCACCGCGCGCGCACCGGCCTCCTTGATGATGCGGTCGTCCACGTCGGTGAGGTTCATGACGTGGAACACCCGGAGCCCGCCCGCCTCCAGCCAGCGGCGCAGCAGGTCCTCGAACAGGAAGGTCCGGAAATTCCCGATGTGGGCGAAGTTCCAGATGGTGGGGCCGCAGGTGTACATGGACACCCGCCCCGGCACCTGGGGCTCGAACGGCTCGACCGCGCGGGTCAGGGTGTTGAACAGGCGAAGCGGCATCAGGGCAGCCCTGGGAAGCGCACGGGGGTCAGGAGGCGTCCGTGGCGGGGGCGTCGGCCCCGGCCACCGGCCGGATGTACACCGTGCGCTGCGGGAACGGGATCTCGATCCCCTCCCGGTCCAGGCGGTTCTTGACCCGCCGCCGGTACTCCCGGCCCACGGCCCACTGGTGCGACGGCTTGGTGCGCAGCAGCACCCGGAGCGTCACTTGGCTCTCGTCGAGGGCCTGCACCCCGGCCAGCTCCGGCTCACCGTCGAACTTCGGGGCCCATGCCGGGTCGGCGGCGAGCCGCTGGGCCTCGTCCAGCACCACGTCCATCGCGTGGGTGAGGTCCGCACCGTACGCGACGCCGACGTCCACCACTGACCGGCTCCACCCCCGGGTCTTGTTGCTGACGGTGCTGATCTGGCCGTTGGGGATCATGTGGACCACGCCCTCGAGGTCGCGCAGGACCACCATCCGCATGGTCATCCGCTCCACCACGCCGGAATGCCCCGCCGCCTCGATGATGTCGCCCACCGAGAACTGGGCCTCGAGCAGGAAGAAGAACCCGGAGATCACGTCCTTCACCAGGCTCTGCGCCCCGAAGGACACCGCGAGGCCCAGGATGCCGGCGGCGCCGAGGATCGGCCCGATATCGATGAACACGTTGAGCGTGAGCATCAGGCCCACGGCCAGGACCGAGACCTTGCCGACGCTCCGGAGCAGCTGGGAGATCGTCCGGCCCCGCTGCTCCCGCAGGGTCAGGGTGGTGTCATCGCCGTCGTCCACCGCCATCTCGATGCGCCGGGCCACCACGCCCACCAGCCGGAGGGCGACCCAGCAGAGCACCCAGATGACGGCGACCTGCATCAGGTTGTGCGCGAGCACCGGCGCGTCGACCTGCAGCAGGTCGGCGACGCGGCGGAACCAGTCGGGAACGGTGGCGAGGAGGGAGGAGAGCAAGGGAGGTCCCAGGTTGAGCCGGTCCGGTGCGACCGGCGGCGGAACTTAGGACCGTCGCGCCGGGCGATCAACCCGGCGGATCAGAGCTCGGCCCTGAGCCCCAGCATCACGGAGATGAAGTCCTGGGTCGAGAGCAGGCGGATGCGGTCGAACGACGAATGGAAGCGCACCTCGACCAGGCTGCCGACCCGCTGCCCGAGGAGGGGGAACTGCACCCCGCCCCCGAGGCTGCCGCCGGCGGCGTGCGACCGGTTGCCGGGCGCCGGGTCGTAGCGGTAGGAGGCGAGCCCGATCACGAGGAACGGCTGGGCCCGCCCGCTCACTGGCGGCCAGAAGCGGGCATAGGCGCCGATCTGGCGCGCCGTCCGGCCATGGCCCAGACCGTGTTCCCCGAACTCACCCCCGAACTCGACCTCCCGCAGCACCACCCCGAGATCCCCAATCCCGGCGAGGCCGCCGCCGGTCACGGGGTCGCGGTCGTCGATATCGAAGGAGGCCCCGGCCAGGCCGGTGACGGCGAATCCGACCTGGGCGGACAGCCCGGCCGGAGCCATCAGGAGCAGCAGGAGTGGCAGCAGGAGGCGGCGCAGCTCAGGGAGGGAGGGCATCATCGGGACGGAGCTCCACGCGGATGGGCCGCGGCATCCCGCGCGGCGGGACACTGACCAGGACCCACAGGACCTGGCCCGGCGGGTGCAGGGAGGGATCGGGCTCGTGTTCTGATATAAAGAACGCCAGCGGCTGCTGCAGCACCACACCTCGCGCCCCGTCCGGGGCCGGCCGCCGGAGCGGCAGGCCCGGCCACCCCCGCGCCTCGCGGACGGCGAGGTGCTCGCCCTCCACGAAGCACTCCACCGGCGCGAGCGTATCCGCCGCGGGGCGCCGGTCGGGCAGGTCGAGCCAGAGCCTGACGTACCGACCCCGCAGCACGTCCACCGGGTCGATCGCCATGGTGCGGGCCCATGCCTGGGGCAAGGCGCGGCGGTCCGCCGCGTATCGGCCGAGCACCGCCGCGAGCAGCAGCAGGTGGACCAGAAGCACCGTGAGCCCCCGGCGCTGCGGGCTCACGCGGTGTCCTGTCGCAGCCCCGAGACCAGCCGTCGCCGCAGCCGCTCCAGGACCAGGCCCAGCCCGAGGAACAGGATCCCGCCGACCAGGAGGCTGAGCGACCGCCCCAGACGGTCCGACACCGAGGAGAAGTAGAACAGCAGCACCGTCACCGCGAAGGCCCCGAGCCCCACGTTGATCCGGAGCCGGGATTCCTCCGCGACGCCGGACGCCGCCAGGCCGATCGCGCCCAGCCCGCCCCACACGAACCCCAGGCCCCCGGCGTGGGTGCCGAGCAGCACCCCGAGCCCGACCCAGGCCGCCGCGCCAAGCACCGGCACCAGCGCCCGTCCGCGCAGCGCCACGCCGACGCCCACCGGGAGGCCCAGCGCGAGCGTCCAGCTGAGGGCCTGGAAGCCGGCGGGCGCCTCCCAGTGGAACGGCAGGCCCGCCTCCCCCATCGTGAGCCGGAGGGCGATCGCCAGCGGAATCACGGCCACCGCGCCGGCGAGCCCCAGGGCCGTGCGCCCGTGGGTGGCGCCGGTCCCGGGGCGGCGGGCGTGCAGGTAGATCAGGGCGAGGAGCAGCAGCGCCGCGAACGGAACCGCCCCCGCGACCCTGCCGTACGTCGACCCCCGATCGACCCACTCCGCCACGACCCAGGCCGGGGCGAGCAGCCCGGTGGCCAGCACCTGGGGCCAGTCGTGCAGCAGCCATGCCGCCGCGGCCGCGCCGAGCGCCCAGAGCAGCAGGCCAGCAGGCCACTGCTGCTCCAGGTGAAAGGTCTGCCCGATGAGGAAGATGGCGGCGCCCAGTGCCGCGGTGCCGACCGCGTGCAGGGTGGTGGCGAGCGCCGGGAAGCCCGTCGCGGCGACGGCGCCACCCCCGTGCAGCAGCAGGACGGTGAGCACCAGGAGCCCCACTCGCGCCGGCGGCGCGAGCTCCGCCCAGTGCGCCGCGACGAAGAGAAGCAGGCCGGCGGTGACCATCACCCCGCCGGCGGCCAGGGCGAGGATCACCGGCCAACGCGAGCGCCCGGGGCCTGGG
>CAZYIV010000173.1:0-4687 GCA_964647615.1 uncultured Gemmatimonadaceae bacterium | reverse complement strand
GACCGCGCCAACCAGTACAACCCGGTGCCGCACCTCGGCGCCTACGAGGCGACCAACCCCTGCGGTGAGCAGCCGCTGCTGCCCTACGACGTCTGCAACCTCGGCTCGATCAACGTCGGGTACTTCGTGAAGGACGGCCAGGTGGACTGGGAGCACCTGCGCCAGGCGATCCACCTCTCGACCCACTTCCTCGAGAACGTGATTGACGCCAACAACTACCCGCTGCCCGAGATCGACGACCTCTCCAAGCGCATCCGCCGGATCGGCCTCGGCGTCATGGGCATGGCCGACCTGCTGATCCGCCTCGGCATTCCCTACGACAGCGACGAGGGCGTCGAGATGGGCCGCCGCATCATGGCCTTCCTGGACGACGAGGCGAAGGTGGAGTCGGAGCGGCTGGCGTCGCAGCGCGGCGCCTTCCCCGAGTGGGAGCAGAGCATCTGGGGTCCCGACGCGACCTGCGGCCGCGACGCCCGCGGCCAGCGCGTCCGCCCCATGAAGAAGCTGCGCAACTGCAACGTCACCACCGTGGCGCCCACCGGCACCATCTCGATCATCGCCGGCTGCAGCTCGGGCATCGAGCCGCTGTTCGCCGTGGCCTTCATGCGCAACCAGGCCGGCGTCCTGATGCCGGACGTCAACGAGGACTTCGTCGCCATCGCCCAGCGCGAGGGCTGGTACTCCGAGGCCCTGATGAAGCGTATCGCGGAGGCGGGCCACATCCGCTTCCCCGAGGTGCCGGAGAAGTGGCAGCGGGTCTTCGCCACCGCCAATGACATCAAGCCGGAGTGGCACATCCGGATGCAGGCGGCGTTCCAGGCCCACAACGACAGCGCCATCTCCAAGACCTGCAACTTCGCCCACGACGCCACCGAGGAGTACGTCGAGGAGATCTACCGCCTCGCCTTCTCCCTCGGCTGCAAGGGCGTGACCGTCTACCGCGACGGCTCCCGCGACATGCAGGTGCTGTCCACCGGCAGCGTCGCCAAGAAGGTCGCCGAGCAGGCCACCAGCAGCGGCAAGGCGGAGGCCCGGGGCGACCTGGCCCTCGAGCCCGGCGCCGAGCGCGCCGATGCCGCCGACCTGCACGGCGAGATCGCCGAGATCCGGGCCGAGAACGAGCGGCTCCGCAAGCTGGTCCACGAGCTGGAGGCCGAGAACCTGCAGCGGCGCCAGAAGCGCTCCCGGCCGGACATGCTGCGCGGCGTGACCCGCCGCATCGAGACTCCGCTCGGCACCCTGTACGTCACCATCACCGAGGACGACCGGGCCCAGCCGTTCGAGGTCTTCATGAGCCTCGGCAAGGCCGGCGGGGCCATCATGGCCGACGTCGAGGCGATGGGGCGGCTCATCAGCCTGGCGCTGCGCTCCGGCATCCCGCTCAAGGAGATTCACCGCCAGATCCGCGGCATCAGCTCCGATCGGGCCTTCGGCCTCGGGCCCAACAAGGTGCTGTCGGTGCCCGATGCCGTGGGCATCGCGATCGAGAAGTGGATGCAGGACAAGGCCGGCGTGCAGCAGGAGCTGCTCCCCACTGGCGGCACCCCGGCGGCCCTGCCGCCGAGCGGCCTGGTGCCCACCGTGGCCCAGGTGCAGCAGTCGGTCACCGGCCAGGGCGAGCAGCTGCACTCGGTGCACCAGCAGCCGGTGCTCACCGGCGCCTGCCCCGATTGCGGTTCGCAGCTGGAATTCGCCGAGGGCTGCATGAAGTGCCACGTCTGCGGCTTCTCGGAGTGCGGCTGAGCTGAGTCACGGGCGGCGGCACCGCCGCCGCGCGGGGCCCGGGGGGATGTGCCAGTCGGGGCTGGCCATCCCCCCGGTCCTGTTTCCGGGGCTGGCGCCCCTCGTCCCACCCCTCGACATTCCCGCCGTCACGTCCCTGGAGCCACCATGGACTACCCCCGCGAGTACCTGTCGGCCGCCGAGCTGCCTGGTGTTGCCGACCCGCTGTTCCGCCACCTGGTCGAGACCTACGTCTCGGAGACCAACAAGACCGCCGCGCTCTGGTCGGGGCTCCAGCAGGACCAGCTCGGCTTCCGCCCCCACGCGCGCAGCAGCACCATCGGCGAGATCCTGAAGCACCAGCTGCTCTCGGAGCGGCGCTTCTTTGCCGAGTTCATCGGCCTGGCCGAGCCGCCGGCGGCGGAAGTGCTGCCGCCGGGCGAGCCGGTGGTCGCGGCGTACGTGGAACGCTATGGCGCCCTGGCGCGGGCCCGGCTCGCGCCCCTCGCCCGTGGCGATGCCGCCTTCTGGCTGGCGCCGGTGCCGTTCTTCGACGTGCAGCGGGAGCGGATCTGGGTGTTCTGGCGCCGCGTCCTTCACACTGCGCACCACCGGGCACAGGTGGGCCTCTGCCTCCGGCTGCTGGAGGAGCGGGTGCCGCCGACCTACGGCCCCACGGCAGACGTCACCTGGGCCGGTGCGGACCCCACCCGCACGGTGGCGGCGGCCGAACGGCGGCAGTAGCTTGCGCAGGTCGCCCGCTGCATGGCGGAGCCACCCCACACGCCGAGGACCGGAGCATGTCTGACCAGCAGGGCGAACTGACGCCCATCAAGCCCGAGCGGATCGCCCAGGAGATCGCCAAGCTCTCCGCGGCGCTCAAGGCGGGCGAGCTCAAGCGGGACACGTACGACCAGAAGTTCGCCCGCATGATCCAGGAGCTCCGCGAGCGCCGGGTGGACGGCGACCGCGACGCCATCACCGCCGCGCTCAAGCCCCTGCTCGACGCCGGCGAGATCTCCGAGAAGGAACACTTCCGGCTCATCGCCCAGCTGGGCATGCGCTGATGTCCGGGGCGCTGCCGCCCCTCGGTGCCCTCGAGATGACCGTCCCCGCCGGGGACGGTCTCCTGCTCCGGGGGATCCTCGCCTATCCCGACGACCCCGACGGAGGCGCCTCCCCGCTCGCGGTCCTCGCCCACCAGTACCCCTCCACCGCCGACAGTTACGCGCCCCTCAGCGAAGACCTGCTGGAGCGGGGCATCGCCGTGCTCGCGTTCGACGAGCGGGGCCATGGTGCCTCGACCACCACGCCCGCCGGTGAGCTGGTCATCGACACCCCGGTCGGCTTCGGCCTGGAGGCCTTCGGCAAGGCGTTCATGGCGAGCGCCAGGCGGGTGGGCTTCGGCCGGATCGACGATGACATCCTGCGGGTCGCGAGCTGGGGGGCGGTGCAGAACTTCATCGACCCCACCCGGCTGCTGCTCGTGGGCGCGAGCGTCGGGGGCAGCGGGGCGGTGCTGGCCGCGCCTCAGGTCATGGGGCTGGCGGGGGTCGTGTCCTTCGGCGCGGCGGGGATTCCCGCGTTCCCGGACGGCCCCGCGCGGGCCCGGAAAGCGGTCGAGGAGACGAAGGCACCGTTCCTGTTCGCGACCTCCGAGGACGATCCCTTCGACGGCCTGGCCAATGCCAAGGCGTGGAGCGCCGGGCTCAAGCACGCGCAGCCGCTGGTGGTGCCCGGGTCGGCCCACGCCATGGCGATCTACTACGAGGTCCGGGACGAGGTGCTCGACTTCGTGGAACGGGTCCTCGCGTGAGCCTCCGCAGCATTCCGCTGGGCCCCGGGCTCCCCGCCGTGGGGGTGATCGGCTACGGCGGCATGCACCTCTCGATCACCGACCGCCCGCCGGAGGCGGAGGGCATCAAGGTCATCCACGCGGCGCTCGATGCCGGGATGACCCTGATCGACACCGCCAACGCCTACTGCCTCGACCACACCGACACCGGCCACAACGAGCGGCTGATCGCCCGGGCGCTGCGGGAGTGGCCCGGGGCCGCCGGCCGTATCGTGGTCGCGACCAAGGGCGGCATCGTGCGGCTGGATGGTCGGTGGGACCGGGATGGCCGCCCCGCCAGCATCAAGGCCGCCTGCGACGCGAGCCTCAAGGCCCTCGGCGTGGAGCAGATCGCACTGTACCAGTTCCACGCCCCGGACCCGGCGGTGCCGTTCGAGGAGAGCCTCGGTGCGTTCGCGGAGCTGCGGCAGGCGGGGAAGATCCGCTGGGTGGGGCTGTCCAACGTGTCGGTGGCGCAGATCCGTGCCGCCGAGGCGATCGTCCCCATTGCCACGGTGCAGAACCGGCTCAACCCCTACTTCCGCGAGGCGCTGTCGGACGGCGTGGTGCGGTACTGCGGGGAGCGTGGCATCGGCTTCCTGGCCTACAGCCCGACCGGCGGCGGGCGACTCACGAAGAAGCTCCCTGACCACACCGTGCTGGCCCCGATGGCGGCGCGGCTCGGGGTGACGGCGCACCAGCTCTGCCTGGCCTGGGTCCTGACCCGCGGGCCGAGTGTCATCGCCATTCCCAGCGCGCGGAAGGTGGCGCATGCCCGGGACAGCGCCGGCGCCGCCGAGCTGGTGCTCGAGCCCGCCGACCTGGCCGCCATCGACCAGGCGGAGTTCGACCGCCGCTGAGCCCAACCCTCCCGGCCGATGCCCGCCGGGACCGCCCGCATATATTTCCCGCCATGCCCTACGCCGCCCGCCGCCAGACCGTCACCGCCCGCATCGGCAACGTCCCCGTGGGTGGCGCCCATCCGGTCGTGGTGCAGTCCATGACCAACACCGACACCGCCGACATCCCCGGGACCATCCGGCAGGTCGCGGCCCTGGCGCAGGCCGGGAGCCAGCTGGTGCGGGTGACCGTGAACAACGAGGAAGCCGCGGCGGCCGTGCCCCGGATCGT
>CAZYIV010000172.1:0-4914 GCA_964647615.1 uncultured Gemmatimonadaceae bacterium | reverse complement strand
GGACTCAAAATCCGCCGGGGGCAACCCCGTGAGGGTTCGACTCCCTCCTCGGGCATGCGACGCGATGGACCTCGACGGCCGCCGGGCATCCGGCGGCCGTCGAACGTTTGCGCCACTCGCTGCTACAGCTGAGTTCATGAACCCTTCAGGAATGCCGCGGGCTGACGAATCCCGAGAGCCCGACTCGCGCACGGACGCGCATCTGCGTGACCGCCCTCACCGCCTCCTGACTCGAAGCGCGATAGCCTTGCTGGCAACCAGGAGACCAATCCCATGCTTCGCATCCGCACCCTCGTGTGGCTCACCGGGTTGCTCGCGGCGTCGTCACTCGGCGCGCAGGCCCGCCACGCCGGTGGTGGTACGCCGGCCGCCCATCCTGCGGCGAACCCGGCGCCGGTGCTGGCCCCCACCGGCAGCCCCCGCCCGTACTTCCTGGGCGGCTTCTTCCTCGGCTACAACGGCGGGAAGACGGTGGATGGCAGTCTCACCGCCGGCAACCTCTTCGGCGCCTTCCCGCTGCGGCTGCGGGCGGGGCTGCGGTTCTCGTACGGCAATGGCGGTGAGGCCCAGGCTGCGCGGCACGCCTTCATCAACGACGCCACCAACGGCACGCCGGAGGATCATGGCAAGACCTGGGGCGTGAAGCTCGATTTCCTCTATCCGGTGGGCCTCCTCCCGGGCCACAACACCCAGGCCTACGTGGGTTTCCGGCACGCCAACTTCACCGGGACCTATCGCCTCGTCGGCGCCAACGAGGAATTCAACGTCACCAGCTCCAACTGGGGCTTCGGGGGCGGGCTGGAGACCCAGTACCCGGTCAGCCGGTCGGTGAGCATCAACCTGACCGCCGGCCTGGACTACTTCATCCCGAGCCGGCTGTACGGCCACGACACCGCGTACACCCCGAGCGGGACCAATCAGGTCAACCCGCGCGCCGGCTTCTCCTACTCCGACGCCGACAAGGCGGTGGCGCAGCCCAAGCTCTCGCCGGTCATGATGGCCGGGCTGCAGTTCCGCCTGTAGTCCCCACGACGCACTCCTGAGAGCCGGCGGCTCCCCCGGTGGGGGCTGCCGGCTCTTCCGCGTCCCCCGGCACCCCGGCATACTTCGACGCACCATGCCACTCTTCGCCACGAACCAGCAGCGCGCCTCGCTGGTCATCCTGCTCCTCGGCCTGGGGCTGCTGATGGCGCTGGCGCCCTATCTCAGCGGGCTGCTGGGCGGGCTGGTGCTGTACGTGGTGTTCGCGCCGCTGCACGGGTGGGTCGCGCGGCGGCTCCGGCCGGCGCCGGCGGCGGGGCTGCTGGTGCTGCTCGCGATCATCATGGTCGTGGTGCCCACCGTGGTGTTCACCGGCATGGTCCTGGACCAGGCCCACGAGGTGGCCAGCGGGGTCATCCGCGGACCGCTGCTGGACCGGCTGGCGACGCTGGAGGTCGGCGGGATGCCGATCGGGCCGCGCCTGGCCGGCCTGGGGGAGGCGCTGGTGGCCAAGCTGGGCTCCGGCGCGCTGGGGCTGCTGGGGACCGCCACCCGGATCGGGCTCAACCTGACCATCGCGATGTTCCTCCTCTTCTACCTGCTCCTCGGCGCGGGGAAGACCTGGCACACCGTGAAGCCCTACATCCCGTTCTCCCCCGCCAATGCCGACCTGCTCCGCGACCGCTTCCGGGACGTGACAATCTCCACCGTGGTGGGGACCGGGCTGGTGGCGGTGGTGCAGGGGGGGATCGTGGCGGTGGCGTTCTGGCTGACCGGGCTTTCCAACGCCTTCTTCTGGGGCGTGGTCACGGTGGTGTTCGCGGTGCTGCCGGTGGTGGGGTCCGGCCTGGTGTGGGGCCCCGGGGCCCTGACCCTGTTCCTCGGCGACCACATCGGCGCCGCCATCGCGATGGTGCTCGTGGGGGTGCTGATCGTGGGGAACGTGGACGTGGTCATCCGGCCGGCGGTGTTCCGGCGCTTCGCCCAGATCCATCCGCTCGTCACCCTGGTCGGGGCCATCGGCGGCGTGAGCTACTTCGGGCTGCTCGGGATCCTGATCGGGCCGCTGGCGCTGTCCTACTTCTTCGAGTTGATCCGGATGTACCGCGAGGAGTACCCTCCCGCCTTCGCCGGGCCGCCGCTCCCGGCGCCCGCGCCGCCGCCGGCAGCGCCGACCGGGTCCTGACGCGCCGGCGCCGGTTGCCTGCCTTCCCGGGGCCGGGCTACCTTCCGCCGACCTTCTCCCGACCCGCATGAGCACCGGCATCACACCCGACCCCGTCCGCGGTCTCGACAACGTCATCGCCCTCTCCTCCTCCGTCTGCCGCCTCTCGGCGACGGATGGCCGCCTCGCGTATCGCGGCTATGATGTCCGCGAACTGGGCGAGCGCTCCACCGCCGAGGAGACCGCCTACCTGCTGCTGGTGGGCGACCTGCCGACCGCGCCCGAGCTGCGCCGGTTCAGTGGCGAGGTACGGGATCGCCAGAAGCTCTCGCCCGCGCTGCTCCGGGCGATCAAGGCCGCCCCGGCCGACGCCGACGCCATGAGCGTGCTGCGGATGGTGCTCGCCGTCGCCGCGATGGAGCAGGCCGTGCCGGTGCCGCCCAGCCACGAGGACGCCCTGGCCCAGGGGCTCCGGCTGCTCGGGGTCACGCCGACGATCGTGGCCGCCCAGCACCGCCTCCGGACCGGGCAGAAGCCGGTGCTGCCCCGGAAGAGCCTGGGCCTTGCCGCCAACTTCCTCGCGATGCTCACCGGCACCCCGCCCGCGGAAGAATCGGCGCGGGCGCTGGACACCGCCCTGGTACTCCGCGCCGACAACGAGCTCAACCCCTCGACCTTCGCGGCGCGGGTCACCGCCGCCACCGGCGCCGACGTGTACGGCTCGGTGCTGGCGGCGCTGTCGGCGCTCGCGGGTCCGCGCCATGGCTGGCACACCCGGAAGGTGATGGCGGCCCTGGAGGAGATCGGGACACCGGAAAACGTTGAGCCCTGGGTCCGGGGCCGCCTGGCCCAGCGGCAGAAGCTGCCCGGGTTCGGGCATGTGGTGTACCGCGGCGAGGACCCGCGCACCGGGCTGCTGCGCAGCCTGGCGGAGGCGGAGTGCCAGCGGGCCGGACTCTGGCAGGTGTACCGGACGGCGCGGGAGCTGGAGGAGGTCGTCGTCCGGGAGACGGGGCAGTACCCCATCGTGGACTTCTACCTGACGCCGCTCTACCGGGCGCTGGGCATCCCGACGGCGCTGTTCACCGCCGTCTTCGCCGTGAGCCGGATGAGCGGGTGGGTGGCCCACGTGCTGGAGCAGTATCGCGACGAGAAGCTGCTCCGCCCCCGCGCGGAGTATATTGGACCGATGGACCTCGCCTACGTGCCGCTCCGGAAGCGGCGCTGACGCCCCGTCATCCCCAACCCCACCAGCCGCATGTCGCTTACCACCTCCGTCCTCGCCGCCGCGCCCGCGGGGCACGCCACGCCGCTGCTCGCGGTCGCGCTCCCCGCCGGGGCGCTGCCCGCCAGCCTCGCCGCCCTGGACGCCCAGGCCGCTGGCGCACTGGGCCGCGTCTACGCCAGTGGCGACTTCGCCGGCAAGCCTGACGAGTCGGCGCTGCTGCACCCGGGTGGGCCGGCCCAGCGGCTGCTCCTCCTCGGTCTCGGCCCCGCCGCCGACGTGAGCCGGACCCGGCTCAGGAAGGCCGCCGCGACCGCGGCCAAGCGCGCCCGGGTGCTGGGGCTGCCGTCGCTGGCGTTCCACGTGGCCCCGGAGGGGCTGGGTCCGGTCTCGCCCCGCGAGGCCGGGCAGGTGGTCGCCGAAGGCCTGGCCTACGGCGCCTGGCACTTCGCCGGGATGAAGCAGCCCCCCGAGGAGCCGAAGCCGGCGCTGGAGAAGGCGGAGATCCTCGCCCCCACCGGAACGGCGGAGGTCACCGCCGGGCACGCCATGGGCGCGGGCATCGCGGCGGGACAGGCCTTCACACGGGGGTTGCAGTTCCTCCCCGGGAATGTGTGCACCCCGAGCTACCTCGCCCAGCAGGCCGGCGAGCTGGTCCGCAAGTACGGCTTCAAGGGCAATGTGCTGGACCTGGCGGCGATCCGCCGCGAGAAGATGGGCGGGCTGATCGCGGTGTCGCAGGGGAGCGCGGAGGAGCCCAAGTTCATCGCGCTGGAGTACGAGGGCGCCGCGGGCAAGCCGATCGTGCTGGTGGGGAAGGGGGTCACCTTCGACACCGGCGGCATCTCCATCAAGCCGGCCGACAAGATGGAGGACATGAAGTACGACATGTCCGGCGCGGCCGCGGTGCTGGGCATCTTCGAGATGCTCGGCCGGCTCAAGCCGACGGTGCGGGTGGTGGGCCTGGTGCCCACCTGCGACAACATGCCGAGCGGCACCGCCGTGAAGCCGGGCGACGTGATCACCAGCCACCTGGGCAAGACCATCGAGGTGATCAACACCGATGCCGAGGGGCGGCTCATCCTGTGTGACGCGCTGTCGTACGCGCGGCGCTACGACCCGGCCTGCGTGGTGGACGCGGCGACCCTGACCGGCGCGGTGGTGATCGCGCTGGGGCACCACGCCTCGGGTCTGATGGGCACCGACGAGGCGCTGGTCGAGGAGTTGCGCCAGGCGGGGGAGCGGGCCGGCGAGCGCGCCTGGCCGCTGCCGCTGTGGGACGAGTACCGGGAGCAGCTCAAGTCCGATATCGCGGACGTGAAGAACACCGGCGGCCGCCCCGCGGGCAGCATCACCGCCGGATGGTTCCTGCGGGAGTTCGTGAAGGACTACCCCTGGGCCCACATTGACATCGCGGGGACGGCCTACAGCGACCGGGAGGACGCCACCCGGGTGAAGGGGCCCACCGGCACCTGCATGCGGCTGTTCGCCGAGTTCGTCCTCGGGCGGGCGGGGTGAGCTGGCGGTCCGGCCGGAGCCGGTG
>CAZYIV010000171.1:0-5058 GCA_964647615.1 uncultured Gemmatimonadaceae bacterium | reverse complement strand
CTATCGCGGGCAGGTGGAGATCGTGCTGGAGCGAGCCGACCAGCTCACGGTGCTGGACGCGGCACCCTGAACCGGTGTGGCGCGGGTCAGGTGACGCGGATTACAGCCGCCATGGCACCGGTGCCACGACAGCGGAGCGAACGCCACAACCGGTTTTCCGACCGCCGGCGGGCCGCATGGCATCCTGCGCGGACGCGGCACCGTGGGAAGGGCTCGACAGGGAGGATGAACCCCCATGCCCACAAGCACTTGGCGATTTGGGTCCGGGAGTTGCTTTCCCAGGGGCCGGACCCGAACCCGGAGCACGCTGGCCATGTCCGAGATCAAGGTGCGGAACGATGCGGGGAGTGAGATCTGCTTCGGCAGTGTCGAGGAACTCGCCGACGCGATCCAGAGCGGGGGCATCACCGCGGCGTGGGAAGTGTTCCACTCGATCGCGCAACGCTGGCTGCCCTTGTCGCGTCATCCCGCGTTCCTCGTCGCGAGCGGGCGCCACCTGCACGAGGGCGATACTGCGTAACGCCGCTTCAATCCGAGGACCGGAACCCCACGCGCACGTGGCTGCCATCGCAGAACGGTGAGCTGGCCGTCTGCCCGCAGCGGCAGAGCGCGAACGACCCCATCCGCTTCTCTTCCTTGCCGCTGGGATATTCGAGTGTCACCCCGCCCTTCACGATGACGGGGCCGTCCTTGCTGGCGTGCACCCGTACGCCCGCGCGCGGCAGGTCGATCGGCTTCTGCGGCGCCAGCCCGGCGCGCACCGACTGCAGGGCGCCGCTCGGGCACCGGGCCACGACCGCCATGACCTCCTCCGGCCAGACCCCATCCAGCCGGATCCAGTCGGGCCGGGAAACATCGAACACCTGGGGCAGCCCCCGGATACACTCGGCGGCGTGGCGGCAGACGTTCGGGTCGAAGGTGACGACCAGCTCTTTGGTGTGGACGACCTGCAGTGGCTTCGGCATGGGGCCTCCCGCAGGGAGTATCGCCGCGGAAGGCTGACGGCGGAAGGCGGGCTCAGAGCAGCAGGAAGGAGGCGAACCGCGGCACGGCGGTCCAGACCCGGCCGAGCCACCATTCCACCCGCGCCACCAGGCCGCGAGGCGCGCCCTCGGCCTGGAGCAGGCGGGCCCGGCAGCGCTCCAGGGCACGGTGCAGTTGCGCCATGCTCTGCCAGCGGCGCTCCGGCTCCCGCGCGAGGCACCGGTCCACGATCACCGCCAGCCGCTCGGGCACCCAGGGGGCGACCTCCGCCAGCGACGGCGCGTTGTAGACCGTCCGCTGGACCGCCAGGCCCATCGTGGTCTCGCTGCTGAAGGGCAGCCGCCCCGCGAGCAGCTGGTAGGCCACCACGCCGAGCGAGTAGATGTCGCTCCGGCCATCGGCGTCCCACCGACCGAGCACCTGCTCCGGCGCCATGTACGCGGGCGTGCCGAACCCGCGGGCCACCTCCGAACGCGAGTGCTCGGAGGTCCGCAGCGTCGCCACCCCGAAGTCGGTCAGGAAGGACCAGCCGTCCTCGGCATGCAGCAGGATGTTGGCCGGCTTCACGTCGCGGTGGATCACGCCGCGCTGGTGCGCGTGCGCCAGCGCATCGGCGATCGGAGTGAGGATCGCGAGCGCCTCGCGGGTCGTGAGCCGGCCCGCCTGCTCCAGCCGGTCTGCCAGGGAGACCCCGGGAATGTGCCGCAGCACGGTGAGGGTCAGGCTGCCGCAATGGTACGAGCCCCAGCAGGGGACGATGTGCGGATGCGCCAGGTCGCTCGCGATGCGGGCCTCGCGGCGGAACCGCTCCCGGTCCTCCAGCGCCCCGCCCTGCTCCGGGTCGAGCAGCTTGAGCGCCACCGCCCGCCGCTCCTCCCGGTCCCAGCCCAGCAGCACCACGCTCATCCCACCCCGTGCGATGAGCCGCGTGACCTCATACCGGCCACCGGTCAGCCCCGCCACGCCCTCCCGCCACCGGGCCAGTTCGGCCTCGGCGGCGGGGCGCAGGGGAGTGATGGGAGCAGCGGTCACGCGATCTCCGTTGGGTGGTCGGGGGCCCAGATGGGCAGGGAACGTGCCCCGTTCCAGCTACGTAAGTCACTGGCGAGTCACAACTTGAACTTGAGCCATCGGGCTCGGGTGTCCGCTCCTGACATCGAGCGTCCCGGAAACGGACGGTGGCCGCTGCCGGATCGGCAGCGGCCACCGTAGAGAGGAGGGCTGCCCTATTCGGAAAGCGATGCGCGGTACGCGAGCGCGAAGGCCAGCTTGCCCGGCTTGGCATCGGCGAGCGACCTGCCCAGCTTGCCGAACTCGCCCTTGTCCGCCGGTTCACCATCGTTCCACCGGTCCATCCGGCCCATCACCGCCGCGGTCCGGCCGTCACCGACGTCGGTCCGGGGGTCGAGCTTCACCATCGCCTGCGCGATCGCATCCACCAGGGTCAGATACGAGTTGCGGTCCCGAAGGTTGTAAGCCGAGAGCCGCAGGCCCCGCGCGGTCTGGTACCTGAGCCAGCGGCCCCAGTAGAACTCCTGGAACAGCGCATTGTCCGACGCCTGCCGGTAGCCGATGTCCCGCACGAAGTAGAGCACCCCGCGATAGGGATCATCGGCGAACTGGCTGAGGCCGAGCTGCGCCGGCAACCGGTCCGGCAGGATCGGGCGGTCGTGCTCGTCCGCCAGCCAGGTCCAGTGGTGCCGCACCATCTCCCGCCAGAACTCGGCCGGGTCGGTGGTGCTCAGGTTGCCTTCGACCCGCACGCGGACCACCAGATCAGGCCCGCCGTCGGGCGTTTCCCAGAAGGAGGTGAAGGTATGATGCCCGTCGGTGAGAAAGGGTTGCCCGCCGGGGCCGATCACTACGGTCTTCATCCGGCCGATGGAGGCCGCGGTCTCGCTGCCAAGGGGGAGGGTGCAGGTGAAGGTCGAGGGGTCGTGCAGGGTGGCGCCCGGCCGGGCGCTGGCGACCGCCTCCTGGCCGTTGGCCTCGCACCAGTCGTCGAACCGCTTGTTGACCTTGTCCTGCCCGAAGAGGTAGCGGCCGAGCTTGTAGTACACCTCGTCATACCCGAGTGAGGGCTGGGTTGGGTGCACGTCGCCGAGGTGGAGCCGGATCAGGTCCCCGGGGCGCGCCGAGCACCACGCCGGGTCGGCGGCCAGGTTGCAGCTGGCGGGCGCCGCGGCCTGCCCCGGGAGGGGTGCGGAAGCCAGCACCAGCCCGGCGGCGACGAACAGGAGGCGGACAGGAGACGACGGTGTCATGCAGGCTCCGGCCGGAGTGGGGGAATCGGCACCGGCGCGAGGAGGATGCACGGCGCGTGTCACGATCCGGTGAAGGACCGGCCGGGGAAGGATAGGGGTGCGGCGGGCGGGATCGAAAGCGGCGGCAGGCCCGGGGCGACTCGGCGCTCAGGGCGGCGAGACGGGGAGGGCCCGGGCCGCGATGCGGAACTCCACCTTGTCGGCCACCTTCACGGTCCCCGCGGGGCCACCGCTGAACGGCCGGATGCCGAAGTCGGACTGCTTGAGGGAGAAGGTCGTGGCGGCCACGAGGGTGTCCCCCTCGAAGGCGAGGGTGAGCGGCACCTCCACCGGGCGGGTGCGACCGTGCAGGGTCAGGTCGAACTGCAGCCGGTAGCCGTCCTGCACCCGATTCAGCGCGCGCGAGCGCAGCTCGATCAGCGGGAAGCTGTCGGTCATGAGGACCTCGCTGCGCATCGCGGCGGTGACCTTCCGGATCTCCGCGGTATCCGGCGGGGTCAGTACCTCCAGGCTGTCGGTGAGGATCGCGATATGCACCTGGCCCGCGGCGAGATCGGCGGGGTCGTAGACCACCTCCCCCTCGAAGGCCCGGGCGCGAATGACGTGCTCGTGCCCCGCAAAGCCGAACAGCCCGGCCTTCCCGGTCTTCACCTCGAGCCGGCTGTCGGGCAGCAGGTGATAGGTCACGGGCCCGGCGGGGGCCTGCGCGGCCAGCGGGGCCGCCAGCAACAGGAGCGCGCCGATCGTTCGAGGGATGGGGGCAGCCACGGGACTCTCCGGCATCAGGGACGGCTGGAAGGTGGACCGATGCGAGGGGAGACGCGAGGGGGCGCCGCGCGGACACGCGACGCCCCCTCCGGCCCGGGACTGCGGCAGCCTACTGGACGGTGATGGTCTGCACCCGGCTGTTGTTCGTCAGCACCGGATCCGGCTGGATCGAGCTGAGGCTGTAGGTCGTCGGGTAGCCACCCGGTGCGTCGGCGGCGAGGGTCACGTCGAACAGGAAGAAGGCCCCGCCATTCGCCACGCCGGGCAGGGCGCAGCTGATGCCGGTCACCGGGTCGGCGGTGCAGGAGCTGACCCCGGTGGCGCTCACATAGTGGAAGCCCGGGCTGGCCGGCATGGAGAAGGTGCTGCCGACCGAGATGTCCGGCCCGGCGTTCCCCACCCGGAAGTTGAGGGTGAAGCTGGCCCCGCTCGCGACCACCGGCGCCGCGCTGAGGACCGACAGCTCCAGGTTGGCGCTGCCGTCGTTGTCGGTGATGGTCACGACATCGTTGGACAGCCCGGCGAACTGGTACGCCGGGTCGGTGCTCGTGACCTGGTGGGTGACCTCATCCTGCTGTGGCGGCGGCTCGTACAGCAGGTCGTCGATGGCGGCGACGCTGATGCTCCGCGGCAGCGCCCAGGCGGCGGGGGTAAATGTCACCGGCGTCATCGCCTGCAGCTGCCCGAAGAGCGAGCCCGGCGTCACCGTGACATCGGCGGTCGGGGCGTGCTGCAGGCAGAGGCTGTAGCTGGCGGCGGCACCACCCTCCGCGACCGTGACCGCGGTCGGCGCGCGGGAGAGCAGCGTGATCGGGTTGTAGCCCACCAGCGCGATGGTATCGGTCGGCTGGTACAGCCGGAGCCCGCGGCCGATGCCGGGGGTGAGCCCGACGAACTTGCCGAACGCGCCCCGTGATCCGGTCGAGTGGTCCAGCAGCACCGGCAGCACCTGCCCGCAGCTTCCGGCGAGGAACGGCGCGATTTCCCGCACCGTGAGGGTGCCGGCCAGGGTCACCTGCCCCGCGACCAGCAGCTGGTCGAA
>CAZYIV010000170.1:0-5106 GCA_964647615.1 uncultured Gemmatimonadaceae bacterium | reverse complement strand
TCTCGGGCTTGATGTCGCGGTGGATCACGCCCTGGCGATGGGCGTAGTCGAGCGCGCCGGCCACCTCCCGCACCAGCGCCGCCACCGTGTCGGGTGGCAGGGTGCGTTCCCGCAGCAGCAGCTGCCGGAGCGATTCGCCCTCGACGAACGGCATGGTGTAGTACAGCCGGCCCGCCGCCTCGCCGGCCTCGATCAGCATCAGGATGTGCGGGTGCTGCAGCCGCGCCGCGATCTGGATCTCGCGGTGGAAGCGCTCGGCGCCCAGGGTGGCGGAGAGCTCCTCGTGCAGCAGCTTGAGCGCCACCGGCCGGTCGTGCCGCAGGTCGCGGGCGCGGTACACCACCGCCATGCCCCCACGGCCAACGACGCGCTCGAGGGCGTATCGCCCCGCGAGCGCGTCGTGGAGGTCCTGCGGGATCGCGTCAGCCACGTGGGGACGCCGGCCGCCGGCTCACTTGAAGGAAATGAGCTCGACCTCGAACACGAGCGTCGCGTTCGGCGGGATCACCGGCGGCGATCCCTGCGGGCCGTAGGCCAGGTCGCCCGGGATCCAGAACTGGTACTTGGAACCGGTGTTCATCAGCTGCACCCCCTCGGTCCAGCCGGGGATCACCTGGTTGAGCACGAAGTTCGCCGGCTCGCCGCGCTCGTAGGAGCTGTCGAACTCCTTGCCGTCGAGCAAGGTGCCGCGATAGTGCACGGTCACCCTGCTGGTAGCCTTGGGCCGCGGCCCGGTGCCTTCCTTCAGGACCTTGTACTGGAGCCCGCTCGGGGTCGTCTTCACGCCGTCCTTCCCCTTGTTCTCGGCGAGGAACTTGTCGCCGTCCGTCCGGTTGCTGATGGCCTGGGCCGAATCACGGGTGCGCTGCTGTCCCATCATGCGCACCTGGAAGGCCATCATGGTCGCCTGCATGGCGCTGTCGGGGATGCTGGCAGTGGCGCCCGCCATCCCTTCCTTCAGGCCGCGGAAAATCAGCTCCGGCTTCACGGGCACGCTCTGCTGCTTCAGGTTCTCGCCCATCTTGTAGCCGAGGATATAGCTGACGCTGTCATCCTGGGTGGACAGGCTGCCGCCACCCGCCGCGCCGGCGCCCTGACAGGCGGCAAGCGCAAGCGATCCCACGGCGACAAGGGCCAGGAACTTCATGGAAACTCCGGATCAGGGGGCTCTGGGGACTGCTGAGGACGGGCGGGAATATACCCCGGAGGGCGAGGGAGGACAGTGGCAGGCGGCGGCAGGGCGGTAAGACGGCAGGGCGGTAAGGGAGCACCCCCTACCGCCCTGCCGCCTTACCGTCCTGCCGCCGCGGTTCCGTTCAGGTCGCCTGCCCCGTCGTCCGGGTCACGGTGTACTGCCCGCAGGCGGTGAACAGGATGTCCACGTTGGTGATCTCGCCGGCCCGGGTCACAACCAGGGCAAGCTCGCCGGCGGTGAACCGCGGCGCCACGGTGCAGGCCGGGTCATAGGCCAGCGGGGTGACGGTGCTCGTGGCCACGCTCCAGGAGCGGTTGAGGGTGCTCCACTCCCCGGTGCCGTTCACGGTGAAGCTGCCGGCCGGGAGCGGGGTGATCAGCGAGATCGTCCCCGGGGTGGCGGCGGTGAACTTCGCCAGCCAGTTCTTGGTGAGGGTCGTGGTCCGGCCGCTCGGGTGGGTCCACACGGTGGTGAAGTCGGTGATCACGTGGCCCAGGGTGTCGGCGTTGCCGCCCCACTCCCGGGTGCCGTTGTGCACCGCCATGAAGCTGCGCAGGGGGAAGGCGGTGTTGACCCGGGCCCGGGTGAAGTTGGTGAAGACGTGCCGCACGCCGATGCTGACGGTGTTGGGCAGCGGGTCGATGAAATCGATGGTCCCGCCCAGCGAGTCGGTCACGGTGCCGGCGCCGCGGGTGAACACGCAGGCGTCGTAGCTCATCCGCACCGAGTCGGGCACCGCGTCGCCGTCGCTGTTGGTGGGCGGCAGGGGCGAGATTGTCACGCACCCGGCCGGCGGCGTGCCGAGCACCGAGGGGGCCGCCGCGCCGCTCAGCGGCACGCCGTTCGACGCATCATAGGTGGAGAGCTCGGCCAGGTCGTCCAGGTCGGAGGTGACGTCGCTGCTGATGTCGCTCGCCTGGACCTGGGACAGGATGTTGCCCGTGACGTTCGAGGGGCTGTTGCTGTCGCTGCAGGCGCCGAGACCAAGGACCAGCACCGCGGCCACGGCGAGGCCCAGCGTGGGGCGGGTTGCCTTCATGGGACACTCCTTCAGGGGTTGCGGTCGGATCGTGCGGCCAGCCTTCAGCCCCACAGACGCCGCCGGCCCCGGGGCGTTAAGTCGTGACGCGCGTCACACTTCCCGGGCCCTCAGCGGGCCCCCTTCGGCACGCAGCCGAACAGCCGGAACCGCCCCAGGATCCGCTCCAGCGGGCAGAAGCCGGTGAGGCTCGACTGGATCAGGTTGAACCCCACGAAGGCGGTGAACAGGAGCCACAGCGGGTTCACCCAGTGGGCCAGGGCCACCGACAGCAGGATGAAGAAGCCGGCCAGGCGCCGGATGACCATTTCGTCGCACATCGTTCGCGTCCTCGCGTGAGGCGGCGGGCGGGCCCGCCGCGGGCTATTCGTCCAGCGGGCGCTGGCGCCGCCGGAGCTCCCAGTAGAGCAGCGGCACCACCACCATCGTGAGCAGGGTCGCCACGACGGCGCCGCTCATGAGCGCCACCGCGAGTCCCTGGAAGATCGGGTCGAGCACCATCACCAGCCCGCCCACCACCACCGCCGCCGCGGTCAGCGCGATCGGCCGGAAGCGCACCGCGCCGGCCTCGATCACCGCGTCGGCCAGGGGCACGCCGCGGCGCTCCGCCAGCTGCACGAAGTCCACCAGCAGGATCGAGTTGCGGACGATGATGCCGGCCAGCGCGATCATCCCGATCATGCTGGTGGCGGTGAAGAACGCGCCGGTGACCGCGTGCCCCGGCAGGATGCCGATCAGGGTCAGCGGGATCGGCGCCATGATCACCAGCGGGATGGTGAACGACTCGAACCACCACACCACCAGCACGTAGATCAGCAGCAGCACCGCGGCGAAGGCGAGCCCCAGGTCGCGGAAGACCTCGATCGTGATCTGCCACTCGCCGTCCCACTTCATGGCCAGCTCGTCCAGCCGGTCCGGCTGCACCGCGTTGTAGCGGTGGATTGCGGCACCGTCCACCCGGACCGTATCGAGCGCCTGGTTCATCGCCAGAATGGCGTACACCGGGCTCTCGATGCTCCCGGCCACGTCGCCGGTCACGTAGATCACCGGGCGCAGGTCGCGCCGGTGGCGGGCGTTGTCCCGCACCGTGGAGTCCACCCGCACGAAGCGCCCCAGCGGCTGCGGCCCCGCCATCGTGGGGATGGGCAGCGCCAGCAGCGCCGCCACCGAGGAGCGCCGCTCCAGCGGCAGCCGGGGCACGATCGCCACCGGCTCCCGCGCGGTGGCGCTGGCCAGCAGCCCGGCCGGCGCGCCCGCCTGCGCCAGGTACACCGTCTGGACGATCTGCTCCACGCTGGCGCCGGCCTGCGCGGCGCGGGCCCGGTCCACCCGGAAGCTGAGCCGGGTCTCCGGCGCCTCGACGGTCCAGTCCACGTCCACCACGCCGGGGGTCTGCTCGAACACCGCCTTCACCCGCCGCGCCGCCTCCAGCCGGGCGCTGTCGCTGCCGGCGTAGATCTCCGCCACCAGGGTGCTGAGCACCGGCGGGCCCGGGGGGATCTCGGCGATCTTGGCGCTGGCGCCGTAGCGCGCGGCGATCGAGTCCACCCGCGGCCGCACCGCCACCGCGATCGCATGGCTCTGCCGGCTGCGGTCCTCCTTGGGCACCAGGTTCACCTGCACGTCGGCGACGTTGGCGCCCTGGCGCAGGAAGTAGTGCCGGACCAGGCCGTTGAAGTTGAACGGCGCCGCGGTCCCGGCGTACACCTGGGTGTGCCGCACCTCGGGCACGGTGCGCAGGTAGGCCGCGATCTCCGCCGCGGCGGCCGCGCTGGTCTCCAGCGTGGCGCCCTCCGGCAGGTCCAGGATCACCTGGAACTCCGACTTGTTGTCGAAGGGCAGCATCTTCACCTGCACCACCTTGAGCGCCACCAGCCCCATCGAGGCGAGCAGCAGCACCAGCACGCCGAGGTAGAACACCAGCCGGGTCCTGCCCCCACCCATCAGCCGCCGCATCAGCGGGCGGTAGCGCTTCGCGAACCCGCCCTCGTCCTCGGGCTGATGGGCCGGGCCCGCCGGCTGGTGGTCCAGCGCCTTCACGTGGCCGCGCAGCAGCCGGAAACCGAGGTAGGGCGTGACGATGAACGCCACGGCGAGGCTCGCCAGCATCGCCACGCTGGCGCCCACCGGGATGGGCCGCATGTACGGTCCCATGAGCCCGCTCACGAACGCCATCGGCAGGATCGCCGCGATGACGGTGAAGGTGGCGAGGATTGTCGGGTTGCCGACCTCGTCCACACCCTCGATCGCCGCTTCCGCCGCGGGCTTGAGCCCCAACTGCAGGTGGCGGTAGATGTTCTCCACCACCACGATCGCGTCGTCCACCAGGATGCCGATGGAGAAGATCAGCGCGAACAGGGTGATCCGGTTGAGGGTGTAGCCCAGGGCGTAGTAGCTGAAGAGCGTGAGCGCCAGCGTCACCGGCACGGCCACCAGCACCACCACCGCCTCGCGCCAGCCGAGGAACAGCCAGATCAGCGCCGTCACGGACAGGGTGGCGATGAGCAGGTGCAGCATCAGCTCGCTGGCCTTCTCCCGCGCCGTCTCGCCGTAGTTCCGGGTGTCGGTGACCTGCACGTCGGCGGGGAGCAGCCGGGCCCGGGCCTGCTCCACCCGCTGCAATACCTGGTGCGCCACGATCGTGGCGTTGGCGCCCTTCCGCTTGGCGACGCTGATCGTGACCGCGCTCTCGGACCCCTCCGTGCCGGCGGCGTGGCGCACGTAGGTCTCGCGCTCGCCGTACTCCTCCCGCACCGCCGCGACGTTGCGCAGGTACACCGGCGCCCCGCGCCGGGCGCTCACCACGATCCCCGCCACGTCCTGCGCCGACCGGAGCGGCGCGCCCACCTGCACCCGGTAGCTCTCGCCGGCG
>CAZYIV010000169.1:0-5123 GCA_964647615.1 uncultured Gemmatimonadaceae bacterium | reverse complement strand
CGCGACGACTGGCGGGTGGGGGACGACGTGGCCTGGCCGCCGGCGGAGGATGGCGGGTTCATGATTCCCGAGCAGGGTGGCTGGGCGGCCATGCTCCTGCTCACCCCGCCGGCCGCGGCCCAGGCCGAGCTGCACCACCCGGATCGCGGGGAAACGCTTGTGATGCACTGGGATGCCGGCGAGATCCCGGCGCTGGGCGTGTGGGTGAACTGCGGCGGCTGGGCGCCCGCGGGCGAGCCGTACTGGAACCTGGCGGTGGAGCCCTGCCTCACGTTCGCCACGGGGATCGTGCCCGGCACGCCGGGGGCGGAGCTGGCCCCGATCCTGCCCCCCATGGGGGAGCGGCGCTGGGGTCTTACGGTCACTCTTCGGGAGGGATCGTTCTAGCGGACCCGGCCGGCGGGTGGTACGTTTGCCACCCTTTTTCACCCCATGCGGACCGGGAGCAGAACCGTGGCGCGCACCCGCAGCGATGCGTACGAAGTCGTGCAGGCCGCGATCCGGGCGATGCCCGAGGTCTCGACCAAGCGGATGTTCGGCGCCGAGGCGTTCTTCACCCACGGCCGCATGTTCGCCTTCCTGTTCGACGAATCCATCGTGCTGAAGCTGCCGGAGTCGGAGCGCCAGGCGGTGCTCGACACCCGCGCGGCGCGGCCGTTCCTCACCGGGGAACAGGCGCCCTTCGGCCGCTGGGTGGAGGCCTCGGTGCGCGGCAGCCACGCCGCGAGCCAGGCGATCCGGCTCGCCGCCAGCGCCCATGCGCTGGCCCAGAGCCCGGTCGAGGCCGGCCCCCGCAAGCGGCGCGCGGTGGTCCGCCGTCGCGCCTCGACCCGGCGCGCTTCCGCCTGACGTCCCGCCCCGCCCCCGGGCCGGGAGACCGACGCCCCCGCCGCACCACCGGTGCGACGGGGGCGTTCCCCATCCTGGCCCGCCGGCTTCACGCCGGCTCGAGCAGCATCCGCGCGATCGCCGCGATGGTCTTCGGCGCGCTTCCCTCGGCCCGGTTGTTCACCAGCACGTAGGCCGGGACGCGGAGCGCCATCGCCATCCGGATCAGGCGCGCCACGTCCGCCCGCAGCTCCGGGTTCCTGTCCTGGATCCTGTCGTACGGGGCGAAGGCATCCACCGCCTCGTTGTAGGTGCGCCCCGGCCGGAGCAGCACCCGCGCCACCGCGAACGGCGCGCTGAAGGCGCCGGGCAGGTCGAGCTGCTCGCCGATCGGGGGCATCCGGGTCCAGCTGTTGAACACGTGGGCGACGTTGTGCTCCCGCAGCACCGCGAAGTACGGCGGCACCAGGTACTCCTGGTTGCGCAGCTCGATGGCGTAGGGCACCTCCCGCGGCAGCTGCGAGAAGAAGGCGTCCAGCCGGTCAGCGAACGCCTGGCCGGTGAGCTTCGCCGAGCGGGGAATGGTCTGGAACTCGAAGACGAACGGCCCGAGGTGGTCGGCGAAGTGCTCCAGCCACGGGGCCAGCACCTCCGCCTGGAACAGCTCGGCGTTGAGGAAGTCGGGATTGCCCTCGCCGCCCTGGTCCTTGTAGCGCGCCCTGGGCAGGGTGTGGACCGTGATGCGGTCCCACACCTTGCTCACGCAGCGGAACCCCGCGGGCAGCGCCTGGGCGTAGCCCTCGAGCACCTTCGGGCTGGCGGGGTTGTAGAAGGTCGAGTCGATGCCGACGGTGCGGAACAGCGGGTAGCGGGCGTACTCCTCGAGCATGCGGGTGGTGGCACCGGTCTTGGGGTACTTCTGGTGGTAGACCAGGCCCTGCCACCCGGGATAGTTCCACGACGAGGTGCCGAACAGCGCCTCCGGCGGGAGCTGGTCGGCGAGGGCCTGCAGGGTTTCCGGGGTCTCGGCGTCGTCGGCCATGGGAGTCGGGGAGGGGCTCACCCAACCTATCCCCGGCCGGCGTCCGGCGTCAGGGCTGCACCACGCGATGCACGCGGCTGCCGGCAATGATGTACAGCTCGCCCCGGGCATCCTCCCCGAAGCTGGTGATGTTCCCGCCGGGGGTGAGGTCCGGCTCCGAGCGCTTGTCGGTGGCCTGCCCGCCCGACCAGACGAAGCTGCGGACCCAGCCACTGCAGTAGTCGGCGTAGAAGTACCGGCCCTGCAGGCTGGGAATCGCGGCGCCGCGGTAGACGTAGCCGCCCGTCACCGAGCAGCCCTGCCCGTGGTCGTAGTCGAGGACCGGAAGCACCAGCCCCGCGGTGCTGCACCCTGACTGGTAGCAGTGGGTGCCCTCCATCTCGTTCCAGCCGTAGTTCTCGCCGCCGGCCGAGCCCGACGGCTGCACGTCGATCTCCTCCCACTGGCCCTGGCCCACGTCGCCGATGTAGAGGTCGCCGGTCTGGCGATCGAAGCCCCAGCGCCACGGGTTCCGCAGGCCGTAGTTCCACAGCTCGCCCCGGAGCCCGGCGGTGCCGGTGAACGGATTGCCCGCCGGGATGGTGTAGCCGCTGCCGCTCACGTCGAGCCGGAGCATCGAGCCCAGCAGCTCGGTGCGGTCCTGGCCGTGCCCGTCGGGATCACCGCCGCTGCCGCCGTCGCCCAGCCCGTAATAGAGGTAGCCGTCGGGCCCGAAGGCGATGCCGCCGCCGTTGTGGTTGCTGTATGGCTGCGGCACCTCGAGCAGGGTGGCGCCGGAGGCGGGATCGGCGGAGTCCGGATTGGCGCTGACCTGGTAGCGCGCCAGCCGGCTGTCGCCGTCCTGCCGAGTGTAACTCACGAAGAAGCGGCCGTTGGTGGCGTAGGCGGGATCGAAGGCCAGGCCGAGCAGGCCCTGCTCACCGCCGTTGCTGATGGAATCGGACAGGTCGAGGAACGGCGTCGCCAGGGTGGTGTCGTTCCGGATGATGCGGATGCGTCCGGACTGTTCCACGACGAAGAGCCGGGTGCTGTCGCCGGCGGGCGCCGTGAGGTAGAGCGGGCTGCTCAGCCCGGAGGCCACCGTGTCGAGGCCGAGCCCGCGGGACTGCGGCGGCGGCACCCGGGTGGAGTCGGTGGCCTGGCTGCAGGCGGCGAGCAGGACGAGGGCGAGCGCAAGGAACATGGGACGTCGCATGACCGGGGTTCCCGATGGGATGCCGTGGACGGGCGCCGGGTTGGCACCCGCTGCAGCATAGCCGGGTGCCGGCCGGACGGCAGGTGACGCCACTCACCCGGGACGGCGACGGGTCAGTTCCGGTGTTCCGGCCGGGCGCCGCCTCCGAAGCGGGCCGAGAGGGCCGTGAGGTAGCTGTCAATCGTCTTGCGCTGCCCCATCAGGTAGCCGATGGCCCGGAAGGCCGGATTCGAGACCCAGCCATCCTCCGACAGGCAGGCCACGCTGCCACCGCCCTCGGCGGCGGACACCTCGTGCCGCCACACGCCGCCGAACACCGCATCCGGCGGCGGCTCGATGGTCGTGTCAAACCGATGCCCGGGCGTCACCTCCTCCACCCGGACCGTCATCGTGAATCCGCCGGCGCTCTCGGTCCAGCGTTCCGCGCCGGCGCTGTCGGTCCGCTCGGCCCGCTCCATGTCGTGCCACCACGTGGGTGTCGCTCCGATGTCCCGCATGACCGCCCACACGCTCTCCGCCGGCGCGGTAAGGGTGAGGCAGCTCTGCACCTTGTGCTCCCGGGGGAGCACCAGTCCGGTCAGCAGGATCACCCCGATGACCACCACGATCCCGCCCCCCAGCCACAGCAGCACGCGCTTCATGCGACACCTCGTCGGGTCAATGCACCGGATGGAAGAGCAGGTCCTGGTAGTCGAAGCTGAAGTCGGTCGAGGGGAGGAACGGCGCCATCAGCATCCGGTCCACCGTCCCCTCGGGGGTGAGCTGGAAGGTCACGAACGCATCGGCGGCGTACTTCACCCGCATGCGGGCGCGGAAGGTGTCGTACTGCCAATGCTCCAGGTCGGCGGTGAGCCCGGGAGAGCGGCTCCAGTGCAGCACCAGGTGCCCGCCCTCCACCGCGAGGGTCACGTCGCCGTACCAGGCGTCGGTGTAGCGGCCGGCCAGCTGCGCCAGCGGCAGCGACGGCCCCACGTCGGCGTGACGGGCCGCAGTGGCGGAATCCTCGAAGGCGCGGTCGCGGGCCAGGGTCTCGTCGCCCGCCTCGGTGTAGGCCACCACCCAGTCGGTGTGCGGGGCGCCCAGGTAGTAGTCGAGCATCCACCAGCCGAGGGCGTTGAAGGCGTTGGTCTCGCCGTTGGTGAAGACCACGATGCCGAGCCGCTTCTCCGGCACCATGAACACCCGGGAGAGCATGCCGGCGAGGCCGCCGGTGTGGGTCACCAGCTTGAGCCCGCGGTAGTCGCGCACCTGCCAGCCCAGGGCGTAGCCGCTGAAGTTGGCGCGGAGGGCGGTGAAGGGCGGGGCGGGGACGCCCACCGGGATGTTGATCTCGGGGTTCCACAACGCGCGGGTCTGTTGCGCCTGCCACAGCCGGTGGGTGGCATCCACCCGGCCGGAATCGAGCTGCACCATGAGCCACTTGGCCCAGTCCGAGACGCTGGCGTTGACGGCCGCGCCGGCGCCGATGTTGTCCACGGTGTCCCAGCCGATCGGCTCCATGGCGCCGGCGGTGTTCACCCGGGCGTGGGGCACGGCGACGTTGTCGCCGGGGCGGAAGTCGCGCACGCTGGTGTTGACGTGCTTCATGCCGAGCGGCTGGAAGATCCGGGTACGGACGAAGTCGTCCCACGACATGCCGCTGGCGGCCTTCACCACCTCGCCGGCGACGATGAAGAGCACGTTGTCGTAGGCGTAATGGGTGCGGAAGCTGGTGGCAGGGGTAATGTAGCGCAGCCGGCGGGCGATCTCCTCGCGGTCGAAGTCGCCGAACCACCAGAGCAGGTCGCCGGCACCGAGGGAGAGGCCGCTGCGGTGGCAGAGGAGATCGCGAATGGTCATCTCGCGGGTGATGTAGGCATCGCCCCCGAGGCGGAACCAGGGCAGGTAGTCGGTGACCGGATCGTCCCACTTGAGCTTGCCGTCGTCCACCAGGATGGCGAGGGCGGCGGAGGTGACGGCCTTGGAGTTGGAGGCGATCTGGAACATCGTCTCGCCGGTGACGGGCGCCGGCTCGCCCACCTTGCGCACGCCCCAGCCCTGGGCGAACACCACCTTGCC
>CAZYIV010000168.1:0-5131 GCA_964647615.1 uncultured Gemmatimonadaceae bacterium | reverse complement strand
GCGCGCGGGCCGCCGCCTTGGGGGGGTGGGGGGGGGGGGTGGCCTGGGCCCGCGCGGGGTGCCCCGCCCCCCCGGGTCCCCCGGCGGGGGGGGGGGGGTCCCCCCCCCCCCCCGCGCCTGTTTTCGGGGCCCGGGGCCCGCGACATGGACCCCCCGCCCCCCGGGGGGTAGGTTGGGACAGTGGCCGGCCCCCGGCCACCCCCCGTGCCATGCCCGACCACTCCCTTTCCCCCGCCGAGATCGTTGCCCTCGAGCACGCCGGACTCGAGGCCTGGGCCGACCTGTTCCGGGCCGTCCCCCCGGCCTTCACGCGGGCCTACCGGCCCGAGTGGCGCCAGGAGGAGGGCGTGCACTACACCCGCTGCCGGGCGATTCCCTTCGCCCCCTTCAACACCATCCACGACCTGGGCCTCACCGCCCCCGCCACCGAGCCACTGCTGGACCAGCTCCTCGCCGCGTATGCCGCGGTGGGCATTGCCCGGTTCGAGGTGACCCACCATGCCGGCCGGGTGCCGGACGCGCTGCCCCGCTGGTTCCAGGCCCGTCAGCTGCATCCCCGTGGCGCCCTGCGCCGCTACTACGCCCTGGGCGGGCCGGCGCGCGGCACTCCCGGGCCCGCCCCGCAGACGGTGATGCTGGTGGACCAGCACCTGGCCCCGCGCTGGACCACCTTCCTCGACCGCTGGTACGAGCTGCCCACCGGGGCGTGGTTCCGCGAACTGGTGGGCCGGCGCGGCTGGCTTCACGCCGTCCTGCTGCGCGAGGGAGAGGTCCAGGCGGCGCGCAGCCTCTACCTCTCCCCCGGGCGCGAGGGATGGCTCGGCCTCGAGGCGCCGGTGCCCGGGCTCATGACCCCGGCGCACGCCGACGATGATCTGCTGCTCCGGCACCTCCTGGCCGAGGCGCGCCGGCGCGAGGCCCGGATCACGGTGCTGGACGCGATCGCCCGGGACGACGACGGGCCCCGCTGGCAGCAGCTCGGCCTCCGTCCCGGGTACGAGCGCATCGCTTACGGCCCCGCCCAGGTGACGGACGGGAAATAGCGGCGCCGGACCGCCGGCCACCCAGCTTGCGCCACCCCCCGGCGCGGCGCAGGTTCCCCGACGTGGCGCAGCCAGGCGCCATTTCCGCCCTCACAACCCGGGATTCCCGATGCCGCTCTCCCGCCCCCGCCTCATCTCCAGCTGGGTCGCCCAGCTCGTAGCCGCCGCCATCCTCGGGGTGGCGGGCTTCGCCAAGCTCAGCGGCGCCGAGGATTCGGTGACCCTGTTCTCGTTCCTTGGCGTGGAACCGTGGGGGCGGTACCTGGTGGGTGGTCTGGAGGCGATCGCGACGGTGCTCCTGCTCATGCCCCGGACCGCGCTCGCGGGGGCAGGGCTCGGGGCGCTGCTGATGCTCGGCGCGCTCGCCACCCACCTGCTCAAGATCGGCGTGATGTACGGCGGGAATCCCGACCTGTTCCTCATGGCGTGGACGGTGCTCGCGGCCTGCCTCACGACGGCGTGGTGCCGCCGTTCGGCGGCCGAATGACGCGGCCCGCCTTCGCGGCTGTCGCGCTCCTCCTCCTGGGCTGCGGCGGCGAGGGTGCTACGCCCGCGGCCCGGCCGGTGCGCATGGAGGTGCCGGCCTGGGCCACCGACGCGGTCTGGTACCAGGTCTTCGTGGAGCGGTTCCGCAACGGCGACCCCGCCAACGACCCCACCCCGCACGACATCGAGGGCTTCAGCGACCAGCCAGCGCCGCCGGGGTGGAGCGTCACCCCCTGGAGCTGGGACTGGTACCGGCAGGAGCCGTGGGCGCGGGCGGCGGGCTGGGACTTCACCCGTGCGGTGCAGTACCGCCGTTACGGCGGCGACCTGCAGGGGGTGCTGGACGAACTGGACTACCTGCAGCGGCTCGGGGTGACGGCGCTCTTCCTCAACCCGATCAACGACGCGCCAAGCCTCCACAAGTACGACGCCCGCAACTACCGCCACATCGACCGCAACTTCGGGCCCGACCCCCGGGGGGACGAGGCGAAGATGGCGGCCGAGAACCCCGCCGACCCGGCGGCGTGGAGCTGGACCGCGGCCGACAGCCTCTTCCTGAAGCTGGTGCAGGAGGTCCACCGCCGCGGGATGCGGATCATCATCGACTACTCCTGGAACCACACCGGCACTGCCTTCTGGGCCTGGCGCGACGTGCTCGCGCGGCAGCAGGCCTCACCCTACGCCGGGTGGTACGAGGTGGAGCGCTTCGACGACCCGGCGACGCCCGACACCAACGAGTTCCGTTACCGCGGCTGGGCCGGCGTGCCGTGGCTCCCCGAATGGAAGAAGGTGGGGCGCCCCGCGGGCGAGACCCATGGCCCCATCGAGGGGAACCTGGTCCCGGGTGTGAAGGCGCACATCTTCGCCGTGACCCGGCGCTGGATGGACCCCAACGGCGACGGCGATCCGTCGGACGGTGTGGACGGGTTCCGGCTCGACGTGGCCGACGTGGTGCCGCTCGGCTTCTGGCGCGACTACCGGCGCTTCGTGCGCCGGATCAACCCCGAGGCGTACCTGGTCGGGGAGGTGTGGTGGGAGCAGTGGCCCGACCACATGTGGAACCCGGCTCCCTGGCTCCAGGGCGACGTGTTCGACGCGGTGATGCACTACCAGTGGTACGCGCCCACCCGGCGGCTGATCACCGGGGCCCCGCCGGCGCTCACCCCGACGGGCTACGCGGCGGCCATGGACTCCATGGCGCTCGGGGTGGACGAGGCGCACCAGCGGGCCGAGATGAACCTGACGGCCAGCCACGACACGCCGCGGTTCGGCACCTCCATGTACAACCCGGGGAAGTACAAGTACCACGCGAACCCGCGCGAGGACCCGGGCTATAGAATTGACCGGCCCGATGCCCGGACCCGGCGCCTCATGGAGCAACTGCTGGTGCAGCAGTTCACCATGATCGGGGCACCGCACATCTGGAACGGGGATGAAGTCGGGATGTGGGGCGCGGACGACCCGGACGAGCGGAAGCCGATGGTCTGGGGCGACCTGCACTACGAAGATGAGATCGCCGGGCCGCTGGGCCGCCCCCGCCCGCGGGACGCGGTGCGGCCCGACACCGCGCTCTTCGAGGTGTACCGGGGGCTGATCGCACTGCGGAAGGCGCACCTGCGGCTGCTGGTGGACGGGGACCTGCAGTGGCTGGTCACCGACGACGCCCGGGGCGTGCTGGCCTATGCCCGCACCCTGGGCGCCCAGCGGGCCATCGTGGCGTTCAACCTGACCGACACGCCGCGCGACACCAGCGTGGCGGCGGACGGGAAGTGGCGCCAGGCCTGGCCCCCGGGTCTGGCGGCGGCGGTGACCGGGGGGAACCTCCGGCTGGGGCTTCCGGCCCGCGCCGCGCAGGTCTGGGTGCGGGAGTAGCCGCCCCGCTCAGCGCGGCGCCAGCAGGACGATCTCTGCCGGCGTGTCGAGGGAGACCTGCCCCCCCTGCACCGTCCCGGTGGCGCCGCTGTAGGCGTCCACCAGGCTCGTCCCCTCGGCGAAGGTGTCGCCGACCGGGATGACCTTCCTGCCCTTCGGCGCACCCACCGCGATCACCACACGGTCATCTGCCAGCATCCGGCTGAAGACGTAGGGCGCCACCTGCAGCTCCCGGTGGATCCCCGCGCCGATGGCGGGGTGCGCATGCCGGAACCGGCCCAGCTTCCGCCAGTGCGCCAGCACTGCGGCGGTCTTCCCCCCGGCGGCGAGTTCGCCCCAGTTCATCAGGGACCGCAGGTTGGCATCGCCCTCGGCACCGGGCACCTGCAGCAGGCGGGCCGTTTCGTCGCCGTAGTACACCTGCGCCCCGCCGGGCGCGAGGAGCAGCCGGGTGCCGGCGCCGAAGGGGTCGGTGCGGTCCCGGTCGTAGGGGCCGCCGTCGTCGTGCGAGCTGACGTAGTTGAGCAGTGCCACGCCCTGGAGCGGGCCGCCGTGCAGGGAGGCGTCGTAGGTGCGGAACAGGCTGTCCAACGGCCAGTGCGCGTCGGCCTTGAAGGCGAAGTTGATCAGTGCGTCGTACCCGTGGGCGAAGTAGTCCACCTTCCGGTCGCCGAAGTCGAAGGCGTGCGCCGCCCCCGGCCACCAGCCGTAGACCTCCCCAACCATGTAAAACGGCAGGCTGTCGAGCACCTCGGACGGGTGGGCATGCTTCCAGTCGGCATAGGCCACGTCGGCCTGCTGCCGCAGCACCAGGCTCAGCGCCTCCTCGAAGTGTTTGGCGGTGTCCACCCGGTAGCCGTCGAAGCCCATCTCCCGCACCCAGTCGGTGAGCCATTTGACGATGTAGTACGGCGGGGTGCGCGGGTAGCCGGTGCGGACAAAGAAGCTGTCCAGCGACGCCACCTCCTGGTCCAGCCGCCCCTCGCGGCGCCACTTCTCGATCAGCATCGGCGGCAGCTCCACCGGCGTGGTCGCATCAGTGCGGATGTCCGGCAGGGTCGGGACCAGGGTGCAGTCCACGGTCGAGGGATAGCTGTCGTACTTGCACTGCGGCGTGGTGCGGACCCAGTCCGCGGGCCAGGCCGGGTCCTCCGGTGTGACGGGGCCGGGATGGTTGATCACCGCGTCCATGAGTACCCGGAGGCCGTGGCGATGGGCCGCCTGCACCATGGCGCGCAGCTCCTCGCGGGTGCCGAGTGCGGAGTCCACGGCGGTCCAGTCCCGGGTCCAGTAGCCGTGGAAGCCATAGGTGCGGCCGGTCCCTTCATCCACCGCGCCGTGGATCTGCTCGACGAACGGCGTGAGCCAGAGGGCGCTGACCCCCAGGCTGTCGAAGTAGCCGGCCTCGATCTGCCGCCGGACACCGGCGAGGTCGCCGCCCTCGAAACCGCGCAGCCTGGAGGCATCCGAGGCGCGGCCGTAGGCGTGGTCGTTGGTGGTGTCGGCATCCAGGAAGCGGTCGGTGAGCAGGAAGTACACCGTGGCGCTGTTCCAGAACTGCGCCGCCGCCGGAGTCGTCGTGTAGGCGGCGGGCGCGATCGGGGCCCGCTCCGCCGCGGGCCGGCAGGCGGGCACCAGCGCGGCGAGGGCCGCGGTCAGACCGAGGACTTGGGGAATCCGGGGTGCCACGTGGTCCTGGCCTCGGCGTCGTCCCGGTCCTCCACCCGGAG
>CAZYIV010000167.1:0-5266 GCA_964647615.1 uncultured Gemmatimonadaceae bacterium | reverse complement strand
GGCCACCGTCGTCGCGGTGCCGGCGGCCAGCGCAATGTTTCCCGAATTCACACTCGTCAGCCCGCTCGAGGCAAACGACAGGCTGTAGGTCCCCGCGGTCCCCGTGATGGAAAGCCCGCTGAAGGTGGCAACACCGGAGGCGGTGCTGACCGTGGCCGTGCCGCCCAGCACGCCGCCGCTGCCCACCAGTGTGGCCGTGATCGGCACACTGCTGGTGGCCACGGCGTTCCCGAAGGCGTCGAGCAGCCGCACCGCCGGCTGGGTCCCGAAGGCTGCCCCATTCACCGCCGACGTCGAGGGCTGGGTCAGCATGGCGAGCTGGGTCGCCGCGCCGGCGGTGCCGGTGGCGGTGAAGCTCAACGGACTGTTGCTGAGGCCCGTCGCGGTCGCGGTGAGGGTGTTGCTCCCCGCCGTGGTGCTCAGGGTCCAGCTCGTCGAGGCGATGCCGCTGCTGTTGGTCGCCACGCTCGGACTGCCCACGCTGCCGCTCCCGCTGGCGGCGAAGCTCACGGTGAAGCCGCTGACCGGGTTGCCGCTCTGGTCGGTCACCAGTGCCGCCGGCGCGGTACTCACCGCAGTGCCCACAGTGGCACTCTGGCCGTTGCCGGCGCTGATCGCGACAGCCGTCGCCGCGCTGGCCACCAGGCTGATGCTGCTGGAGGAGACGCTGGTATAGGTCGGCGCGCTGAACAGCAGGGTGTGGGTCCCTGCCGTGCCGGTGAGCTTCAGGTTGGTGAAGGTGGCGGTGCCCGAGCCGTTGGTCGTGGCGGAGAGAGTGCCGCCCAGCGTAGCCGACCCGCTGCCGACCGCGACGGTGACGTTGACCCCGCTGACCGCCACCGGGTTGCCGCTGCCGTCCTGCAACTGCACCACGGGCTGCTGCGCGAAGACGGTGCCGTTGGTGGCGGTGGCGGAGGGCTGGGTGGTCATGGCGAGCTTGCTGCCGCCGCCGGCGGTGAGGCTGAAGCCGCTGGAGCTCACCGTGCCGGCCGTCCCGGTGAACGACAGGGTGTAGGTGCCGGCGGTGCCGCTCAGGGTGATGCCGGTGAAGGTGGCGGCACCGGCGGCGTCGGTGGTCGCCACAGCGTTGCTGAGGGTCGAGCCCGCCGGGCCGGTCGCCACCGCCGCCGTGATGGCGCTGCCCTGGGTGGGTACCGCATTGCCGTAGGCGTCCCGGAGCTGGAGCACCGGCGGCGGGGCGAAGGCCGACCCGCTGGCGACGCTGGCGGGCGGCGGGGTGGTGATGGTCAGCTGTGACGCCGGACCGACCGAGAGGGTGATGTTGTTGGTGACCACACCGGTATAGCCGGTGGCGTCGAACCGGAGCCGGTACACCCCCGGCACACCGGAGATCGCGAGCCCCGAGAACGTCGCCAGGCCGGTCGTACTGGTGGTGGCGGTCGGGTTGGTGAGCACCCCGCCCACGGGGCCGCTGTCAATGCTCGCGGTGACCACCACGCCCGACAGGCTCACGCTGTTCCCCACCGAGTCCTGCACCTGGGCCCGGGGCTGGGTGGTGATCGCCACCCCGCTCTGGGCGGTGGTGGTCGGCTGGCGGTTGACGCCCAGCTTGACCGGCGTGCCGGCGGTGACGGTGAGTGCCGTCCGTGGAGTAGAGGTGAGGCCGGTCGCGGTGAAATTCAGGCTGTCCACGGTGCCGGTCGGACCGGTGACCGTGAGGCCGCTGAAGGTCGCGAGCCCCGCCGCATCGGTCACGGCAGTGGCGTTGGTCAGCACCCGGGTAGCCAGGAACAGGGTCGCCGTGACGGTCACGCCCGCGGTGGCCACCGGGTTGCCGCCGGCATCCTGCAGTTGCACCGCCGGCTGGGTGGTGAAGGGGATGCCGCTCTGGGCGCTGGTCGGCGCGGCGACCGTCACCACCAGCTTGGTGGCGGTGCCGGCGGTGCCGGTGGCCGTGAAGGTGACGGGGCTGCCCGTCAGGCCGCTGGAGGTGGCGGTCAGGGTATTGCTCCCCGCCGCGGCGCCGAGGGTCCAGCTGCCCACCGTCGCGATGCCGCTGCTGTTGGTCGTCGCCGATCCGCCGGTGACGCTGCCGCCGCCGCCCGTCACCGCGAAGGTCACGCTGGTGCCGCTCTTCGGGTTGCCGAAGCCGTCCACCACCAGCACCGCCGGCGCCACCGGCACCGCGGTGCTGACCGGCGCCGACTGTCCGTCGCCGGTGGACAGGCTGATGGTGGCCGCAGCGCCCGCGGTGCCGGTCGCTGTGAAGGTCACCGGGCTGCCGGTCAGGCCGGTCACGGTGGCGGTGAGGGTGTTGGTCCCCGCGGCGGTGCCCAGGGTCCAGCTGCCCAGGGTAGCAATACCGCTGCCGTTGCTGACGGGGCTGCTGCTGGTGACGCTGCCGCCGCCGCTCGCGACCGCGAACGTCACGGTCACGCCGCTCACGGCGTTGCCGCCGGCATCGGTCACCTTGACCGACGGGGCAATCGCCACCGCGCTGTTCACCGTGGCCGACTGGTTGTTGCCCAGGTTGAGCGCCAGGTTCGCCGCGGTGGCCGCGGTGCCGGTGGCGTTGAAGGTCACCGTGGAGAGCCCGGTCGCCGTGGCGGCGACGGTGTTGGTGCCCGCGACACCGCCGAGCGTCCAGCTGGCGACCGTCGCGAGGCCCGCCGCATCGGTGGTGGCGGCCGCGCCGTTGAGCGACCCGCCACCCGCCGTCACGGCGAAGGTGACCGCGACGCCCGCCACCGGGTTCCCCTGTGCATCGCGCACCAGCACGCTCGGCGGCGCCGCCACCGCGGTGCCGACGGTGGCGCTCTGGCTGGTCACCGAGTTGGCGGTCATCTGGCTGGCGGCACCGGCGGTCAGGTCGATTGCGCCCGAGACGTCCGCGGAGAGACCCGCCGACGAGAACAGCAGGGTGTAGCTGCCGACCGTGCCGCTCAGGGTGAGCGTCTGGAAGGTCGCAACCCCGTTGAGGTCGGTGCTGACGGTGCGGCCCGCGGCCCCGAGGGTGCCGTTGGGGCCGCTGTTCACCGCCGCGGTCACCTGGCGCGTGGTGGTGCCGACGGGGTTGCCGGCCGCGTCCTGCACCTGCACCACCGGCTGCTGCACGAAGGCCACCCCGCTCGGCGTGGTGGTCGAGGGCTGGGTGAGGATCACCAGCCGGGTCGCGGCACCAGCACCCAGCGTGATGGCGCTGGAGCTCACGCCGGTGAGGTTGGTGCCGGTGAAGGTGATCTGGTAACTGCCCGCGAGCCCGGTGAGCGAGAGGTTGGTGAACGTCGCCACGCCGCTGCTGTTGGTCACCGCGAGCGTGGTGCCGCCGAGCGTGCCGCTCGACGACGCCGTGATCGCGACGCCGGGGGTATTCACCGGGTTACCCAGCGCGTCCTCGAGCTGGATCACCGGCTGCTGCGCAAGCACCACGCCACTCTGCGCCGTGGTGCTCGGCTGGGTGAGGATGGCCAGCTGGCCCGCGCTGCCCGCGGTGCCGGTGGCGTTGAAGGTCACCGTGGTGGTCCCGCCGGTGAGCGCGGCGGTGGCGTCCATGCTGTTGGCACCGGCGACGCTGCCGAGGGTCCAGGTCACCGAGGCGTGACCGGCGGCGTCGGTGGTGGCGACCGCCGCGGCGGTGCCGCCCCCGCCGGTCACGGTGAAGGTGACGCTCACCCCCGACACCGGATTGCCGCTGGCGTCGGTGACCAGCACTTGCGGATCCACCGGCAGCGGCGAGCCGGCGGTGGCCGACTGGTTGTCGCCCGCGCTCTTGGCGAGGCCGGCGGCCGCGCCGGCACTCAGCACGATGCTGCCGCTCGTGGCGCCGGTGAGGCCAGTGGCGGAGAAGCTCAGCGTCCGGGTGCCGACGGTGCCGCTCACCACCAGGTTGGTGAAGGTCGCGACGCCCTGCGCGTCGGTGCTGACGCCGAGGGTCCCCCCCAGCGTCCCGCCGCCGCTCGCGATCGCGGCGGTGACCGTGGTGCCCGCCGTGGCGACCGGGTTGCCGGCGCCATCCTGCAGCTGCACGACCGGCTGGGTTGCGAGCGCCACGCCGCTCTGCGCGGTGGTGGAGGGCTGCGTGGTGATCCCCAGCTTCGCCGCCGGACCGGCCGAGAGCGTGAGCGCACTGGCAGTGACCCCAGTGAGGCCCGACCCGCCGAAGCTCAGGGTGTAGCTGCCCACCGGTCCGACGACCTGCAGGTTGCTGAAGGTCGCGGTACCGCCGGCGTTGGTGAGTACCGTGTCGGTGCCGGCCAGCGCGCCGCCCGCGCCAGAGGTGATGCTGGCGATCACGGCGACGCCGGCCTGCGCGACCGGATTCCCGACGCCGTCGCGGAGCTGCAGCACCGGCGCCGGGGTCAGGGCCACCCCGCTTTGCGCGGTGGCGGGTGGCGCGACGTCCAGGCTCAGGACGGTGCCGCTGCCGGCCCCGAGCGCGATCGCGCTGGAGGTCACCGGGGTCACCCCGGTCACGCCGGCGGTCACCGTGAAGTCCAGGGTGTAGCTGGCGGTGGGTCCGGTCAGCGAGAGCCCGGTGAAGCTGGCGCTGCCGCCGGAGCCGGTCTGGACGGTCTGGGTGCCGCCGAGCGAGACGCCGCCCGGCGCGCCGGTGATGGTCACGGTGATGTCCACACCCGCGAGCGCCACCGGGTTGCCGCTCGCATCCTGCAGCTGGGCCACCGGCTGCTGGGCGAAGGCCACCCCGCTCTGCGCCGTGCCGGACGGCTGGGTGGTGAGCGCCAGCTGGGTCGGGGTGCCGGCGCCGAGGGTGATCGGCCCCGAGGTGACCGAGGCGAGCCCGCTGGCCGAGAACACCAGGGTGCGGGTCCCCGCGCTCCCCGAGATGGAGAGGTTGGTGAACGCCGCGGCACCCGTGCTTCCGGTCGTGGCGGTCAGCGTGCCCTTCAGCTGCCCACCGCCGGTGGCGATGGCGGCGGTAACGACTTCGCCAGCAGCGGCGACGTTGTTGCCGGCCGAGTCGCGGACCTGCACCACCGGCTGCTGGGCGAAGGCGCTGCCGCTCTGGGCGCTGGCCGAGGGCTGGGTGGTGACCGCCAGCAGCGCCTTGGGCCCGGCGGTGAGCGCGATGGTCACCGAGGTGTCCGGCACCAGCGCGCCGCTGGTGAAGACCAGCGGGTAGCCGCCCGCGGTGCCGAAGAGGTTGAGCCCGGTGAAGGTCGCGACGCCGCTGGCGTTGGTGGTGGCGCTCAGGGTGCCGCGCAGCGCGGCCCCCGCCGCGCCGCTGGCGGAGGCGATGCTCACGCCCGACTGGGTCACCGGGTTGCCGAAGGCGTCCCGCAGCGCC